>JAUXRN010000106.1 GCA_030681835.1 Actinomycetota bacterium
GCCTCGAGGTTCTCGCCAAGTCAAAAGCTGTCACCAGCACCGAAACGGAGGCCACCGAGGACATCACGCTGCAGGCGCTGAGCGCCTGAACCACGACGACGAAGGATCAGCCGTCGTACACCACCTCACAGGACTTGACCCTGGGAGGACAACTGGGGAGTCATGTGGGATGAGATCATCAAGAACGTCAACGATGATCGGATTCAAGACACGCTCCCTGTGACTCTTCCGTCACTGTGCAACCTGACCCAGCTGCCAATCGGCTCCGCCATGTCGCGACACGATCTTGAGCCCCATCAACTCGTCTACAAGGAGCGCCTGTATAGCTTCGATTCGGAAATATCACAGTGGTGCTTCGAGCAGGATCCTGAGCGCTACGCGGGCCATCGGAGTTTCGTCGATCGGTTCATCGGAGGGGAGATTCTCCCCCCCCGATCTCGGAGGTGCGCTCGCGTACATGGGGCTGACTCCCGACGTAATGGGCGACGATGCCTACGGCTACGCCTGGGCGAAGGACTACGTAACTGCAGAAGCCGGCTGAGGGAAAGGGAGAGTTCACATGGCACTATTTCCGATCACTGGCCGATTTGTCGGCGACTTCATTCCGCACCTCGTCGCCGTGGATACGGATGACACGATGGCTGATGTAGCCGAAAAGGTGGCGACGCTAAGTGTCGGACATCGCGTCCCGATGCCCACCGACCCGCCTGGATACGAAGTACTGCTCGACGATGTGGTCATCCCCGAATCGACGGTATTCGGCGCCGTCGTGGCCGAACACGACCTGATGCCACTGCAGTGGTTCGACGTTCGCTTCCGCGAGCGGGCTTCCGTTGCTACCTGACTGCGGCGATGGCGCCGACTTCGTGGAAATCGTCGACGTGGACTCGCTGTGGGACGGCGAGATGGAGTCGTTTGACTTGGACGACACTGAAGTTCTCATTCTCAAAGTATCGGGGGCGATTCGCGCCTACGACGGGATCTGTCCCCACCAGAGCTTCTCGCTCGTCGAAGGTCAACTTGAGGACGGCGTCCTTACTTGTCGAGCTCACGGCTGGGAGTTCGACGCTCTCACTGGAACGAGCATTAACCCGCGCGGAAATGCTCTCACGCGCTACGACCATCAGATCGAGGAAGGCATCATCCGCGTCCGACCGTGCATCCCAACACGATCCGCGGCAAAGGCACGTTGACTTGATGTTCACCAACCGCCGCAGCTTCAGCTGACGAGAGAGTCGAGAATCAGAAATGACAGTCTTGGAGATGGACGCAACCTCGGAATCACTTGGCGATCTTGTTGGCCCGGTAATCCGCGCCGGCAATCTCGCCGAGGCGGTAATTGAAGCCGTCGACGCCGACAACCCGGACCGAGACGTCCTCGTGCTCGATCGTGATGATTACGTGCGCATCCACATGGTTGGTGAGTGCCGTCTCACGCTCGCAAGCCTCGAGCGGAGCCTAGGTCAGTCGTACCAACTTGCTGCTCTTGAGATCGAGATGCCTGCCTTCAGGGGGCGGCTCAAGACCCGGACTGACGAATACGTGTGGTTCTACGATCAATCCTCCGCCGAAGCCTGAAGGGCATACAAATGAGTAGTCAAAAAGCGACCCCGCAGATCCGGACCCGCAGCCTCAAGACGTGGAGCGCGTTCGGCAACTTGGGGCGGCGTCCGACTGAGTATGAAATCACCGCGCATAACATGAATCATACGACCGGCGCAATCCCACTCGAATTGGGTCCGGATGTCAATGGCAACGCGTGGTTGCTCGAGCATCGCGACGCCACGAAACTGCGAGTCGCGGATTGGGATCTGTTCCGAGACCCCGCCGCGCTCACGTACGGGAAATACGTCGCTGAGCAGGACGACCAGGAGACGTACATCGAGTTGCTGCTCGAGCAGTTCGATCGCGACGGCGCCGACCGCACGCTGAGCGTGCAAGCCCTGGACATGCTGGGCCGCGCCCTAGCTCCGAGTCGCTATCTTGGGCACGGTCTTCAGATGCTTTCGGCCTACCTTCAGCAGCTGGCATCTAGTAGCTATGTAGCCAACTGCGCCGCATTCCAGACTGCCGACCAACTTCGGCGTGTTCAGTTGAACGCTTACCGGACCACTCAACTGAATCGCAGCCATCCAGATCGCGGCTTTGCTACTTCCGAGAGGGGTCATTGGGAGAACGACACGAACTGGCAACCCATTCGGCGCGCCGTCGAACTGGCACTCGTCGAGTTCGACTGGGACCGTGCACTCGTCGCGACCAATCTCGTTGTCAAGCCGGTCGCCGATCTCCTCCTTATAGACCTGCTAGGACGGCAACTCGCTGCGGCCGGAGACCATCTTGACGCGCTGATGCTCGACAATCTCTGGCGCGATTGTCGCCGTAGCCAGAGTTGGACCGCAGCACTAACCTCGTTCCTGCTTGAGTCGGATAGCAGCAACGGCCCAGTGCTTCAAGGGTATCTCGATGAGTTTGCGCCGCTGGGGTTCGCCATGATCGAGTCTGGCGTCCAGTTGCTCTCCGTCGACGGCGACCAGGAGTCCGCGCATCTCGCGGCTGGAGTCCGCGCGGACTGGGCGACGATTGTCGAGGCAGGCGGGTTGCGGCTAGGAACGGGATGAATGCGTTGACCAGCCCGCCTCGAGCCACCGTCTCTTTCCGTGGGATTGACACTCTCGTCGAATGCGCACCGGAAGAGACGATCCTGCTCGCGGGACTTCGGCACGGCTTGGCGCTTACCTACGACTGCGCCAGCGGTGGTTGTGGCAGTTGCCGCGCGCAACTGACATACGGTTCGGTACGACCCAGATGGGACGCCGCGACTGGACTCAGCGCCAGAGACCGCAGCAAGGGGAACCGCATTCTGATGTGTCAATCCCTACCCCAAGGCCATTGCGAAGTACTCGCACCGCTCTCCGATGCGATCCCGGCACGCAGCGAGCCGAGACCCGCGAGGCTGCGCGGTCGACTGGCTCTGCGGGAGAGCTTGAGCGCCGACACCGCACGATTCGTCTTCGACGTGTCAGAACCGGTTATCTACTTGCCAGGTCAGTACGTGCTGCTCGAGTTCCCTGATGGCGTCCGTCGCGCTTATTCAATGACGCGATCCTCTGGCGAAACGGCTGTGACATCTCTCGAACTGCTTGTACGAGCAAAGCCGAGTGGAGCAGCGACAGAATGGCTCTTCGAGCGCTTCGTTCCCGGATCAGACCTCATTATCGAGGGACCATACGGCAAGGCCTACGCGCAGTCGCCACGAGAGAGCCCCGTGCTATGTCTGGCTGGCGGAACAGGCTTGGCACCTATCCTCGCGATCGCCGAAGAATTGGCCGTCCATTCGCCTGAGAGGCGCATCGACCTGTACGTAGGATCCAGGCGCATGGCGGATATCGTCTTCGCGGAACGCCTGACCTCGCTGGTCAACGCGGGTGTACGGGTAGTATCCGTCGTTGAGACAAATCCGGACTCGGCGCACCCGCTGCTTGGCCGGACCCGTACGGGACTTGCGTTAGACCACCTCGCTGACGACTGGCCCGACCTCGCCCTTCATGACATCTACATGGCCGGGCCAGCACCCATGATCGACGCTGCACTGGTACGCCTGGTGAAGGACGGCACAGCAAGGGCCGACCGGATTTACTTCGACCGGTTCCTCGCGTAGCGCATGGCCGCGCCCAACGACAGTATTTGTCGAGATCTCCACGCCAACCACGACTCGAGGATGCACGGATGAGCGTGCAACTCGAAACAACAGCGCATGGGATGCCTCTCGAGCATTACGGGCGCAACTTCATAGCCGGGAAATGGCAATTCCCCAAGGCCCCATTTGAGTTCGAGATTCGCAACCCACTTGACAGCTCAATTAGCGGGGTCGTGCCCCTGTCGTCGCGATTCGACGTCGAATCGGCCGTTATAGCGGGGAAGACTGCTCTGGCTGGTCCTTGGGCCAAGTCGACAGAGCGCGAGCTGCGCCTAAATGCGTTCCTTGACCGAGTGATGGCGTGTTCGCCTGAACTCGCGCACTTGCAGAGTGTCGAGTCGGGATTGTCGATGGATGACTCGTCTCGGTTACTAGCTGCAACTGTCGCCGCGGCGCGGGGACTGGTGCAATCGCCCGCAGCCGGCAGTCGCCAAACCATGCGGGGCGTCACCGGTCACATTCTGTCCTGGGGACTGGCCTTCACCGAGATGGTCACCAGCCTCCTACCGTCCCTAATTCGTGGTGACACCGTGGTTGTGAAGCCGTCACTGCGCGGTTCACTCACACCGGTCGCATTTTGCGTCCTCGCCGCCGACGCGGGCCTTCCTGGAGGAGTCATCAACCTTGTGCAGGGTACCGGGGTCGATGTTGGTGGCGAGTTGATCAGACGGCGTGACTTGTCTTCCCTGCATGTACGCGCCGGCGACCGAATCATCAGTCAGGCTCTAAGGCGAAGTGAACGCTCAGGAGTTGCGACGTACACGTTAAGCGCTGGAGGAAACGTCACAATCGTGGGGTCGGACACTGACATCGACGCCGCCCGACTCGCGGACGCGATCGCCACCGGCGTTCGCGTGCACAACGCCGGTGGTCCGTATGGGTTGCCCCTACTCGCTCTACACCGTGACCAGGTAGGTTCAGTACTTAACGAGTTGCTTCCCCTGCTCAGTCGTACAGTTCCGGCGCCGCTGCCAACCGAGCCGGTACGCCAGCGGGCGCGCGATCGAGTTGACGCGCTGGTCGCTGTTGGCGCCGAGGTTCTGCTTGGTGGATCGAGCCTCCCTGACGATGTTGAGCATCGAATGGGGTGGCGGATGCGCCCAACTGTCGTCTTGCTCGGGGAACCTGGATCACAGGCGGTAGCCGCTGAGCAAGCCAGCTCCCCGTTGGGGCCGGTGCTGAGCATCATCACGTGGAGCCATTGGCATGAGCTCACGGACGTATTCAATACGCAGCGGGCAAGTTCGGGAATCGCAACAGTTGCCCATTCCGTCGGCACGAACGCGACTGGGTTGCCACATGGTCTAGTCGAATCGGCGCTGTCGTCGCGCGACGCGTTCAATGCGGCGATCTTGCCCGCGGCATGGTGGGGCGGTGTTTGCGACAGTCCCGACACGTTAGAACCGACGACTGACTAAGTGACGAATGCGCCGCACTGCGGTCGCTGAATGCTGCTGTTGAGTGCGTGTCAGTCACGATTGCAGAGTATGGGTCGCCGACAGACTGGCCGACGGCCGGAGACTTTGGGCGAACGAGAATCCCAGCGTCAGCACTGCGGTGCATCCATGCTTACCGGAGGACGCAGATCAACGACATCACCATCCACGCCGGTGACGCAGGACGAAGCCGGCGTCGACTTCAGACGTTTGAGGAGGACAACTTACACCAGTTGCGACTCACCTTGGCTTGATCGGCTGCCGGAAGCAATCAACTCCGCCGCCTTGCGATCTCCTCGGTCAGCTGAGGCACGACGCGCAGCAAGTCTCCAACGACGCCGAAGTCGGCGATGTCGAAGATTGGTGCATCGGGATCCGTATTGACAGCCAAAATGGTCTTGGACGTTTGCATCCCGGCTCGATGTTGAATGGCGCCCGAAATTCCGTTGGCGATGTATAACTGCGGAGAGACGGTCTTGCCGGTCTGCCCTACCTGATTGGAGCGTGCATACCAGCCCAGATCTGTGACAGCGCGCGACGCTCCTACAGCGCCACCCAGCGCGTCCGCGAGGTCCTCGATCAGGGAGAAGTTGTCCGCGCTTCCAACGCCGCGACCACCCGAGACCACGACTGTGGCATCACTCAACTCGGGTCTACTTGACTGATCGTGGGGCGTTCGGTCGACGATCGTGGCGGCCATGGCCAACTCGCTAGTTTTCACGTCGATCTTGACGATGGTGGGCGTGGTTGGAGCGGCCACGGGGGTCGTCGAGTTTCGCTTTACCGTGATTATCGGAATTCCAGTCGCTACGTTTGCGCGCACGATGAAGGAGTCCGCGAAGACCGACTGCGTCGTGGTCAGGTCCGCAGCGACGTCGATCGCGTCGATGATGATGCCTGAGCCAAGTTTGACTGCCAACCGCCCACCAATTTCCTTACCCTCGGCGGACGAAGTGATCAGGATTGCAACTGGTGAAGACTGAACCGAAATGGTGACGAGAGCCTCAGCTGCTGGCAGCACGCGGTACTCATGAACGGCGGGGCGGTCGACAATGTAGATCTTGCCAGCTCCGTACTCAGCGAGAACTGATCGGGCAGACTCCGTAAGGTCACCTAGGTGGACCACCGCAGGCATTCCCATTCGACTGGCAAGGGTCAGCAACTCGGTAGTGCTCTTGCTAATCTGACCGCGTTCGTGTTCAGCAAGGACTAGAACCTCCCTCATACCACGACCTCCCCTCCTGTTCAGATGAAACCGTTGGCCGCAAGGTAAGCGGCAGCCTGGATACCGCCGGAACCCTCATCGAGCACTTTGACCCCGGCGGCACGGGAGGGCGTCCTCGAAACGCTCGACATGACTGTCATTGCGCCTAAGAGACCAACTTGCGCCGGGTCGATGCCTAGCCCGGCTAGCGAGAGTCTCTCGATGTGCTTCTTCTTCGCGGCGAGGATTCCTTTGAACGAGGGATACCGGGCCTCGCCGGTTCGGTCGGTGACGGAGACCACTGCTGGCAAGGTCGTCGTAATAGTTTCGGTTGCCTCGTCGTCATCACGACGAATCGTGACGTACTTGCCTTCCACCCGCAGCGCCGATGCGAACGACAGTAAAGGCAGACTGAGCCGCTCGGCAACCATGGCAGGGATGACCGAGAGGCCAGCATCAGTCGAAGCCATGCCCGTGAGTATGAGATCGGCGTCGATCCGGGCGAGCGCCGCAGCCAGCACCAAAGAGGTAGCCAGCGCGTCCGAGCCGGCCAAGCAGTCATCGACGATGTGCACCGCGTCGTCGGCCCCCATCGACAGCGCCCGGCTCAAAGCCGGTGCGGCATTATCGGGACCCATTGTCAGGACGGTAACTTGGCCCTCGCCGGCCGTCTCTACAAGTTGCAGGGCCTGCTCGATTGCGTACTCGTCAAGTTCGCATAGCAGGCCCTGGACGGCGTCCCGTTCGGTTGTGAAGATCGGAGTGAAGTGTCGATCTCCGGCTGCGTCGGGGACGTATTTCACCAAGACCGCAATTCTCATGTTTGGTCTCCGCTCTACGGGGTATGTGGCTGGGTGGTGCCTCCAGGCGATCTCTCTTCATTTCGCGAGTTCAGGCCCTTTCACGACCAACATTCCGGCGTCTCGGGGTTGTTGTTGGCCGTAAACATGGATGCTCGCCCGTATTGCACAATGGTGGCCGTTTAGTACTTGTCGGCTCAGCCACCATCAGGGTTGGGTGAATCAGCGACTTGCGACGTCGCGAGGCGCGACGGGCGCTCGGTAGGCACCAAATTCGACATCGCCGTCTCATCAGAAGACGGGAGTCTCGACGTATGAGCCGAAGACGTCACGTAGCGCACCCGTGATCTCTCCCATCGACAGATGTGCCCGCACGGCCTCAATGGTGGCGGGCATGAGGTTTGCCTCCTTGTCCTGAGCCACGCGTAGGAGTGTGTCGAGTGCAGCGCTCGCTCTAACCGGATCGCGACCAGCGCGGAGCTGCTGAAGTCGTGTGATTTGGCGCGACTCAGACTCTGGATCGAGCTGGTGGGTCTCGATCTTCTCACCAGGTCCGTCGTCGATGTACTTGTTGACCCCGATGACTGGTCGTTCTCCACTGGCCTTTCGTCGCGCGAAGTCATAAGCGGTGTCTGAAATCTCCCGTTGGAAGTAGCCCTGGTCAATTGCTGCTTCAACACCTCCCATTTCTTCGACGTGTTGCATGATGTCTTCGATGCCGCGTTCAATCTCGTCCGTTAGGGCCTCGACATAGTACGAGCCACCAAGTGGATCAATAACGTTCGTGACGTTGGTTTCATCGGCGATGATCTGCTGAGTCCGGAGTGCGATCTTCATCGCAGTCTCGCTCGGGATCGTGTACGCCTCGTCCAATCCGTTGGTATGGAGCGACTGCGCTCCGCCGAGAACTGCCGATAGTGCCTGCAAGGTCGTGCGGATAATGTTGTTCATGGGCTGCGGTTTGGTGAGGGTAGCCGCAGCGGTTTGGGCGTGGAAGCGCAGGCGCATCGAGTTTGGCATCTTCGCGCCGAAGCGCTCTTTCATCATCTTCGCGTAGTAGCGACGGACCGCACGAAACTTGGCAGCCTCCTCGAAGAAGTCCGCCTGGCTGACGAAGAAGAACGACAGGCGAGATGCGAATTCGTCGACGTCAACGCCCGCCGCAACGACATCCTCGACATAGGCCCGCGTAATCGCCATCGTGAAGGCGACCTCCTGTAGTGCGCTCCCGCCGGCCTCGCTGATGTGGTACCCGCTGATGTTGACTGGGTTGTAGCGCGCCATATGTTCAGCGCAATAGATGATGCAGTCACGTACGATTCGCATGCTTGGCCTAACAGGAAAGATCCACTCCTTCTGAGCGACGTATTCCTTTAGAATGTCGTTCTGAATCGTTCCGGAGAGTTTGTTGAGGTCGTATCCGCGGTCTTCCGCGACCGCCACGTACATCGCGAGCAGGATCCAGGCTGAGGGATTGATTGTCATTGACACTGAGATATTTTCCAGATCGATACCGTCGAAGAGTGCGGCCATATCCGGAAGCGTGTCGATGGCGACGCCCTCGCGTCCCACCTCCCCGAGGCTCATTGCGTCGTCGCTGTCGAGGCCCATCAACGTGGGCATATCGAAGTCGACCGATAATCCGGTCTGGCCCTGCTCAATCAGATATCGAAATCTCATGTTCGTTTCTTCCGCTTGACCGAAGCCGGCGATCTGACGCATCGTCCAGTTTCGGCCGCGATACATGGTCGGATAGGGCCCCCGCGTGTAGGGGTAACGGCCGGGAAGTCCGATCTCATGCCAGTTGCTCGGCAAGTGTTCGGGCGTGTAGACACGGTTGACGGGAAGGCCGCTACCGGTGACGTAGGCATCTTTGGACTCCGGCGCCCGCACCGTGAAATCGGCCAGCTCGTTCAACTCCCAGTCCGCTCGCTCCTTGCACACCGCATGCACGAGGGCGTCGCTCCGAAGCAGTAGACCATCTCGTTCGTTAGGCCCGGTCATGGCAGACGATCTCCTCTGTTGCTGTAGTTGGAATCGTGTATCGCTAGCAGTTTGCGATGGGTCCGGCGATCAACTTCCTGGCCGCGCTCACCGGATCGGATTGCCGTGACACGACCGTTTCCACGGCCGCATCGAACGCCGTATCTCCGGTACGGAAGCGGCCGAGTACAAGCTCTTCGGCCGCCCACCGAATTCGCGTTGCTGCGTTTCGACGATGGCTGTCGGTGCGTGCGCCATTCCCTGCCAGCCACGCGGCATGGTCGTCGAATATTCGCATGAGGTCGTCGATCCCTTCATGACTTGACGCGACCGTCTGCTGAATCGGCACCTTCCACTGGCCCTCACGATGTGGGGAATGGCGCACGACGTCTCGAATCTCGGCGACGGTCCGATCGGCACCTGGACGATCCGACTTGTTGACAACGTGAATGTCCGCAATTTCGAGTAATCCGGCCTTGATCGCCTGGACCTCGTCCCCCAAGCCCGGGACGCTGACGACAGCGATCGTCTGCGCCACGCTAATGACGTCGACCTCGGCCTGCCCGACGCCGACGGTCTCCAGAATCACAACGTCCATACCAGCTGCATCGAGGACGCTTACGCCATCGAGCACGGCCCGAGACAGACCGCCGAGGGCCCCGCGCGTGGCCATCGAACGGATGAACACGTCGGGGTCACTCCCGAGATCGGACATTCGAATCCGATCTCCCAGGATCGCGCCGCCTGTGATCACGCTCGAAGGATCAACCGCGAGGATTCCCAGGCTGCGCCCCGTCCGTCGGTAGGCGGCGGCCAGCCCAGCAACCAACGTGCTCTTTCCGCTGCCTGCCGGGCCGGTGACCCCGACGACATGGGCACGGCCAGTCGCGTGATGGAGTGCCGCCAAGAGATCGTTGACGGCTGGAGTCCTGCGCTCGACCTGTGTCAGCATACGGGCAATCGCGCCGTGTTCGCCGTCGAGCACGCGTGCAACTATGTCTGAGTCGTCCGCCATGTACGCGGACGGCGCAAGGGACATCGGCCGGTTCAAGGTGAGACCTTCGGCATCGTCAAATCGCCTGCGGTCCACAGCTCTCGGCCGTCGATAACACGCCTCGCCTTGAATTCAGTACGCTCGAACGTGCCCTTCGGCTTCGGAACGACTTGGGCACCGACTCCTAGGACGGTACGCAGCCGTTCGGAAAGATCGGCACACCATGTGTCGACAGAGGAACCTGTGTCCGCGATGTTCTCGTGCTCGACCTCGACCACGAGAACATCCATTGTTTGGTCCCGGCTTATCACGATCCGATGTTCACCGCCGTAGGCCTGATCGCCCATGACGACGTCGTCAATCGCGCTGGGGTAGATGTTCTCGCCTCGCACAACGAACATGTCGTCGATGCGCCCGTAGATGCCACGAGGCAAGAACGGGTACGTGCGACCACGTTCGGCCGATGGGGCCTCCCAATCTGTGAGGTCGTTCGAGAGCAATCGGATCATCGGCTGCGACGTGCGTTCCATCGTCGTATATATGGGTGTGCCTTGTGATCCGTACGGCACCCGGCGCAGCGTTTGTGGATCGCAGACCTCGGTGTACACGAGATCCTGCCAGCACATCAGGCCCGGAGCGTCGGCTGACGATCCGAGATGCATCCAAGGGCTGACCTCGGCCATGCTTCCTGAGTCGTAGACCGCAGCACCGAACGCAGAACTGATCCTCGTGCGGATCGACGGGATACTCGCCCCCGGCTCGCCTGAGAAGAATAACAGGCGTAGTCCGAGGTCCCGTGGGTCGATTCCAGCCTCCGTGGCGACCTCGGCCAGACGTAGTGCATACGACGGCGTCCCGTAGAAGACATCGACCTTCATCTGCTGCATCCACCGGACGGTTCTGAGTGTTTGACCTGCGACACCGGCACCGAAGGGAAACACTGTGGCGCCCAAGCGCTCCGCGCCGAGATATGCGCCCCACGACCCCCAGTAGAGGGCGAGTGGGGAGCCGATGATTACCGTGTCTTGCGGCCGAATTCCCATGCCCCACATCACGCGTGCGTGCGCGTTGGCGATGGAGTTCCAGTCTCGCCTGTTCACTCCAAAAGTGGTCGGCCGGCCGGTCGTCCCCGACGTCCCATTGATATGTTTTACCTCGGATGGCGCCACGCATAGATAACTGCCAAATGGCTCGTTCATTGCCTGATCAGCGCGTAACTCTTCTTTTCGAACTACGGGAACTTGCTCGAACGCCTCCCAACTGGTGATGTCCTGAGGTTCGAGTCCGGCGTCGCGCCACTTGCTCTTATAGAACTCCGATCGATCCCAGGCGTAAGACATAACCTGCTGTACGCGTCTCAACAAGAGCTCATCGCGTTCGTCAGCATCCATAGTTTCGCGAACCGGGAACCAGTGCACCTGGTCATCAACCGGCCGGTACCCGTCGTCGTATTTGGGTGGCCAAGTCCAATCCTCAAGGGCTTTGGACTCCGAGACGAGCGATGCCATTATCGTGATCTCACTGGAACCATGCGGAGCACCGTCTCGACGATCGACTCTGGCGGCGTGTCTTGCCCTAGCACTGCAGCGACACCCAGACGATGCAACTCCTCCACGTCCTCATCAGGCATCACGCCACCCGCCAGAAGAGTGAATCTGTGAGGCTCGGGCAGAGCGTCTAAGAGATCGAAGATGCGTCGAAAGATCGACATGTGCGCGCCCGAGAGCAGACTCACACCGAGCACGTCAACGTCCTCTTGGACGGCCGCTGCGACGACCTGGTCAGGACTGCGATGCAACCCTGTGTAAATGACCTCCATACCTGCATCCCTGAGCGTTCTGGCGACGACTTTCACCCCTCGGTCATGTCCGTCCAGCCCGATTTTTGCCAGCATCACGCGGATGGGGATTTCCCGATTGCTGACCGTTTGACTCATGGAGATTCCTTCGCAGTGGGCCGACAATGCTATGGTCAGACCATAGTATGCACAGTCCAATGAGCGCAAGAAGACGCGGGCGTGGTTCAGCCCTTAGAGCCGGATGGGCGGTTGCATGGGCACATGCTTGGTCGCTGCTCGAGTTATCCGCGACCCAGTGGTGTTCGCAGCAACCGCTTCGCCAATGGGACAGCGAAGACGACGAGTGATTGTGCTACGGATGCGTCGGCGATCAACGATGCCCAGGGCGCACCTGCGACGTCGGTCGTATACCGGCACATCGTCTGCTTCGTGCTCCGAAGTCATCTTGGTGTATGCCGCCAATCGAATTCGGGTGGCCGCGACTCGTCCGGTTTTCGGTAGGTGGAACGAACTCGGACCTACATTCATCGACGCTGGGTTTATTAGCTGAGGTCGAGTCCCTCGGATTACCCTTCTGAAGGGGGAAGTGTGCAGGCGTTACTGGATGCCATTCTTGCGGGTGCTTCGGCGGAGACCTTTGCGGCGCTTGACGTTCCTGATACGTATCGGGCGGTGACGATCCACCGGGATGAGCAGACCATGTTCGATGGGTTGGCCTCGCACCAGAAGGATCCGCGTCGGTCGATCCATGTGGAGGAGGTGCCGACGCCGCAGTTGGCTGCTGGCGAGGCGTTGATCGCGGTGATGGCGTCGAGCATCAACTACAACACGGTGTGGTCGAGCATCTTCGAGCCGGTGTCCACGTTCGGGTTCCTGGATCGGTATGCCAGGAGCACCCCCGATGCCCGGCGTCATGATCTGCCCTATCACGTGATCGGCTCGGATGCGTCCGGGGTGGTGCTCCGCACCGGACCTGGGGTCAGTGTGTGGCAGCCCGGTGATCGGGTGGTGGCGCACTGCCTGAGCGTGGATCTGGAGTCCCCGTTCGGGCACAACGACACGATGCTCGATCCCGAGCAGCGGATCTGGGGCTTCGAGACCAACTTTGGTGGCCTGGCCGAGCTGGCCATCGTCAAGGCGAACCAGTTGATGCCCAAACCCGAGCACCTGACCTGGGAGGAGGCCGCCGCCCCTGGCCTGGTGAACTCCACCGCCTACCGGCAACTGGTCTCCCGCAACGGCGCCGACATGAAGCAGGGCGACGTCGTGCTGATCTGGGGCGCGTCCGGCGGCCTGGGCTCGTATGCGACGCAGTACGCGGTCAACGGAGGCGCGATCCCGGTGTGCGTCGTGAGCTCACCGCAGAAGGCCGACCTGTGTCGGGCGATGGGCGCCGAGCACATCATCGACCGCTCCGCCGAGGGCTACCAGTTCTGGTCCGACGAGCACACCCAGGACCCCCGCGAATGGCAGCGGCTGGGCAAGAAGATCCGCCAGCTCACCGGCGGCGACGACCCCGACATCGTCTTCGAGCACCCGGGCCGCGAGACCTTCGGCGCGTCGGTCTACGTCACCCGCAAGGGCGGCACCATCGTCACCTGCGCCTCCACCAGCGGCTACATGCACGAGTACGACAACCGGTACCTGTGGATGAGCCTCAAGCGGATCATCGGCAGCCACTTCGCGAACTACCGCGAGGCCTACGAGGCCAACCGGCTCATCGCCCGCGGCATGATCCACCCCACCGTCTCCCAAACCTTCCCCCTCGATGACGCCGGCGAAGCCGCCTACCAGGTCCACCGGAACGCCCACCAGGGCAAAGTCGCTGTCCTCGCCCTCGCCCCCGAACCCGGACTCGGCATCACCCAACCCGACCTCCGAAACCAGCACATCATCCAGATCAACCGATTCCGGCATCGCTGATGCGAGACAAGCCGTGGGTCATGCGGACCTATGCGGGGCATTCGTCCGCGCGTGAGTCGAATGCCCTGTATCGACGGAAGATCGAGAAGGGACAGACGGGTCTGTCGATCGCCTTCGATCTCCCGACGCAGACGGGCTACGACCCTGATCACCCCCTTGCTGTCGGCGAGGTCGGGAAAGTCGGAGTGCCCGTGACGTGTGTCCAAGACATGAGGGCTCTCCTCGACGGGATCCCCCTTGACCGCATGAATACATCGATGACGATCAACGCGACAGCGATGTGGCTCCTCGCGTTGTACGTAACCGTTGCTGACGAGCGAGGCGTCGACCGAGCCATGCTGGCAGGGACGACGCAAAACGACATCATCAAGGAATATCTCTCGCGCGGCACCTACGCGTTCCCTCCCGGACCGTCCATGCGATTGGCGACCGACACGATTGCCTGGAGTGTCTCGAACACGCCTCGATGGAATCCGATCAACATTTGCTCCTATCACTTACAAGAGGCCGGTGCGACGCCCGTGCAGGAGGTCGCATTCGCGTTGTCGACGGCGATCGCGGTACTCGACGCGGTGCGCGACTCCGGCCACGTGCCCCGTGAACAGATCGCCGATGTCGTCGTCCGAATTTCGTTCTTCGTCAACGCGGGCATCCGTTTCGTCGGCGAGGTCTGCAAGATGCGGGCGTTCGCTCGGATGCGGAACGAGATCACGCGCGACCGCTACGGCGCTACTGACGAGAAGGCCCGCCGCTTCCGATACGGGGTGCAAGTCAACTCGCTCGGGCTCACAGAAGCACAGCCGGAGAACAACGTGCAGCGCATAGTCCTGGAGATGCTCGGTGTCACGCTGTCCAAGTCGTCCCGCGCCCGAGCCGTCCAACTACCGGCATGGAACGAAGCATTGGGGCTACCCAGGCCGTGGGACCAGCAGTCGAGCCTGCGCATGCAGCAGGTGCTAGCGCTGGAGTCGGACCTGCTCGACTATGAGGACATCTTCGATGGGTCGCACGTGATCGAGGCGACAGTGGACCGCCTTGTCTCGCAAGCGAGCGACGAGATGGCGCTGATCGAGGCATTGGGTGGCACTGTCGCGGCCGTCGAGTCCGGCTACCTCAAGGGCGAACTCGTCACATCGCACACTGATCGGCGCCGCCGGATCGAGTCGGGCGACGAGGTCGTCGTCGGGGTGAATCAGTTCACAACGACGGAGCCCAGTCCTTTGACGTCCAACCTCGACACGGCGATCCTCAGAGTCGAGCCCGCGGTCGAGGAGCGCGCAATCGCTGCTCTCCACGCATGGCGCGCGCAGCGTGACCCGCAGGCCGTCGGAGCGGCACTCGCCTGTCTGCGCGTGGATGCGCACCGCGACGCGAATCTCATGGATGCCTCGCTGGAATGTGCACGTGCCGGAGTTACGACCGGGGAATGGTCGGAAACGCTGCGTGAGTGCTTCGGGGACTTTCGAGCACCGACCGGTGTCACCGGAACTGCAGGTTCGGGTGACCGACGTGGGCTCACGGCACTCCGCGCCTCGGTTTCCGCGGCTGAGGAGGAGATTGGGCATCCTCCTCGACTGCTTGTCGCCAAGCCGGGACTTGACGGGCACTCGAACGGCGCCGAACAAGTAGTTGTGGCCGCTCGTGACGCGGGATTCGAGGTCATCTACCAAGGCATCCGACTGACACCGCAGGAGATCGTCTCCGCGGCAGTCCAGGAGGACGTCGACTGCATTGGGCTGTCGATCCTGTCCGGGTCGCACCTGCAGATCGTTCCCCCGGATCGTAAATGCGCTGCGCGAAGCCGGCCTGATCAACGTCCCGGTGCTGCTTGGCGGAATTGTTCCCGAGCAGGACGCGCGATTGCTTGCCGACGCGGGTATCGATGCAGTGTTCACGGCCAAGGACTACGACCTCATCGCCGTCATGACCGAGGTCCTTGCGGTGATCCGAAGGAGCAGGCACCTTTCGCCTGCTTGATGCTGCCCACCACCGCCCACGAACAGGAGTCGTGCATGTCTGAGCAGTTGCGTTCTCGCCGGTCGAATCTGGCGGTGCCGGGTTCGAGTCCGAAGATGTTGGACAAGGCCAGGGGTCTGGCGGCTGATCAGGTGTTCATGGACATCGAGGACGCGGTCGCACCGATCGCGAAGCCGGAGGCCCGTAGGAACATCGTGGCCGCGTTGAATGAGGGTGGGTATGAGGGCAAGGTCCGCTCGGTGCGGGTGAACGACTGGACGACGGCGTGGACGTATTCCGATGTCATCGAGGTGGTTGGCGGCGCGGGTCCGAACCTGGACTGCATCATGCTGCCGAAGGTGCAGACCGCTGATCAGGTCGTTGCGCTGGATCTGATGCTGACGCAGGTGGAGAAGAGCAATGGGTTCGAGGTGGGTCGGATCGGGATCGAGGCGCAGATCGAGAACGCGCTGGGTCTGATCAACATTGACGCGATCGCCCAGGCCAGTCCACGGGTGGAGACGCTGATCTTCGGACCTGCAGATTTCATGGCGTCCATCAACATGAAGTCCCTCGTGGTGGGGGAGCAGCCGCCCGGGTATGACGTGGGCGATGCGTATCACTACATCCTCATGCGGATCCTCATGGCCGCTCGCGCGTTCGACAAGCAGGCGATCGACGGCCCGTATCTGGCGATCAAGGACCTCGAGGGATACGCCCGGGTGGCGGGACGCAGTGCGGCGTTGGGGTTCGACGGCAAGTGGGTCCTGCATCCGGGTCAGGTCGACGTCGCGAACGAGGTTTTCAGTCCCCGGCAGGACGACTACGACCACGCCGAGCTCATCCTCGACGCGTACGACTACTACACGTCCGCAGCCGGTGGCGCGAAGGGCGCCGTCATGCTCGGCGACGAGATGATCGACGAGGCGTCGCGGAAGATGGCACTGGTCATCTCCGCCAAGGGTCGCGCCGCCGGCATGGCACGCACCCAGACCTTCGTGGCTCCGGAGGCGTGAGATGACGCGCCTTGCGCAGACGGAGGGGCTCACGGCGGATCAGCGGGACATTCTGGCGGCCGTCCACGAGTTCGTGGAAAACGAGATCATTCCGGTGGCGACCGAGTTGGAGCATGCGGATGAGTATCCCCAGGCGATCGTCGATGGCTTGAAGGAGCTGGGCGTCTTCGGCCTGATGATCCCGGAGGAGTTCGGGGGTCTGGGCCAGTCGCTGCTGACGTATGCGTTGGTGGTGGAGGAGATCGCCCGGGGCTGGATGAGTGTCTCGGGGGTAATCAACACGCACTTCATTGTGGCCTGGATGCTGATGCAGCACGGCACCGATGCCCAGAAGGCGCAGTACCTGCCGCGGATGGCGACCGGCGAGGTCCGTGGCGCGTTCAGCATGTCGGAGCCGGGCTGCGGGTCAGATGTCGCGGCGATCACCAGCAAGGCCGTCCGTGACGGTGATAGCAGTGACTTCGTGCTGAACGGGGCGAAGATGTGGCTGACCAACGGCGGATCGTCGACGCTGGTCGCGGTCCTCGTGCTGACCCCCGGCGAGGTCGACGCGGACGCGAGTGTCTACAAGACGATGACCACGTTCCTGATCGAGAAGCCGGCCGGCTTCGGTCAGGTGCTGCCCGGACTGATGATCCCGGGGAAGATCGACAAGATGGGCTACAAGGGTGTGGACACCACCGAACTGGTGATGGACGGATTCCGGCTGACCTCGGGCGACATCCTCGGCGGTGAGCCTGGTCGGGGCTTCTACCAGATGATGGACGGCGTCGAGGTCGGCCGCGTCAACGTCGCCGCCCGCGCGTGCGGCCTGAGCATCCGGGCGTTCGAGCTCGGTGTGGAGTACGCCCAGCAACGGGTCACGTTCGGCAAGCCCATCATCGAGCACCAGGCCGTCTCGTTCCGGCTCGCGGACATGGCCGTCAAGGTCGAGGCCGCGCACCAGATGATGATCATGGCCGCCCGCAAGAAGGACTCCGGCGAACGCAACGACCTCGAAGCCGGGATGGCCAAATACCTCGCCTCGGAGTATTGCAAGGAAGTGGTCGAGGACTCCTTCCGCATCCACGGCGGATACGGCTACTCCAAGGAGTACGAGATCGAACGCCTCTACCGCGAAGCCCCCATGCTCCTCATCGGCGAAGGCACCGCCGACATCCAACGCATGATCATCGCCCGACGACTCCTCGAGGAATACAAGGCACGAACATGACCGACGGATAGTGCCACCCCAAAAATGAATGGAGCGATGTGAGCGAGACTATTGATGCTGCGACAGGGCCGACCATCGGGGTAATTGGCTGTGGCCAGATGGGCGCCGGAATCTCGGAGGTGTGCGCGCGAGCTGGTCTGAACGTAGTCGTCGTCGAGTCGACCGCCGCATCAGGTGTGACCGGTCGTCGACGCTTGGAGGCGTCGTTGCGCCGAGCTGAGCAAAAGGGCCTCATCCCGAGCGGAGAAGAGATCCTTGCGCGTATCCAGATCGTCGACCAACTTGACGCCATGGCCGACCGAGACATTGTCGTTGAGGCGATCGCCGAAGATGAAGCCGCGAAAGTCGTCGTCTTCCAGGCACTAGACAGGATCGTGGCGTCGCCGAAGGCAATCCTTGCCTCGAACACGTCATCAATCCCCATTATGAAATTGGCGGCCGCTACGAATCGACCGTCCCATGTGCTTGGAATTCATTTCTTCAATCCCGTCCCGGTACTTTCACTCGTTGAACTCGTCCCAAGTCTCTTCACGGACGACGTCGTTCTTGGCCGCGCGCGGGAATTTGTTCAGACCCGCTTAGGCAAGCACGCAATACGATCCCAGGATCGCGCCGGCTTCGTGGTGAACGCACTACTAGTTCCATACATTCTTTCAGCGATCCGCATGATGGAGTCGGGATTTGCTACAGCAGCCGATATCGACGAAGGCATGGTTCGGGGGTGTGCACACCCGCAAGGCCCTCTTGCGCTCGCTGATCTGATCGGCTTGGACACGACGAAGGCAGTCGCTGACTCGCTTTATCAGGAATTCAAGGAGCCCCTCTACTCGCCGCCGCCGTTGCTCGCGCGGATGGTCGAAGCGGGACTTCTCGGTCGCAAGAGTGGACGCGGTTTCTACACGTATGACTGAGGCGGTGATTCGCGCGAGCGGGTATCTGACCCATCGACACTTGGCCGAGGAGTGCGCGACCGTTGCACTTCACGTCGGAACCGTCAACCGCCGAAGGACATCGACCGCCTCTGGATCGACTGGTGCATCGATCGGTGCCTACGCGGGCGCTGCTACGCTCGTTGAAAGAGGCGTCGACGAACCGCGGGCGGACGGCTGGAAGAGCGCGGAAACTAAACCGGAACAGTCGGTCTTAACCCGGTCTCAAGCGGTCAACAGCGGCCTCAGATCCCTCACGGGAGGCGATTGCTTGGGGAGTCGTCGTCAACTCGTAATGCGTAGGCCCGGGGTTCAAGTCCCCGAGGCGGCTCCACGGGAAATCCGTTGCTATTGCTGAGGATTCCCCATCTCGCCGATGAATGCAACGGCTTCGCCTGGTGGCCAGGTCGCCCCCGAGGCGCCCCCGGAGGGGTGGAGCCCTGCCGCCAGGGGCTCCTCGTAGTGGTCCATGGCGGCGCGGAGGTGCTCGGCACCGGTGACGTGCCCGTAGAACCTCAGCGTCGTGGTGCGGGTGGAGTGCCCCAGGATGCCCTGGACGCCGAGGATGTCGGCACCACTCTGCAATAGGTTGGTCGCGGCGCTGTGGCGCATGTCCTGGATCCGCAGCCCTGCGGGGACGGTCTGGGTCCAGTGGACCTGGCCGCGGAAGTAGGACGGTTTCAGGGGCCCGCCGTCACTCCGGGTGACCAGGAGGTCCTCGCGGTCTGTGCCGTCAGCCCACTGGTCGGCGATCTGCAGGGCGACGCGGGATAGCGGGACCAGGCGGTCGCAGTTGGCTTTCGTCGCCTTCACCAGTGGTGTGCCCTCGCCGCCAGCGCGCACGATGCTGCGGGTGATGGTCAGCACCGGCCCGGCGCGGACGGCTTGGACGATGTCGCAGGGTCGCAGGGCGATGAGCTCTCCCCACCGCAGCCCCGTCAAACCGAGGAACAGCGTGACGTCCGCGAGGCGAGAGTGGTTGCGCTGCCTACGCCACACCGCGATGAGGTCGGCGGGCGCGAGGGTCACGTGACGTCGGGGTGGGCCGCGGCGCAGCGCGAGCTGGACACGGGCGGGGTTGACCTCGAGGTAGTGGTGGTCGACGGCGAACGCGAGCAGCGCGGCCAGGGACGCGACCACGCGGCGCGCGGTCGCTGCCGCCCTTCGAGGGGACGCCTCATCTGGGCGCGACGAAATGCCCCAGATCTGCCCCGGTGGGTACCCTGGGACCTCTCATCGGGTGAGAACCCGCTGTGGACGTGTGTACCCTCGGCGCCGTTGCTGTTCCGTCATTCAGGTGTCGAGTAGTCGAGCCCCCCTAGGGCATGTGCCGTGGGAAGTCTCGGGTCGTTTGGCAGAGTCGAATTTGGGATCGGCGACAGGCCGCGAGCGACCGCTGGTGGATGCGTGGTCAAGGGATTCGAGTGTCGACGAAACCTTCGCAGTTCTTCACGCGGCCATCGACTTGAGGCCCCCACATTCTGGGAATTGCCAACCCCCTCCGACCGACCGGGGTTGGGCCTCACCACCGCCTGCGGTCGTCGCGGCCGCCATCCGGGACCCACTCCTGGGAATCATGACGGCGGCGATTGACCGTTGACTGGCCGGAGGAGCCGCCCGCGCTCGACGCATGCCACATCGCCAGATGCTGCTCGTCGTTCAGCCGGATGACGGGCCGTTCTGGGGATGAACGGCTCCGCAGGCTGGGAGTCGGCCACAATGGGGCGACCAAGTCGATCGGAGCACACGGGGGTGAGATGAGCGAGGCGACGGGCGTCCTGCCTAGCAACCTCGTCGTCGCCGTTTCCCACGCCGTCTCCGCCTTCGGTGCGACCGTCAAGCCGCGGCTGTCCTCACCCGTTGGTGAGCCCGAGGACCAGATGCGCGGCCCCCTCGAGGTGCTGCTCGCCTCGGTCGCCGAGGTCGTCGGCGTGAGGTTCACGATGATGGGCGAGGCGTCGCTGTCCGACCTGAAGGTCCGGCCCGACTACGCCTGTCAGGTGAACGGCGCCATCAGCGGGTATGTCGAGGTCAAGGCGCCCGGCAAGGGCGCCGACCCGACCCGGTTCAAGATCAGCACGCACGACGGCAAGCAGTGGACCAAGCTCGCCGCCCTGCCGAATGTCATCTACACCGATGGCGAGTCCTGGGGCCTGTACCGGACCGGCGAACGCGTCGGAGACGTCGTCCGCCTCGACGGTGACATCCGCGTCGCCGGCGCGAAGCTCACCGACCCCGGCGACGGCCTCGCCCGGCTGCTGTACGACTTCCTTCACTGGGAGCCCATCGCCCCGCGCAACGTGACCCAGCTGGTCGCAACCGTCGCGCCCCTGACCCGGCTGCTTCGCGACGAAGTCGCCGACACCCTGTCGCGGGAGAAGGGTGACGGTCCGTTCACCCACCTGGCATCCGACTGGCGTGAACTGCTGTTCCCCGACGCGACTGACGCCGAGTTCGCGGACGAGTACGCCCAGGCCGTCACCTTCGCCCTGCTCCTCGCCCGCTCCGACGGCATCGATTTCACCGGCAAGTCCATCGCCTCCATCGCCGCCGCGCTCGGCCGTCAGCACTCCCTGATGGGCAAGGCCCTCGGCGTCCTGACCGACGAGACGATCGGCGCCCTCACGGTCACCCTCGACACCCTCGTGCGCGTCATCTACGTCGTGGACTTCACCACGTTCCCCAAGCACGAGACCCGCGCCTACGCGACGCTGTACGAGTCGTTCCTCGAGACGTACGACAACGAGCTGCGCAAGCAGTCCGGCTCCTACTACACGCCGGCCCCCGTCGTGGCCGCGATGGCCGGGCTGACCGACCAGGTGCTGCGCCGCCGCCTCGGCGCGAAGGACGGCTTCGCGTCCCCGCAAGTCACCGTCCTTGACCCCGCAGCAGGCACAGGCCAGTACCCCGTCGAAGTCCTCGAGCTCATCGCTGCCGTCATCCAGTATCAGCAGGGCCCGGGCGCCGTGCCCGCGAGACTGTCACAGGCCGCCGAGCGCGTCATCGGCATCGAGAAGCAGGCCGGGCCGTATGCGGTTTCCGAGATGCGCGTCGCCGAGCTGCTTAAACGTCACGGCGCCGACGAGCCCAAGGGCGGCCTGCGGCTTTACGTCGCCGACAGCCTCGACGACCCGTTCGCTGAGGTCTCGCGCCTCGCTGCGACCTTGGAACCCATCGCGCGGTCGCGTCGCCTCGCCAACGAGGTCAAGGCCGAGACCCCCGTCATGGTCGTCATCGGCAACCCGCCCTATCGCGAACTCGCCAGGGGCCACGGTGGCTTCATCGAGCACGGCGCACCGAACACCGAATGGAGCGAGCCGCTCATCGACGCCTTCCGCGAGCCCGGCAACGGCAGGTTCGAGGACAAGCTCGCCAACCAGTACGTGTACTTCTGGCGGCTGGCCACCTGGAAGGTGTTTGACGCAGTCGAGGCGGCGGAGGGCATCGTCTGCTTCATCACAACGTCGGGCTACCTCAAGGGCCCCGGCTTCGCGGGGATGCGGCGCTACCTGCGGGTGCACTGCTCCGAAGGCTGGGTCATCGACGCGACTCCCGAGGGGCACCAGCCCGATGTGGCCACGCGCATCTTCCCCAAGGTTCAGCAGCCCATCGCCATCGGACTGTTTGTCCGGACGATGGACAGCGACCCGTCCACGCCGGCCCGGATCCACTACCGCACCGTCACCGGGCGTCGGCCCGACAAGTTCGACCAGCTCAAGCGAGCCGACATCGACGACGGGGAATGGGAGGACTGCGCCAGCGACTGGACGGCCCCACTCATGCCCCTGGGTGCCGACGAATGGGAAGCCAGCCCACTGCTCGGCGACCTCATGCCCTGGCAGTGCCCCGGCATCCTGCCCAGTCGCACCTGGGTCTACGCGCCACTGCCCAGCACCCTCATCGAACGCTGGAACACGGTCGTCAACGCCCCGGCCGACGAGAAGGCCGCGCTGTTCGGGTGGAGCAGGGATGCCAACCTGGACAAGAAGAAGCCGGGGCTGGCCGGGTTCCCGCACGCGTCCATCCCGTTCTCCGAGGAGTTCGGGCCGTGCCCACCACCCGTGCCAATCGCATACCGCTCGTTCGACCGCCAGTGGCTCATCCCCGACGACCGGCTCATTCACGGCCCCAGCCCATCCATGTGGCGCGTGCGAGGCGACCATCAGACCTATGTGACCGAGCAGCACTCCCAGCACCTCAAGCCAGGCGGGCCGGCCCTCACCTTCGCCGGCGACCCGCCCGACTGGGACCACTACAAGGGCAACGGAGGCGGCCGAGTACTGCCGCTCTACGCAAGCGCCGACACCAGCAGGCCCAACGTCGCCCCCGGCCTGCTCGAACTGCTGTCCACCCGCCTCGGCCTGCCCGTCGACGCTGCCGACCTCTTGGCGTTCATCGCAGCCATCACCGCGCAGCCGGCCTTCACCGACCGCTTCATCGAAGACCTGCGCGTGCCTGGGGTCCGCGTCCCGCTCACCACCGACCCTGTCACCTGGGCCGACGTGGTCGAGCTCGGCCGTCGGGTTCTGTGGCTACACAGCCGTGGAGAACGCTTCGTCGACGCCGCCGCGGACAGGCCGATCGGGCCGCCACAGGTTCTCGACCCGAGGCGCCGGCCCTTGGTCCGCACTGCGATCCCCTCCAGCCCGATTGCAGACGAGCTCGCCTTCGACCCCGAGACCCTCGAACTCCGCGTGGGCGACGGCGTCATCGGTCCCGTGGAACCGCGTGTCTCCGCGTACGAGGTGTGCGGCATGAACGTCATCGCCAAGTGGTTCAGCTACCGGAGAGCGACACGGCCGAAGCCGGGAAAGTCCCAGACCCCACTCGCCGACGTGCGACCCGACACCTGGCCGAGCGAGTACACCACCGACCTACTCGACCTGCTCCACGTCCTGACCCTGGTCACCGACCTCGAAGCAACCCAGGCCGAGCTGCTGGAACGGGTCATGGCCGGGCCGCGGCTCACCGTCACGGACTTGGGAGGGGCGGGCATCCTCCCCGTGCCCGACGGAGCCAGGACACCGCCCAAAGCACGCTACGAAGATCCCGTCCGGCAGCTGTGGCTGCTGGAGAACGATTCCCGGGACCCTGGGGAGGACACGGGTGGGTGAGGTGTTCCTTGCGACGGTGGGCGCGGTCATTGGGCCAGTCGCCGCCTAGCGTCGGTAGATCCTTTCCGCGAAGGCAACGCTCACACGTTGTGCGTGTTCCTCGGGCTGCTGTCCGATGAGGCGGATCATCCCGTTATCTGGCCGTCGATGGGACCTGACCGCAAGATGCCGACCTCAATCGGCGCAATGCACGGGGGCAACAGTGGCCTGCCTTCGATTCTCAGGAAGTCGTTGGCGGGCCCGAGGACCTGACAGCGGCGAGTCGCCCACCGGGACCACATGCAATCCCCCAGAAGTCCGACCTACAGGGACGACGCCGCCTCGATAGTCGGGGTTCGTGTGGACGACGGCGTAACTCCGAAGCAAGTTCACACGCTTGAGTAGTCTCGATTCGCCTCGACCCGAATCTGGTGACGACCCTCTCGACACGCCCAAACGGCGAGTCCGGCCATGCACGCTACGGTGATGGCACACCACACGATCCCCGCCCAAGTCAGCTGCTCGCTGAGGTGATTCACGACGGCCGTGGACCGACTCTTGGCGAGCAGGTCGAGCTGGTTCGGGAGCCACCATCCAGCGAGGATGGTGGCCGCAACGAGAATCCCCGCCCATGACAGGGCCGTGGCGATGTTCGGTGGGCAGACCTGGCGCTCGATGGGATGCACGTTCCCATTGAGCACCGTTCGCCAGGCCGATCGGCGCAGGCGATAGCGCGCCCACCAGACCATCCACGCGGCACACACGGCGAGTGAGGCGACGATGCCGAAAGCGGCACGGGCGGCACTGGCGGCAAGGGCCTGCGCGGCATTGGCCCTCAAAGAAGCGGAGAGTCCTTGGTCCACGATGTCGTTCACCGTCGGCAATCCAAAGTGGGCAGTGGCAATGAGACTCGCCGCCAGCATCACGAGGCCGGTGCCGGCGATCATCGGCGAGGGCCGTTGTGGCCGGAACACAGTCATGCGCTCGTGTCCCCGAGACATCGTGACGGGCAGCGGCGCGGTAGACCGATCCAGATGGCTGGAGGCGTCACGTTGGGACGTCGGCCACTCACGCCCGACGATGTCATTGAATCGAGCCGCCTCGAGTTTGGTGAGGTAGGTGCGCTCGTCGTCGGTCACGGCACCTCCACCTCAACGGGGGTGCCTCGCCGGCCCGGCAGGCACGCGATGGCCAGGGGGTCGTGACGTACGGGTGGGCGTCGGCACGCGAACGCCACCACGATCAGGACGATCACGGGCAGCGCGAGCCCGGCGGTGCAGACGACCGCGAAGACGCTCGCGATGATGATGAAGATCGGCATCGAGTCCCTCCGGTGTACGCGGGCCGAAATTTACCTACAAAATATCTAAACAATGTAAACAGTGGGGTCCGGGTCTGACACCCGGACCTCACATCCGGCCTTACGCGGGGACGACGGTGGCGACCTTCGCGGTGGTCTGCACCCACGCGGTCCCGTTGTCGGCCCAGCCCGAGGGGATGGGGTCCTTCTTCGTCCAGGCGCTGCCGGTGTCGGTCGCTCCGGCCGGGGTGGTGTCCTTGACGTTCTGGGTTCCGATGACGGCGTTGTTCCCGTACACCGCGTTGCGGCAGTAGGGGTCGCCGTTCGGCCAGTTCCCCGACGTCCCGGTGCCGGTGCAGTGCCCCCAGGCGTAGGCCCAGTCGACCTGCCCGTACCCGTAGATGTTCTCCGGGTGGTAGGTGTAGGCGGTGGTGGTGTACGTGTACGGCGCGGTCTTCTCGCACACCCCGGCGCTGTTCTCCGGGAACCCTGCTGGGCAGACGTAGATCGTCTTCGTGGCCGGCCCCGGGGCTGGCGCTGGGGAAGGGGCTGGTGCGGGAGCCGGCGCCGGGGCGGGCGCTACGGGCGCCTCAGGTTCGGGAGCCGGTGCCGGGGCAGGGGCGGGAGTGATGGGTACCGAGGATGCGGCGCCCAACTCGGCCAGAGTGCGGGTCATCGTCGCGACGCTGGCCTGCCCGGTGCTGGCACTGTTGCGGGGGGTGACCGACAGGACGTACCTCACCGCTGGGTCCAGCGCCATCGTGGTGACCAGGGTGGTCGTCGTGCCGGAGATCGCAGGGGCGTCGCTCGCGCGGCCGATCGTCGCGATCGGGGTCGCGGTGACGTCGTAGGAGACCTGGGCACCTTGGCCCTTGGCGGGCCGCTGGCTCCAGGCGAGCAGCACCTCATCGGCGACAGCCGTGGTGGACACGGTCAGCCCGTAGGCGGGACCGACAGCGGCGACGGGGACACCGGTGCCGACCCTCGCCCCGCCGATGGCGACGGCGTAGGTGACTCCGGGGGTGAGCTGGCGAAACACCGCCACGGCATTGGCCTTCGGGGTCAGGGTGCGGGGCTTCTCTCCTCGGGCGGTCAGGGTGACGGTCGCGCCCTTGGCTCCCGTGATGACCAGGCCGTTCACGATGCTGGCGTCGATGCCGACGACCCGCGCGACTGTCGCGGCCACTGGGGTCGCGGGCGGGGCGGTCGGCGGGGCGGGGGCGGGGTCGGTGGCGATCACCGTGTCCGCCGGCGTCGCGGCGCTGGCACTGCCAGCCAAGGCAACGGACGTGGCGATCACGGCCAGCGCTGTCATCACGGTCGCCATGCGGGCGGCCATCGCGGGTCTTGTCATCGTGCGGTCCTTTCCATGGGGGCGCGAACTGCGCCAGCAACCTGACAGTGACGGGTATACCCGGACGTGTGCGGGTGTAAACCACTAAATGCCACGACGTTGGTACGGTTCGGGACATGGCCACCCCGAAGAAAGCCCCGACTGCCACGAAGCCAGCGACGACGGTGGACCCGAACCCGGAGAACCGCACTGCGGGCGGACGCCGCCGCGTGCCGCTGGGGATCCGGGAGGGCGGTGCGGAGTGGGAGCGCCTGCACACCGACCTGGCCGTCACCGCCCTGGAGGTGCTGGCCGAGCGGGGCTACGCCGACATGGTCATGGACGAGGTCGCGGAACGCGCCGGAGCGAGCAAGCGCACCGTCTACCGGCACTACCCCACCAAGGTCGACCTCGCCGTCGCGGCTATCCGGCAGGTACCGACGTACGCGGGCTGGGCAGAAGGCTCCGGGACCGTCGCCGATCGTCTCGCCCGCGCCATCGGCATCGGGGCGGACCGGGCGCCGATGTTCGTGCCCGTCCTGGCGACCGCAATGGTGCACCGCGACACCGTGCCGGAGCTCCTCGAGGCCGTCCGGAACCACGTGGTCGTGCCACGCCAGGCGATCATCGCCGGCTTCATAGCCGAAGGCATCGCGGCAGGGGAGATCCGGCCAGACATCGATCCCTTGGCAGTGTCGGCGTTGCTGACCGGAATCCATGTCCAGCACCTGGATGGCACTCGCCCGCTGGGTGGCAAGGCAGGTGCGCGCGTCGACTTCGACCACGTATGGCCACTGCTGCGCGCCTGAGGCCCACCGTGCGCGCACCGATGGGCACGTCGCGGTGGCGCACGGCCGCGGCCGCGGCAGGTCACAGCACACGGGTCGCCCTCCAGGTCGTGTAGCCCGGTCGGGACGGGGCTGACCACGTGACCGTGACCGACGTGCCCGATGCCACGTTCAGCTGGGCGCCGGTCATGGTGCAGCCGGACCCCGGGGAGCACGCGACGGTCACCGACACGGGTGCACCGGACGTCAGCCGGGGCCGGGTAATGGTGGTGGAACCCACCTGAAGGGCGGGCGCCCGCCATGAGTTCCTCGTCGCGGTGCGCCGCACGGCAGGGGCAGACGGTCGCGGGACCGAGGGGGTTGCGGCAGGAACTGGTCGTGCCGGTTCCCGTTCCAGTGTCGGTGCCGGCCGGGGCGGGGTGGCTCGATGAGTCGGGGTGCTGGACGGTGTCTCGGAGGTCGTCGTCGGCGACGGCTGCGGCAGGGACGCGGTGGAGCTCGCCGTTGGCGCCGCGGTGGGGGTCGCGGTGCCGGGCTCCGTGGCACGAGCCGCGCCAGTCGGTGCCGAGGACCTCAGTGCCCCCGTTCCTTCCGCGGCCCCGCCGGCCGGTGACGGCGTGGATGGATCAGCCGCTGCCTCCGTGGCCGGGGACGTTGCCGCGGTCTGCGCTTCGGAGTGGGCTGCGGAGGCGAGGTCGAGACTGGCCATGATGCCCAGCACGGTGCATCCGGTCACCGTGGCGACCATGGCCATGCCGAGGGTGCGGGGGGTCAGGTGCATGAGGGGTCCTTGGCGCGGGCCAGCCAGCGGCTGACGGTGGACTCGCTCGTCCCGCCGATGCGGGCGGCGGTGCTGACGGTCATCCCGGGCACCTGGAGCAGCAGCCGCCAGCCGACCGCCTCGACCGATGCGGCTTCGGCGACCTCGGCGCGGTGACGGTCCTGCGCGGTCTTCAGCCGGTCGTCAGCCCGGGCCTTCAGCGATGCGTGCTTGCGCTGCGCGGCTTGCAGGCGGGTCGCCGCGTCAGCTGACGCGGCGAGGAACGCGTTGCCCACGACGGACTCCGTCCTGCCGGTGAGGCCGTCACGGTTGCGGCCTCCTACACGGTCAACGGTGTGAGCCGGCTTGGTGCCTCGCATCCGGCCCGGCACTGGGTGCGCAAGCGCCCGGTTGCGCGGCACCGAGGCCTCGACACCGTTGACAGGTCAGGAGGTCCGCTCCTGTGCACACGGCCCCCGTAGCACCAAGCCACTCGATCGACCCTCAGCCACGAGACCGACCAACGACCACGACGACCACCCGATCCACCACCAGCCACGAGGAGATCCAGATGACCACCACCCCACCCCAGCGCGACACGACCTCGACGCACGGCCAGGCCACGAACCGAAAGAGCCGAAACACCAACGGGGCTGGCATCACGATGGTGCGCGCCGCCGCTGGCCCGCACCGACTGGCCGCGCGAACCCGGATTTCTGGCGCAGGTTCTGCCGCTGCGGTGGTGTGCTGTGGCGCGTAGCGGACACGTCGAAGTGCTCAAGCACGGCACTGGTCTGGCCGCCCAAGTCGGGTACCGGCTGTCCGGTGCGACACCCGAGAAGTCGGCGTCCCGCCTGGCCCAGGAGCGGCAAGTGGACTACCGGCTCGGGGCCGGCGCAATGGACTCCCGACGGGTGTGGTTCCTCGGCTCCGGCGCCACCGCGGAGCACCTGGCGTACCGACCCGGGGAGGTGCTTCGGGCCTCGGACGGGCAGATCGTTCGCGACGCGATGTTCGGCATCGACCGCGCCACTGGCGAGCGGATCGCGGTCAAGACCCGGCACAATCCGCACGCCCAGATCGCCGCCCACCCGTACTACGCCGAGATCACCGACGCCTGCGCTACAGCCGGCGTCGACCTCGCCGACTTGTATCGCGGCATGGGCAGTGCGGCACGTTGGCGGTCCCTAGCTAAGACCGCCGCGCGCCTGCCCGGGGGCACGGTCGTGTTCCGCACCGCGGAGGCCCTGCTCCGCGGAAATGAGGCCGCATGGGAGCTGCATGACCGCGGCCCGTCGACGCGCGGGGTGAGTCATCCGCGTCCGGTCGTGCGGTTCGACCGTGCCCGGATCCTCACCCGCCTCGGTGCCCATTACCGGCGCCTCGCGGCCGCAGGAACCGAGAACCTCCCCGGCGATCCACTCGACTTGTCCCTGCCCGACGGCGAGCTGGGCGCGGTCGTGCACGGAGCGGTTGCCACGGACTATGAGCGGCTCGTGCCGTACGGGAACGCCGGGTATGAGCAGACGCTGACCTGCCCGAAATCGTTCAGCGTCGCCGCTTTCACCGCCGATGAGGACACCCGTGAGCAGTGGCTCGACCTCGTGCATGACGCGACGGTCGCCGCGACCGACGGGTTGATGGCTCGGGTTGGCAACGCCCGCACCGGGCACGAGGGAGATGGCCAGAGCGCGGAGCTGATCGACGGCGACGGGTACGCCGCGACCGTCAGCATCGAGTCCTACTCCCGGTCCTTGGATCCGCATCTGCACGGGCATGTCATGTTCCCCAACCGCATCGTCTGCACCGACGGAGCAGAGCGAGGTGTCGCCAACGGCGGACGGGACCTCATCAACCACGCCCCGTGGTTCCAGGCTGAGTACGAGCGGCACCTGCGCGGCCTGTCCGTGGACCGAGGGCTGGTCCCCGGGTGGGAGTTCGACACCGTCAACCAGCAGTACGAAGTCGCCGGCAGCGACCCGATCGTGCGCGCCCTGTTCTCCCGTGGTGGCGCTGACGTGGACGGCGAGCTCGCCGCTCTCCTCGAGGACGAAACCGACGCCGTCACGACGCGTCGCCGGGAGGGGCTTCGTGCGCGCGCGAAGCGCACCGTCACCGCCAGCAAGGAGGACCAGACCCGCACCTGGGCCGATATCCGCACCCGCATGCACGACCGCGCCGACGAGGACGACTTCGACCTCGCGACCGCCTTCACCGCCCCGCGCCACCCCGCCTATTCGCAGCCGGAGAACTGGGACGACGCCACCTGGGCCGTGGCGATCGACGAGTACGTCTGCGAACACCAGTCCTTCGCCCTCGACGTCCAGATCGAGGCCGCGGTCCGCGCCTTCGCCCCCCACACGTGGAGCGACGGCGACGTGCTGCGCGCCGCGGAGGCCGCCAAGGCGATCGCATTCCTCCCCGGTGCCGCGACCGACCAGCCCAGTCGCCGCGGCCGCATCGGAGCGGCCGAGTACGCGTCCATCCGCGTCCTGGAGGCAGAGAAGCGCGTCGTCGCGACGTTCACCGCCGGCTTCGACGCGAACACCCACCGCCTCCACCCCGTTGATGCTGACCGGCTCCTCGCGGAGTGGCTGGAGCACTCCGGAAGCCTCGGCGCCGGGCGGACTCTCACCCCCGGGCAGTTGGACCTGTACCGGCAGATGACCACCGGCCGCGACCTCATCGGCACCGTGGTCGGGTCCGCGGGCAGCGGCAAGACCACCGCCCTGGACGCCGTCTCCTACGCCCTCGGACGGCGGGGCATGACGATCTACGGGGTATCCACCGCAGCGATTGCCACGCAAGGACTCAAGGACGCCGCCCATATCGATGGCAGCACCGTCGCCCGGTTCCTGGCCCGCATCGACTACGCCACCGACGACCAGCACCCCGCCCGACTGCGCATCGACCAGCTCGAACGCAGCGGACGCCGACGCGACCACCAGCGCGCCCAGGCCATCCGGGCGACGTTCGATCTCCCCCGCATCGACCACCTCATCGTGGATGAGGCCTCCATGCTCGCGGCGCCCGAGAAGGCCCGGATCCTCGAATGGGCCATCGCGCAGGACGTGTCCGTGACCTTGGTCGGAGACCGCAAGCAGCTCCAAGCCATCGGCCCCAGCTCCCTGTTCGGCTGGATGCACGAGACCCGCGGCGGCGCGGAACTGACCGAGAACCTCCGCCAGAAGACCGACCTGGGCCGCGAATGCGCCGCCCTTCTGCGTGACGGATACGCCTACGACGCCCTGCAGATCCTCGCCGCCGCCGGCCACTTCCAGGTCGCTAGAAGCGAAGTCGACAAGAACAGGCTCCTCATCGAATCCTGGCTGACCAAGGCCGCAGCATTCGACAACTCCGGTGACCGGATGCGCCTGACCGGGCTCGAAGCCTCCCGCAACGACCAGGTCGACGTCCTCAACCACCTCGCCCGCCACTGGGCCCGCCACCAGGGATGGCTCACCGGTCAGGACGTGGCCTACAAGCACGCCGGGAACGAGCGCACCTACGCCGTCGGCGACCACATCCAGATCACCCGGAACATCCGAAGACACGGTCAGCAACGCGACCTCAACAACGGCACCCGAGCCCTCGTCACCGCAGTCAAGAGCGACGGCGTGCACCTGACCTACTGGGACGCTGACGGCCAGCATGAGGACCGCCTGACCGTCGAGCAGGCCGTCACGCACAGCCGACACGGTTACGCCACCACGACTCACAAGCTCCAGGGCCAGACCGTGAAATCCCTGTCCATCGACCTCGGCGGCGACCGCGACCTGTCCAGCGCCTATGTCGCGTTCACCCGCAGCGAGGACGAGTCCTTCGCCGTTGTCAATGTCTGCGACATCGCTGACGGCGCCCAACTCGAGACGCTCCTCAAACTCGACCCGGACGCGCGCCGCGACGCTGTGCTATCCATCATGGCAATCCGGATGCAAGATGCTGGGTTCAACGAGGATCGCACCGCACATTCGGTGGTCGGCGAACGACTGAGCGGTGAACGGCCAACTGCCAGAAGCCCGATGCCAACGGGAGGCCGGCATAGAGATCGCGCAGAGCTCGGCTCAACAACACTGGGATGACGAGCTACACCACCGTGCGGGTACGCGACTAGCATCGGTGGTCGAGCGCTTGCGGCATGGCCCGCATTCAGGAAGTCTGTCGATCCGGAGCATCTGGTGATCGGGTCCTCTACGTGCTCGTCTGCCGTGGCTCTGGAAATCGATCGAGCACCTTGCACCTATCGCAGCACCGGGGTGGTTGGCCTCGTAGGGTCGTGACCATGAAGCTGATCGTCACCGTGAAGGCGTACCCAACCGTGACGCAGTCGGAGGGCGAGACGGTCTGTGTTGCAGGCGTTCGGACCGACACTGCTACTCCGGAATGGGTTCGTCTCTGGCCGGTGGGATTCCGTGAACTGCCGGATGCGGCGCGATTCGCAAAGTGGCAGGAAATCGAGATCGGCGCTGCCCCCTCGGCTGCCGACGCAAGACCGGAATCGCACCGACCGAACCTTCAGACGCTGCGTCTGGGGGCGAAGGTCGACACGCGTCGAGACTGGGGACTTCGACGCGGTGTCCTCGGTCCTCTGTTGGGACAGCGCACTCTCTGCGAACTGATGGGTCTACAAGGCACGGCGGCGGCGCCTTCGATAGGCCTTGTTCGGGTCAGGCCCGGTGCCGTAGCGACCATTCATTCGGCGCCGGACTGGGAGCCTGCGAAACACTTGCAGGCGGAGATCACGGCTGCACCACACTTGTTGCGAGACCAGGCGCTGGCCGTTCTTCGACCGCCGCAATTCCAGATCCGATACCGCTGGCACTGCCTGGACACTGACTGTCCAGGGCACACACACAACTCCTGCGATTGGGAGGTGGGTGCGGCGACGATCAAGTTCAATCAGAAGTATCCGGCGGACCAAGTGCAGGCCCACCTACTAGCGAAGTTTGGTGAGCAGATCGTCGGCGAGGGCAAGGAGACGTACTTCTTCATGGGCAATCAGCATCGGTATCCGGAGACCTTCATGGTGCTTGGGGCGTTCTACCCCAAGGAGAAGGCCAACTAGGCATGGAGCAGCGTCGCTGAGTCTCCGAGCCGCGCTTGGAGTTCATCAACAATGACCTGTCGGTGACACCGCTCGTGCTCTCGCTCGAAGCACAGCACGGCGGTTAGGCCGTCTCGCGCGAGAGCCTCCAACTGATCCATCGCGGCGATTGACGCCGGTCGTGCCAAGAGCTTGCTGAAGCGGACACATCCCGCTGCAGACTCGCCCTCGCGGAACGACTCACGGTTGTCGCGCGGGTTGCCAAGCGCTGGCAAGTGCACGTAGGCGATCCGGACATCGTCCAGCGACGCAGACAGTTTCGTCTTCGAAAGACCGGGCTTGCGGGACAGCGGAGTGAGGCGCACATCGACCAGAGTCACAACCTTAAGGTCCGTCAGTGTGCCGATGAGATCCTGGGCACATCGTCCCTCATAGCCAATCGACACTAAGCCCCACTGCCTTGTACTCACTGCGTCAGTATGGCTCAGCCGTGGCAGTCGTGTGACAAGAGCGGTGTTCCGGGGGTGTGCGCATCCTGGCCATAGTGGAGTTTGCGGCTGATGGAGGCTAGCCGCCTGCACTGGCTTGACCGATGACAGCAATCAATGTGGCGAGGTCAGGGATTGAGACCGCAGGAAGTGCGGGGGCCGTTTCGTGCTGGTGCCTGCAGCGACCGCGGTAGGTATTCGCGAGGCGGTCTTTGAGGACGTCGGTGCGTTCGTGGAAGGTGACGCTCTCGGCGATGTGGGCGCTGGGGTTGCGGATGTAGCTCTGCCAAAGGCCCCACCAGGCGGTGATCTCTTCGAACACGTCGGTGTGCATCCACCAGCAGTGGTAGGGGAATTGTTCGGTGGTGAAGTTCCAGCGGGGGATGGCCCATTCGAGGAATGTGCACAGGGCGCCGAAGGTGTCGGAGAAGTCGTCGTCCTCCATCGCGTGCCAGTTGACCGACGTGCCGAGGTCGCCGCGCGGGCCTTCGCCGGGTCGGGCCAGTGGTGATCCGGGGTCGTGCCAAGGGGTGTTGTGCTGGTGGGCGTGCTCGGCGTCGACGCGGGCGAGGACCGCTTCGAGCTGCTGCTGCTTCTTCGGGTTGACCGGCGGTTCATCGGCGCTGTGCTCGCTGGCCCCGGTCATGGCGCCTGCTGGTTGGTGGCGGTTCCGTGCTTGACGGGTCGGGTGAGTCGGCCGAGGTGCCATCCGGCGCAGGCGTGGCAGTAGTAGGCGCGTCGGGGTGCGTCGGGGTGCCGCTTGCGGTGGGTTCGGGCTTGGGCGCGGGTGTCGAAGGTCCGCTTGCCGGTGGGGCAGGTCATGGCGACTCCGGTGCGGGCTGGGGCGTCCAGGGTGTGGCCAGGCCGGTGCCGCCGGAGTCCAGGATCGCGTCCTCGACGTGGCGCTGCTGGGCGGTGATCCGGGCGGCGTCGGGTCGGGCGGTCCACGGTCGCATCCGCAGGGGGAAGGGGTCGGTCTGGGATTGCAGCATGACGGCGGACCCGAAGGGGATGGCGCGGATGGCGTCGGGGGGCAGGATCGGCACCTTCCGTAGCGAGGTTGATGTGGTGGCACCGCTGTCGATGGCGAGGGCGTGGGCGGAGTGGCTGCTGGTGGTGTACCAGTCGTCGCGTTCGCCGATGAGTCCGGAGATGTCGCGGCAGTCGTCGGCGTCATCGGAGCCGCCGAGGATGAGCTTGATCTGGCTGGCGCTGAACACGGTGGAGGCGTCCTCGTCGCCGAAGCGGGAGCGGACCTGGGCGAGGGTTTGGAAGATGGGGATGATCGTCAGCGATTGGCCGCGACCGTCGGCGAGGAGGTTGGGCAGGGAGGGGATGGGGGCGACGTTGGCGCATTCGTCGAGCAGGAACAGCACGGGCGGGTCCATCCGCCCGCCGGGGGAGCGGGCGGCGGTGACGCGGGCGGTGTAGGCGACGTCCTCGATGAGGGCGGACACGAATCCGGCGGACGCGGCGGCGCCGCGGTCGGTGGCCAGGCAGTAGAGGGTGCCGTGGTCGCGCAGCAGCGACTCCGCGGAGATCGCCGGTCGGGTGGGGGTGGGGGTGAGGGCGGCGCGAACGGTCGGCAGGGACAGGGGGGTGATGGCGGAGGATACGACGCTCATGACGGATCCGACGAACCGCGGGTCGGGGTTGTGGATGAGGCCGCGCAGCCGGGAGTCCCAGGTGATGGCCGCGTCGGGGTGGTTCTCGAGGATCGCCAGGGCGATGTCCATGGCGTGGGGGGACTGCATCCACCGGTAGGCGGTGTCGATGTCCGCCCCGTTGAGGGCGGCGGCGTGGAGGACGGCTTCGATGATGGTCTTGGCGTGGCCCCGCCAGACCGCGTTCTCGCCGTTGGTGGCGATGCCGGTGTTGGCGGCGAGGGCTTCGGCGCGGGTGGCGGCGCGGATGGGGTCCTCGCAGCCGGCGATCGCATCCCACGCGACCTGATGGTCGAATCCCGCGCCGAGCATCCCCTGCGGGTCGAATACGCCGACCGGACCGAGGCCGGCGCGTGTGGTGAGGGTGGCCTTGATGTTGTCGGGTTTGGTGGAGGTGGTGATGACGGCGCCGGGGGCGTCGAGGATCGCGTTGATCGCGATGTGCAGGCCCTTGCCGGAGCCGGGGGGTCCGACGACGAGGATGCTGCGCTCCACTGACGCCCACACCGCTTGCCCGCGGGAGGTGCCGAGGTAGTAGCCGACATCGGCCGGGGTCGGCTTGTCCAGTGTCGGGCGCAATATGGCGGCCTGGGCCATCAGCGTGCGGGGTGAGGCGGCGCGGGTGACGGCTTCGCGGGTGGCCCAGCCGTCGCGGGTGTCGAACGCGGCGGCGCGATGCTTCGGTGCCGTGGTCCGGTAGCGGCGGTGCCGCTGCACCCGCATGATCACTAGGGTGACCGCTGCGGCGAGGAGCAGCAGGACCGCGGCGTGGACGGCCACCGGGACACCGGGCACGTACGGGGTCATTCCCAGGGCGCGGACGGCGCGGGTGAGGGTGAACCGCGGCGTGGGGTGCGCGGTGAGGACGGCGAGCAGCCAGCCGGTGGCGTGGATCGCGGCGACCAGCGCGAGGCCGGTCGCGGCGATGATGACGACCGTCTTTTCGATGACTAACGCCCCCGGGTTCGGCGACCCCGACGCGCTCACGCCGCACCACCCGCTGGGGCAGTCGCGCGCGCGGGCCGGTCGTTCATCGCAAAGGTGGTGTCCCACCACTGGAGCTCATACGGGTGGAGGTCGACCTGGAGGCGGTAGGAGCGCATGCCGTGGATGGTCTGCAGCTTGACGAGGAACTCCCCGCGGGAGGCGGTGGCGATGATGTGGGCCTCGGCGGCGGTGAGGTCCAGGGCCCGGGTGGTCAGGGGGATCTCCTTGGCGGGCTGGTAGCCGATGATCTTCGTGCCCGCCAGGGCAAGGAGGGATTCGGCCTTGTTGCGTTCGGCCGAGTCGGCGGCGCCGATGTTGAGGGTGTCGCGCAGGTTGTGCAGCACCAGGACGTTCGACAGGCCCCAGGAGCGGGCGAGTCGGAACTGCTGCTGCAGCCGGTCGATCGCGCCATGCGCATGCGCCAGTACCCGCCACGCCTCGTCGTAGACGGCGAACCGCTGCCCGTTCCCAGGGGTGGCGAGGGCGGCTTCCATCCAGGCGGAGGCGCAGGTGAACGCGATCGACAGGTTCGCGTTGTCGTTGTAGAGGTCGGACAGGTCGATCGCCACGATCGGGGCAGTGGAGTCGAACCGGGTGGTCGACGGGCCGTCGAACAGGTCCTTCGCGACAGTGGACAGCAGTCCGTCGAACGCCCACCGGGCGGTGTTCCCGGAAACGAGCACCTCGGACACGGTGCGGGCGATGCCGGCCGC
>JAUXRN010000107.1 GCA_030681835.1 Actinomycetota bacterium
GCCTCGAGGTTCTCGCCAAGTCAAAAGCTGTCACCAGCACCGAAACGGAGGCCACCGAGGACATCACGCTGCAGGCGCTGAGCGCCTGAACCACGACGACGAAGGATCAGCCGTCGTACACCACCTCACAGGACTTGACCCATTCTTGCCACCGCTGACGCCATCCTCCACGCATACCCCGACCTCGAATCCGCGGATGACCCGACCGAAGCGTTGGCTGCCTGGCCCCTGTCGTTGCCGGTGCAACGTGGAGTTGCCTGCTGCGCTTCAGGGGAAGGACGCCGCTGTGGATGGGGAGATCATCGCGATGGACGATGGCGGCCGGCCCAGCTTCGGACGTCTGCAGGACCGGCTTGGCGGGGCGACTTCGGACGTTGCCTCGCGCGTTGCCCGCACGCCGGTGCACCTCATGCTCTTCGACATCCTGGATATCCAAGGCGAGACGGCTACCGATCGTTCCTACCTTGAGCGCCGAGAACTGCTCGAGTCGCTCGTCGTCGAGACGCGCAGAGTCCACGTCCCCCCGTCCTACCAAACAGATCTCGACAGCGCCCTCGCAATCAGCAAGCAGAATGGACACGAGGGTGTGGTGGCCAAACGCCCGGAATCCCCCTACCGCAGCGGCAGCCGATCGGACTCCTGGCGCAAGATCAAGCACGAGCAGTTCCAGGAGGTCGTGCTGGTGGGCTGGGCCGAAGGAGCGGCCGGTGGCCTCGGCTCGCTCGTTGTCGCCGTGCCGGCGGACGGCGGTGGGCTCCGGTACGCGGGTCGCGTTGGTCCTGGCTTCTCTGAGGCCGAGCGCGCACGGCTCCACGAGGCCTTGCTCCCGCTCTCGCGCACGTCGCCGGCCGTGGCCCACATCCCACGTCCGGCGGGTGCGCCCGTCAGCTGGGTGGAGCCATCACTCGTCGGTGAGGTGCGCTTCAGTGAGTGGACGAGTGGGGCCGCATGCGCCACCCGTCCTGGCGCGGGCTGCGTCGGGATAAGACTCCCGCAGAGGTCCGTCCGCCCGAGACGGCCTAGCCGCCCCTCAGGCAACCACGGACTGCAGCGCCTTCGCACGCAGTCCTTCGAGCAGGCTGGCGAGGCGGCGGGACACCTGCATCTGGCTGACACCCAGTTCGCTTTCGATCTCGCGCTGCGACATGCACTCATAGAAGCGGAGCCGAATGAGGGTCTTGTCCTGCTCATCGAGCCCTGAACAGATCTGAACGAGTGAGACCCAGCCGTCCACGCGCTCGTACGGCTCCTCCTCGTCTGCGAGGCTTGGCCGACGACGTGGTTTTCACGGGAGCCCTTCCCGAGCGGCCAGTGCTCGTGGGCGTCGGGAGTGTCTGAAAGGCGGTCCGGAGGGGTACCTCGTTCGGGACGGTTGCACTAGCCACCACCCCGGAGGCACCCATGGAGCAGATCCCAGCAGGCATACCGGACATATCAGCCCCTCCTCAGGCGGCAGGGCCGGATGCGGGGCCGGAACGTCACGCTGTCCCCGACGGGTCGCGGCAAGCCGGCAACGCAGCGTCGACGAGTCCCGGGGGTGGTGAAATGGGCATTGCGCCCATCGCCGACACCAACAGGAACACGAACCTCGACAGGGCCCGCGAGCACAGGTGCGCTGCCCCGCAATCCGCGCGTGATCTCGAGGTCGCGGGCCAGGCAGCGCCCCCGCCGGATCCGGAGACAGTCGAGAACTTCGAGAGTGAGGGCGGCGCTGATCGTGACGGGCCCGTCGTGATCACCTGAGTGCGCACCGCACCCTAGGAGGCGGCCAGCCCGTCCAGCAGCACAGTGCCCAGCCGGTCCACGGACCGACTGGTGGCGGCGAGCACGACGGCCCCCGAACCGCGTTCGCGATCGAGGCCGATCCACGACGAGAACCCACCCGTGCCGCCGTTGTGCCACGTGAGAGTGCTGTCTTTGCGGGGGACCGTCATCCATGCGGCGCCGATGCTCGCTGGTCCAGCAACGCGCGCGACCGGGTCCAGGGCGTCGACTCCGGGCGCCGTGCCGTCGAGCAGGGCACGGGTCAACGTCGTCATGTCGATGATCGTGGCGCGGACGCCACCAGCCGGCGCCAGGGCCTCCCCGGTCCAAGCATCGCGAACTCGTCCCCTGCGGGAGTATCCGGGCAACGCTCGTGCACCGAGGTCCTGCACGACGTACGGCGCGTACGTCCCGTCCATGCCTAGCGGCTCGGTCATCCGGGTGCGCAGAAGATCGACGTAACGCACGCCATGGGCCGACGCGATGGCATGGCCCAGGAGCTCGAAACCGAGATTCGAGTATCGATATCGCGGGCGCCCCACTCCGGTCGCACTCGCCTGCACAAGGAGTTCCGAGAGGGTGTCACCGTAGGGGTTCGATCCATGACGCCACAGGTCCCACGTGCGCCGTGATGCGCTGATGCCCTTCGGGAGTCGGGGCAATCCCGAGCGGTGAATGGCCAGCTCCGAGACGGCGATCGCGGCGACCGGGCCCTTCCCGACCTCAAGGAGCTCGCCCAGCCGAGTGCCCGGCTCCAGGACCCCAGCGGTGATCGAGTCTGCGTAGAGGAGTCCCGTGATGGCCTTGGAGATCGATCCGATCTCGAAGTCGTGCTCCGGCGCCGCGCTGATGGTGGCTGTCGCGCACGCGCCAGAGGCCACGGTGCCCACGGCGATGGCGCCGCGCCAACTGCCGGCGGCATCGGCCAACCACGCCTGCAGGCTGCTCGAATCTCCGTGCACGTCACCTACCCGCTTCAAGGGCGGATCCGCATCGTCGTACATGCGTGGGTGGGCCATCCGTGCATCCTCTCTCCCCGGCAGTGTGCGCATGACGATCCTGTGTTCGGCATACGCACGACTGGGCTAGCATCTCCGGATGACCGACAACTCCGCGCCTGACCGGCCTGCGGAATTCGTCCAGTCCCTCGAACGGGGCCTCGCCGTCATCCGTGCCTTCTCCCGTGACCGCCCCCGGCTCACCCTGTCAGATGCCGCCCGCGAGACGGGGATGACTCGTGCCGCCGCTCGCCGCTTCCTGATCACGCTGGAGTCGCTGGGCTACGTGTCGTCGGATGGACGCCTGTTCTCTCTTCGACCAAGTGTCCTGCAGCTCGGATACGCCTACCTTTCCTCCTTCTCCCTCGCCGAGATCGCCCAGGACCATCTTGAGAACCTCGCCGAGGCTCTCCACGAGTCCTGCTCCGCTTCCGTTCTCGACGGCGAGGACATCGTCTACGTCGCGCGCGCATCGACCAATCGGATCATGACCATCGGCCTGTCCGTGGGCGCACGGCTGCCGGCCTACTGCACATCGATGGGGCGTGTTCTGCTCGCTGAGCTGGACGAGGCGGCCATCGCCTCCTACTTCGCGACGGCGAACCTTGCGGCACGCACGGATCGCACCATCACGGACCCCGATGAGTTGCGTGCCGAGCTCATTCGCGTGCGTGAGCAAGGGTGGTGCCTGCTCGACCAGGAACTCGAGGACGGGGTGCGGTCTGTGGCGATTCCCGTCCGGGACGCGAGCGGTCGGGTCGTGGCGGCCATCAATGCGTCTGCCCATGCAACGCGGGTGACCATCGAGACACTGCGCGAGGAGGTCCTCCCCCGGCTCCAGGGGTGTGCCGTGCAGATTGACCTCGATCTTGCTGGCCGCCAGTACTAGCGAGCCGGGCCTCTAGAGTCGTTCGATCACCATCGCGGCGCCCTGCCCGACGCCGATGCACAGTGAGGCGACGCCGTAGCGCCCACCCGTCCGCTCGAGATGCCCGAGCAACGAGATGACAATGCGCGAACCACTGGAACCGAGCGGATGGCCAAGGGCGATGGCCCCTCCGCTTGGGTTGAGTCGCTCTCGGTCGAGCCCAAGTTCCTTCTCGCAGGAGAGGACCTGTGCGGCAAATGCCTCGTTGATGTCGACCGCATCCATGTCAGCCAGGGAGAGCCCTGCGGCATCCAGCGCCTTGCGGATTGCGGGGACAGGGCCGATTCCGAAGAGGCTCGGCGCAACGCCGGCCACGGCGTAGCTCACGATGCGCGCCCGCGGGGCGAGTCCGTGCTCGTCTACCGATCGCTGTCCAGCCACGACGATCGCGGACGCGCCGTCCGAGAGCGGCGAGGAGTTGCCGGCAGTCGAGACGCCCTCGCGAGTGAAGGCGGGCTTGAGCTTCGCCAGCGACTCGATCGTTGTTCCCGGGCGGACAGTCTCGTCGCGCGTGAAATCCCCGGACTTGGTCGGGACGGCAACGATGTCGTTGTCGAAGTCCCCGCGATCCCACGCTGCGGCCGCCAAAGCCTGAGACCGGACGGCATACTCGTCGGCCGCGTCACGCGTGATGCCATACAGAGAAGCGAGCTTCTCGGTGCACTCGCCGAGCCCGAGGGTCGCATCGCCTCCGTCGAGTTCCTTCATCCGGGGGTTGACCAAGCGCCATCCCAGTGCCGTGTCGAAGACCTCGCCAGGCTTCGCCCACGCTCGAGCGGGCTTGCCCGTGACCCAGGGTGCACGAGTCATCGATTCAGCACCACCGGCCACCGAGAGTGCGGTGTCGCCTGCGCGGATCGACTGCGCAGCGCTGGCGATCGCCTGGAGGCCCGAGGCGCAGAGCCTGTTCACGGTGTATCCCGGGACGGAGTCGGGCAGTCCGGAGAGGAGAACGGCCATCCGGGCGACATTGCGGTTGTCCTCGCCGGCCTGGTTGGCGGCCCCCATCACCACATCGTCGATGCGATCAGCGGGGATGCCCGTGCGCCTGACCACCTCACCCACGACGAGCGCGGCGAGGTCGTCACCGCGAACCTCGGCGAGTGCACCGCCGTACCTGCCGACAGGGGTGCGTACACCCCCGACGAGGAAGGCCTCGTTCACGATGAGAAGCGCATTCGTGCTCCAGACTCAGATGTTCGCATAGCGACCAAGCGTGCGGTCAGCGTACAGGTCGCCTGTTGGCGGCACAACGTCCCTCAGCACATGATCGGAGCCCCTCCACCTGCACGCCCCGCCGCGACCGGTCCAGGTCAGGAGTTCCCCCCGCCGCGACCCGGCGCATCTGCTCGAGGCCGTGACGGGTAGCCGGTGTCGAAGTGCATGTAGTCCGCCACGTCGATGTTCTGCCATATCCAGCCGCGCTCCTCGAACAGGCGTACCGGCAGGGAGCCTTCGCGGATGACCCCGGGGCCGTCCTTGGACCGCGCGAACTCGAGCCCGGGCTGCCAGCACGTGCAGCGCGGGTCGCGCCAGGGGTTCTGGACGGGGTTG
>JAUXRN010000113.1 GCA_030681835.1 Actinomycetota bacterium
GGATGTACGCGGCCGGCAAGATCCCCGGCGGCTTCATCAAGCGCGAGGGCCGGATGTCAGAGGCGGCAACCCTTGCCGCCCGCCTCACGGACCGGCCGATCCGCCCGCTCTTCCCCGAGGGCTACAAGGACGACGTCCAGATCGTGATCACCGTCCTCTCGACGGACCAGGAGAACGACGCGGACATCCTCGGCACGATCGCCGCTTCGGCCGCGCTGACGATCAGCGAGATCCCGTTCCAGGGGCCGGTTGGGGCCGTGCGCGTCGGCCGCATCAACGGGGAGTTCGTCCTCAACCCGACCTACACGGAGCTGGCCGAGTCCGAGCTCGACCTGGTCGTCTCGGGCACCCGTGACGCCATCATGATGGTCGAGGCAGGGGTCAAGATCCTCCCCGAGGACGTGATGGCCGAGGCGATCCTGTTCGCCCAGCGGTCGCTGCTGCCGCTCGTCGAGCTGCAGGACAAGCTGCGCGAGCTCGTCGGCAAGGCGAAGCTCCTGCCGTACCTCGAGCCCCTCACGGACTCCGTGCTCAAGTTCGCCGATCTGGCGAAGGCAGGCAGCGAGTTCGTCGTCGTGGACGTCGAGACGACCGGCACCGATCCCAAGATGGCCGACCTCGTCGAGATCGCGGCGGTCCGGGTCAAGGGCGGCAAGATCACCGACAAGTGGTCCACCCTCGTCAACCCCGGGCGCAAGATCGTCGGCAACCAGATGCACGGCATCACCGACAAGGACGTCAAGGGCGCCCCGAGCCCGGCCGAGGCCGCCCGCAAGGCGCTGGAGTTCGTCGGGGATGCGCCGTTCGTCGGTCACTCCGTCGGCTTCGACATTGCGTTCGTCGAGGAAGCCCTCGGCGACGGCACCCGGATCGCCCAGGGCAAGTACCTGGACACGCTCGTCATCGCCCGTGATGGCTACCCCGATCTCGAGAACTACAAGCTCGGCACCCTGGCCAAGTTCTTCGGCGTCGAGCTGTCCGAGAACCACCGCGCCCTCCCGGACGCCGAGGCCACGGCCAACCTGCTGATCTGGTTCGGCAACGATCTGCCCGGCCGGATCGAGACCCTGAAGGCCGGCATCGCCGAGGCGATCCGGGCCACCCGCAAGGACGCCGGCGAGTCGGCGAAGCTGCTCGAGGCGGCCCGCCGGCAGGCTCGCTTCAGCAAGAGCCTGTTCGGGCTCGTGCAGCGGAAGACCGTCCGCCAGCTCGTCCTCTCCGAGGGCATCCGGATGGACGGCCGCGCCACCGACGAGATCCGCCCGATCTCGGTCGAGGT
>JAUXRN010000115.1 GCA_030681835.1 Actinomycetota bacterium
GATACATGGGTCGGATCCTTTCGGCCCGACGCGATGGGCCTTTGGCATTTCGATATCGAAGCCTGGGGCGATCCATGGGCAACATGGGTGGCTCGCGCTCAGATCAAGATTCCAGCGGGTGTCGACGTTGAACTGGAGTGCGAAGAGGGTGCGCGCATTCTTGAACACGCACTCGTCCAAGCATCCTTCCCCCGCAACTCTGCGATCGAAGTAGCACTTCAGGCCTTGCGATCAGGCCTATCGCCCAAGGTTCGTCTGGCTTCTGCCGTTGACCCTGGCGTGGCCGACGCGATGTACACCTCGCCCATTCGACAGACCGTGACATCTAGCGGACCTTGGCCAGTGCAAGTGCAGCGCAGACGAGCGCTCTTTGGGTCCTGGTACGAACTCTTCCCACGCAGCGAAGGCGCAGATGTGGCGAAGAAGAAGTCCGGAACTCTCCGCACGGCGATGTTGCGTTTGCCGGCAATCGCCGAGATGGGCTTTGACGTGGTCTACGTGCCGCCCGTCCACCCAGTAGGCGAGGTCAACCGCAAGGGACCCAACAACATATTGACTCCCAAGGCTGGCGACCCTGGTTCACCGTGGGCTATTGGGTCCGCAGCTGGCGGGCACGACGCGATTCACCCAGACCTTGGCACCCTGAAGGACTTCACCGCCTTTGTCGCTCGCGTGGATGAGTTGGGCATGGAGCTCGCCTTGGACCTCGCGCTCCAGACAGCGCCCGACCATCCCTGGGTCACCAGCAATCCAGAGTGGTTCACCACGCGCGCTGACGGCACGATCGCGTACGCGGAGAATCCCCCAAAGAAGTACCAGGACATCTACCCATTGAACTTCGATCTGGATCCCGAGGGTCTCTACCTGGAGATCGAGCGGATCGTTCGTCTTTGGGTGGCCAGAGGTGTGCGCATATTCCGAGTGGACAACCCGCACACCAAGCCGCTGTGGGTGTGGGACCGACTGCTCAACTCGGTCTTCGCCACCGACCCTGACGTCCTGTTCCTCGCCGAGGCGTTCACCCGCCCGCCGATGATGCGCGCGCTGGCCGAGGTCGGCTACCAGCAGAGCTACACCTACTTCACGTGGCGCAACTCCAAGTCCGAGCTCGAGGAGTACGCGGCCGAGCTCGCCGGGCCCGCCGCCGCCGCGATGCGCCCGAACTTCTTCGTCAACACCCCCGACATCCTCCCCGAGTACCTGCAGCACTCGGGTCCGGCGGGCTTCGCCATCCGGGCCACGCTGGCCGCCACCCTCTCGCCGACCTACGGCGTCTACAGCGGCTTCGAGCTCTACGAGCACGTGGCCGTCCGCCCCGGCTCGGAGGAGTACCTCGACTCCGAGAAGTTCCAGTACCGCCCACGGGACTGGGACCTCGCCCGCAAGCAGGGCCGCACTCTCGCCCCGTACCTGCAGCAGCTCAACGCGGTCCGGCGTGCGCATCCGGCGCTCCAGGACCTCCGCTCCTTGCGGTTCCACGCCAGCGACAGCGGCGACGTGACCGCGTTCTCCAAGCGCGATGGGGACAACGTGGTGCTCGTCGTCTGCACCCTCGACCCCGGCCGAGAGCGCGAGACCACCATCTGGTGGGACATGGCGGCGCTGGGCTTCGGGATCGACGACCGGTTCATCGCGCACGACCTGATCACCGACGCCGTCTGGACGTGGGGCAGCAGCACGTACGTGCGGCTGCGTCCCTGGGAGCACGTCGCGCACGTGATCCACGCCCGCCACCTCTGACCCAATCGCCCGCGACCAGTACGGAGTCCGCCATGACGGAGCCAACGCCCGACACCACCGCACGCGAGGTGTCGGTACTGGACCTCGACCGACTCGTCGACGGATGGCACCACGATCCCCACTCGATCCTCGGGCCCCACCTCGATGCGGGCGTGGTCACCGTGCGCGTCCTTCGCCCCAACGCCGAGGGAATCACCCTGGTGACCCCCGATGGCCGGATCCCCCTCGAGCACGAGCACCGCGACGTCTGGGTGGCGGCGTGGCGGTCCAGGGCCGTGCCGGACTACTCGATCGACGTCACGTACCAAGGCAGCGTCGTTCCGGGCGACGACCCCTACCGGTTCCTGCCCACGCTGGGCGAGATCGACCTCCACCTCATCGGCGAGGGCCGGCATGAGCAGCTGTGGCAGGTCCTCGGCGCCCACGCACGGTCGTACCAGACCGGGATCGGCGTGGTTTCGGGCGTCTCGTTCGCCGTGTGGGCACCCAACGCCCAGGGCGTGCGGGTGGCCGGCGACTTCAACTGGTGGGACGGCACCGCTCATCCCATGCGCTCGCTCGGCGGGACCGGCATCTGGGAACTGTTCGTCCCGAACATCGGCGACGGTGCGACCTACAAGTTCGCCATCCTCGGGCGCGACGGCCAGTGGCGCGACAAGGCGGACCCGTTCGCCTTCGCCACGGAGATCCCGCCGGCGACCGGGTCGATCGTCTACACGTCCGGCTACTCATGGAGCGACGACGACTGGCTGGAGGTCCGCGCGCAGACCGACCAGCACACGCGGCCGATGTCCATCTACGAGGTGCACCTGGGCTCATGGCGGCCCGGCCTGGACTACCGGCAACTGGCAACGGAGTTGAGCGAGTACGTCCGCGACGCGGGCTTCACCCACGTGGAGTTCCTGCCCGTCGCCGAGCACCCGTTCGCGCCGTCATGGGGCTATCAGGTGACCTCCTACTTCGCGCCCACCTCGCGCTTCGGCAAGCCCGACGACCTGCGGTTCCTCATCGACTCCCTGCACCAGGCCGGCATCGGCGTCCTCGTCGACTGGGTCCCCGCCCACTTCCCGAAGGACGAGTGGGCGCTGGCCCGGTTCGACGGCACCCCCTTGTACGAGCATGCGGACCCGCGTCGCGGCGAGCAGCCCGACTGGGGCACGTACGTCTTCGACTTCGGCCGCACGGAGGTGCGCAACTTCCTGGTGTCGAACGCGCTGTACTGGCTGGAGGAATACCACGTCGACGGCCTGCGCGTCGACGCGGTCGCCTCGATGCTCTACCTGGACTACTCCCGCAAGGACGGGGAGTGGTACCCGAACGAGTTCGGCGGGCGGGAGAACCTCGACGCCGTCGCCTTCCTGCAGGAACTCAACGCCACGGTGTACAAGCGGGTCCCCGGCGTGACGATGATCGCCGAGGAGTCCACGGCGTGGCCGGGGGTCACGCGGCCCACCTTCGTGGGCGGCCTCGGCTTCGGCTTCAAGTGGAACATGGGGTGGATGCACGACTCGCTGGACTACATCTCGCACGAGCCGATCCACCGGCAGTACCACCACAACGAGATGACCTTCTCGATGGTGTACGCCTACAGCGAGCACTTCATCCTGCCGATCTCCCACGACGAGGTCGTGCACGGCAAGGGATCCCTCGTGGCCCGGATGCCCGGTGACCGCTGGCAGGAACTGGCGAATCTGCGCGCCTACCTCGCCTTCATGTGGGGCCATCCGGGCAAGAAGCTGCTGTTCATGGGCTCGGAGTTCGCCCAGTCCGGCGAGTGGTCGGCCGAGCGCGGCCTCGACTGGTGGCTGCTGCAGTTCCCTGAGCACTCGGGCGTGCTGCAGGCCGTGGTCGACCTCAACCGCGTCTACCGGGAGAGCCCGGCCCTGTGGCAGCGCGACGACGACCCGAGCGGGTTCGAGTGGATCGATGCCAACGACTCCGGCTCCAATGCCTTCAGCTGGGTCCGCAACGGCGACGACGGGCAGTGCATCGCGGTCATGGCCAACCTGTCCCCCGTGCCGCGCGAGGGATACCGGCTGGGGCTGCCGCGGGCCGGGACCTGGACCGAGGTGCTCAACACCGATGCCCGTGAGTACGGCGGCAGCGGCATGGGCAACTTCGGCGCCATCGAGGCCGTCGAGAGCCCGTGGCACGGCCGGCCGGCGTCGGCCCAGATCATCCTGCCGCCGATGTCGACCAGCTACTTCCGCTTCGAGGGCTGACCCTCGTCGGGTCAGAAGAGCGCGCTGGCCAGACTGCTGCGGGCGGCCGGCACGGAAGGATCGTCGCCGGCGAGCAGGAAATAGTCCAGCACCCGGGCGCGAGCGGCCTCGCGCTCCTCCCCCGACGTGCGCCGGACCACGCCGATCGCCGCGGCGAACGCCGCTGGCCACTCCTGCCTCATCGCGGCGAAGTCGGCCGTGAGCAGGGCCGCCGCGTCCTCATCCAGCGAGCCGATCGACGACTCCTCGATCCCGTCCGTGCGGGAGTACAGGCCGACCAGCGCGACGCCTGCCTGCGCGTC
>JAUXRN010000117.1 GCA_030681835.1 Actinomycetota bacterium
AGACCTTCGACTTCGCGACGAGCTCGGCCGCGAGGTTCGGGGGAACCTCGGCGTAGTGGGCGAGCTCCATGGAATAGCTGGCGCGACCCTGGGTCATCGACCGCAGGTCCGTGGCGTACCCGAACATCTCGGACAGCGGCACCGCGCTGCGGACGACCTGCGTCGAGCCGCGAGGGTCCATGCCCTCGATCAACCCGCGCCGGCTGTTGAGGTCCCCGATGACGTCACCCATGAACTCCTCGGGCATCGTCACCTCGACCCGCATCATCGGCTCGAGCACCACCGGGCTGGCCTTGCTGACCGCGTCCTTGACCGCCATGGAACCGGCGATCTTGAATGCCATCTCCGACGAGTCGACCTCGTGGTACGAACCGTCGATCAGGGTCACCTTGACATCGACCATCGGCACGTTGGCGTAGATGCCCGAGGCGAGCGTCTCGCGAATGCCCATGTCGATCGGCTTGATGTACTCGCGCGGGATCGTGGCACCGACGATCTTGTCCACGAACTCGTAGCCGCCACCCTTGGGGAGCGGCTCGATCCGGATGACCGCGTGACCGTACTGGCCCTTGCCGCCCGTCTGGCGGACGAACCGGCCGTTGCCCTGGGCAACCTTGCGGACCGTCTCGCGATAGGCGACCTGGGGCTTGCCGACGTTGGCCGCCACCTTGAACTCGCGGACCATCCGGTCCACCAGGACGTCCAGGTGCAGCTCGCCCATGCCGGCGATCAGGGTCTGGCCCGACTCCTCGTCCGTCTTGACACGGAAGGTCGGGTCCTCCTCGGCCAGCCGCTGGAGCGCGATGCCCAGCTTGTCCTGGTCGGCCTTGGTCTTGGGCTCGATGGCGACCTCGATGACGGGCTCGGGGAACGTCATCGACTCCAGGATGACCGGGTGGTCCGGGTGCGTCAGGGTGTCGCCGGTGTAGGTGTCCTTGAGGCCGACGGCCGCGGCGATGTCGCCCGCGTACACGATGTCGATCTCTTCGCGGTGGTTGGCGTGCATCTGGAGG
>JAUXRN010000120.1 GCA_030681835.1 Actinomycetota bacterium
GCCTCCTCCGTCGTCCGGCCAAGCGTGGGCAGCACCACGTCGTGCGCCCAGGAGCGGGCATAGGCGGGCCCGAAGACCGCATCCATCCGCTCCCAGAAGTCCGTAAGGCGCACGGCGTGCAGTCTGCCCCATCTGCCACCATCAGCCCGTGGCCGTACCGGGATCCGCCCGCCGCGTTTCGCTCGTGCCGCCGGCGCATGGGGCCTGGGCCTTTATCGGCCTGCCCGTCGCGGTGGCGATCGCGCTCACCGGGATGTCCTGGCTGGTAGCCGTCCTCGGAGCCGCCTGGGTGCTGGCCTACCCGGCGTCGTACTTCGCCCTGGCAATGGCCAAGGACACGGCACCTCATCATCGGCGACCTGGCCGGCTGCCCCGCCCCGGCCGCTACGTGCGACCGCTCGTCACGTGGGGGCTGCCAGCCGCGGCGCTCGGTGCCGTCGCCCTGGCCGCCCAGCCGTGGCTGGCCTGGATCGGCCTGGGCTACGCCGCACTCTTCGCGGTCAACGCCGCCTTCGCCCGCCGACGCGACGAGAGGTCGCTGGTGAACGACGCGGTCCTCATCGTCGAGTGCGCGCTCGTCGTACCGGTGACCTGGGCGGCGGACCATGGCAGCGGCGGATGGGTGCCGCCCGCGCCGTCGACGATCCCCTCCCAGGCGTGGATCCTGTGCGCCGCCGTGGCCCTGCTGCTCACGGGCTCCACCCTCCACGTCAAGTCCTTGATCCGCGAGCGGGCCAACCCGGCCTTCGCCACGGCGTCGAGGACGGTCGCCTTCGGGTCGATCGTGGCGGCAGCGGCGCTGGCCTGGGCGTGGGGGCTGCCCGACGGCCTCCTCCTGCTCCTGCCATTCGGCTACCTCGCGGGCCGGGCGATCACCGTGCCGGGCCGGAACATGGCACCGGGGCGTATCGGGATGATCGAGCTGGCCGGCTACCTGCTGCTCGTCGCGGTCGCCTTCCTGCTGGCCCCGACATGACGGCCGGCACATGACCGCGGGGTTCTCGCCGGCGACGGTGGCCTGGTTCGCCGGGGCGTTCGACTCCCCCACCCCCGCCCAGCGGGGCGCCTGGACCGCGATCCGCCAGGGCGATGACACCCTCGTCGTTGCCCCCACGGGCAGCGGCAAGACGCTGGCCGCCTTCCTTCAGGCGATCGACCGCCTGCTCACCGAGCCGACACCGGAGGATCGACTGGACCGGTGCCGGGTCCTGTACGTGTCGCCGTTGAAGGCGCTCGCCGTCGACGTCGAGCGCAATCTGCGCAGCCCCCTGATCGGGATCGAGCGCGAGGCGGCCCGACTGGGCCTGGCCGTGCCCGACGTGCGCATCGGCATCCGAACGGGCGACACTCCGCCGGCCGAACGGGCCCGCATGGCCAGGCGGCCGCCCGACATACTCATCACGACCCCCGAGTCACTCTTCCTCATGCTCACCTCCCGGGCGCGCGAGTCCCTCCGCGCGGTCCACACGGTCATCGTCGACGAGGTCCATGCCGTTGCCGGCACCAAGCGGGGAGCCCACCTCGCCGTCTCCCTGGACCGCCTTGACGCCCTGCTCTCATCTCCGGCGCAGCGCATCGGGCTCTCGGCCACCGTCAGTCCCATCGCCGACGTCGCCGCCTTCCTGCGGCCGCAGAGCCCGGCCACCGTGGTCGCGCCGCCGAGCGAGAAGTCATGGGACCTGCAGATTCGGGTGCCTGTCGATCACATGGCCGACCTGCCCGCGTCGGCCGACGGTTCCCAGCACGCCGGTGCTGATCCGGTGCCGCGCTCGTCGATCTGGCCGCACATCGACGAGCAGCTGGTCGACCTCATCGAGGCGCACCGAGCGACGCTCGTCTTCGCCAACTCCCGCCGCCTCGCCGAGCGCATCACCGCGCAGGTCAACGACATCGCAGCCGAGCGGCGACTCGCAGCGGGGCTGCCCGAAACCGGTCCGATCGCCCGGGCCCACCACGGCTCGGTCAGCAAGGAGCAGCGGGCCTTCATCGAGGAGGACCTCAAGGCCGGACGACTGCCCGCGGTCGTCGCCACGAGCAGCCTGGAGCTCGGCATCGACATGGGGACGATCGACCTCGTGGTGCAGGTCGAGACCCCGCCCAGCGTCGCAAGCGGACTGCAGAGGGTGGGTCGGGCCGGCCACCAGGTCGGAGCGACCAGCCGCGGCATCATCTTCCCCAAGTTCCGAGGCGACCTCGTGACGGCGGCCGTCGTGGCCGACGGCATGCGCTCGGGCCGCATAGAGGACGTCCGGATCCCGCGGAACCCGCTCGACGTGCTCGCCCAGCAGATCGTCGCGTGCGTGGCCATGGACGACTGGCAGGCCGATGACCTGCTCGACCTGATGCGCCGCTCGGCGTCCTTCTCGACCCTCACCGACCAGGTCTTCGCCTCGGTGCTCGACCTGCTGTCCGGCCGGTATCCGTCCGACGAGTTCGCCGAGCTGCGCCCGCGCCTGGTCTGGGACCGCACGTCCGGCCTGCTCAGCACGCGCCCGGGCGCGCAGCGGCTAGCGGTGACCAGCGGCGGCACCATCCCGGACCGCGGCCTGTTCACCGTCTTCCTGGTCGGTGGCTCCCGCGTCGGCGAGCTCGACGAGGAGATGGTCTACGAGTCGCGGGTCGGCGACGTCATCGCGCTGGGTGCCTCGGGCTGGCGCATCGAGGAGATCACGCACGATCGGGTCCTCGTCACCCCGGCACCGGGTGTGCCGGGTCGGCTGCCCTTCTGGCACGGCGACGCCCTCGGGCGGCCAGCGGCCCTCGGGCGTGACGTCGGCGCCTTCGTGCGCACCGTCGCCGCGTCTCGACATCCGCGCGATGCCGTCGCAGGCATGGGGCTGGACGAGAGGGCCGTCGCGAACCTGATCGGCTACATCGAGGAGCAGCGCGCGGCCACCCACCATGTTCCCAGCGACAGGTCAATCGTCGTCGAGCGCTTCCGGGACGAGCTCGGCGACTGGCGGGTCATCGTGCACTCCCCCTTCGGTGCCCGCGTGCACGCGCCGTGGGCGCTGGCCATTGGTGCTCGCATCCGCGACCACCTCGGTATCGATGCACACGTCATGCATGCCGACGATGGCATCGTCCTGCGGCTCCCGGACACCGACGATGAGCAGGCCGCCGCGTCCGTCGCCGAGCTGATCCGCATCGATCCGGAGGAGATCGAGGGCATCGTCACGGCCCAGGTGGGCGGTTCGGCACTGTTCGCAGCACGCTTCCGCGAGTGCGCGGCCCGGGCCCTGCTCCTCCCGCGGCGACGGCCGGACCGACGGTCCCCCCTGTGGCAGCAACGGCAGAGGTCGGCACACCTGCTCGAGGTCGCCTCCGGCTACGCCAGCTTCCCCATCATCCTGGAGACCGTCCGCGAGTGCCTCCAAGATGTCTACGACGTCCCGGCGTTGCGCACCCTGCTCGCGGAACTGCGCGACGGCACGGTGACCGTGCACGAGGTGGCCACCGACCACCCGTCGCCGTTCGCGGAGTCGCTGCTGTTCGGCTACGTCGCGTCCTTCCTGTACGAGGGGGACTCGCCCCTCGCCGAGCGTCGCGCGGAGGCCCTGACCCTCGACACCCGGCTGCTAGCCGAGCTGCTCGGCACGCCCGAGCAGCGCGACCTGCACGACGCCGACGCCATCGACGAGGTGGAGGCCGAACTGCAGCGCACCGCCAGCACGCACCAGGCCCGGGACGTCGAGGATGCCGCCGACATGCTGCGGATCCTTGGTCCGCTGACGGACGCGCAGGGTGTCGAGCGCGGCATCCACCCTGACTGGCTGGCATCGCTGCGCCAGTCCCGCCGGGCGATCGAGGTCCGCTTGGCAGGGCAGGAACGGACTGCGGCCGTGGAGGATGCCGGCCGGCTACGCGATGCGCTCGGCGTCGCGCTGCCGGTCGGCATACCGGACGCCCACCTGGAGATCGTCGACGACCCGCTGGGCGATGTCGTCGGGCGCTTCGCCCGGACCCATGGACCGTTCACGCGCGAGCAGGCGGCCGCGGACCTCGGGCTGCCGCCGGCCGTGGCCGGGGAGGTCCTCGACCGGCTGGCCTCGGCCGGCCGGGTCGTTCGCGGGGAGTTCCGGCCGGGCGGCGCGCACACCGAGTACTGCGACTCCGAGGTGCTGCGCCGGATCCGGCGGCGCAGCATCGCACGACTGCGGGACGAGATCGAGCCGGTGCCGCCCGAGGCCTTCGCTTCCTTCCTGCCCACCTGGCAGCGAGTCGCCGCCCACGGCGAGCGGCCGACCCTGCGAGGTGTCGACGGCTGCTTCGAGGTGATCGAGCAACTGGCCGGCGTGGCGCTGCCAGCGAGCACGTGGCTGCGAGGCGTCTTTGCCAGTCGGGTGGGCGATTTCCACCCGGGCATGGTCGACGAGCTCATGACGGCGGGCGAAGTCTCCTGGTGGGGGCTCGCGCCGCTGTCGGGAGGCGACGGGGTCGTGGCCCTGGCTCCCGCGGATCGGGCGCCCGCGCTGCGGCCCGCCGCTCGGGACGAGGCGGATCACTCCCCGCTCGAGCTGGCCGTCCTCGACGTCCTTCGACCAGGCGGCGCCCTGTTCTTCCGGGATGTCGGGGACCGGGTGGGCACGGAGCTCGGGGCGGTGCCGGATCGCGAGCTCGTCGAGGCACTGTGGTCGCTGGTGTGGTCCGGGTTCGTCACGAATGACAGCTGGTCGCCGCTGCGGGCCCGGATCGACGGGCGCGGCCCGACGCGGCCGACAGGGGGAAGGCGCCGGCCAGCCCTGCCCTCGCGCAGCGGGCCGCCGGCCGCGTCCGGACGTTGGGTGGCGACTGCTGATGGGCACGTCACACCGGCCGAGCGGGCCCGGGCCGTCGGCGACGCGCTGCTCGAGCGCTACGGCATCGTCACCCGCGGCAGCGTCGCCAGCGAGCGGATCGAGGGGGGCTTCGCGGCCGTGTACCGGGTCCTGTCCGCCTTCGAGGATGCTGGCCGGTGCCGGCGAACCTACGCGGTCGATGGGCTCGGGGCGGCCCAGTTCGCCGTCGCGGTCGCGGTCGACCGGCTGCGCGGGCTGCGCCGAGAACGCGAGCCCCGCGTCATGGTGCTGGCAGCCACCGACCCGGCCCAGGCCTACGGTGCGGCACTGCCATGGCCGGCCCTGCCGGAGGGCGCGGGCCGGCCGGCCCGCCGCGCCGGGGCTGTTGTCGTGCTCGTGGACGGAAGCCCCGTGGCGTACATCGACCGGGGCGGCCGGTCGGCGCTGGCGTGGACGCAGGATGCGGCACTGCTCGTGCCGGCGATGCGGGCGCTGGCTGCCGATGGAGAGCAGGCGGGGCTGGGCCGGGCGGTGCTCCAGCGGGTCAACGGCACGGCTCTGGCCGAGGCTGCTGGCTTCGCGAGCGCCCTCGGCGAGGCAGGGTTCGTGGCGACCCCCACGGGACTGCGGCCACCCCGCGGCTAGGCATGGGTCAGGACAGGCCGGCCACCGACAGGACGGGACGGCGATGCGTGGTCTCGGCTTGGGCGACCTGGCTGCTCACCGAGGCGAGGACATCGGACTGCGATACATCCAGCGCTCCGCAGATCGCGGCGAGCAACTCGCTCGACGCCTCCTTCTGGCCTCGCTCGACCTCGGACAGGTAGCCCAGGGAGACGGCAGCAGCGCCTGAAACGTCGCGCAGGGTGCGGCCCTGGTCCTTCCGTCGACGTCGCAATTCGTCGCCGATCACGTGCCGCAGGACGATCATGGCCCCTCCTCTCGCTGCCCCCGTGCTGGTCGTGCTCGTTCGTTCCGGTCGTGCTCACGTCCATCGTGCTGATGTCCCTGCCCAACAGCATCAGGCAAGGGCCTATTCCGCGCTCGGCGAAACTCCGGCCCGCATCCCGAGCACCTGCGCCGTGACCATCGCCAAGCATGCCTGAACCGTCTGACACCGCACCTCGTCGCGGCCCCCGGGCAGCCGCAGGTGCTCGGCCACCCGCCAGCCTGGACCGCAGGCGGCGATCCAGACCGACCCGACCGGCTCGCCGTCGTGCGGGTCGGGCCCCGCCACCCCGGTAGCGCCAATGCCCACGTCGGCCGCGACCCGCCGCGCCGCACCCGCCGCCATGGCCTCGGCGACCGCCCGGCTCACCACGCCGTGCGCCAGCGCAGACGCTGGCACATCCAGGAGCGCCCTCTTCACGTCCACGTGATAGGCCACCACCGCCCCGCGCAGCACCGACGAGGCCCCGGGGACTTCGGCCACCGTCGCCGCAAGCAGGCCGGCCGTCACGGATTCCCCGGTCGCCACGGTGAGGCCGGCGTCCCGGCAGGCGGCCACCAGCGCGGTGGCCCGTTGGTCAGGCGACGTCACGGTGCACGCCGAGGTTCGTGCGGATCTCGACCGGTTGGCGACGCAGGCGTACGGCCCGCACCACGTAGTCCAGCCCGGTGGCGACCGTGAGCACGACTGCGACAGCCATCGCCCACGCGCTTGCGGTGGGCCACCATGCCAGCGGCACGTCGGCCAGGTACATCGTGATGGCAACGGTCTGGGCCAGGGTCTTCGCCTTGCCGCCCCGGCTGGCCGGGATGACCCCGTGCTCGATGACCCAGAAGCGCAGCAGGGTGACACCGACTTCGCGGACCAGGATCACCGCGGTGACCCACCACGGCAGGTCGCCCATGAGCGACAGGCCGATCAGCGCCACGCCGGTGAGCGCCTTGTCGGCGATTGGGTCGGCCACCTTGCCGAACGTGGTGACCAGTCCGTAGCGGCGGGCGATGGCCCCGTCCATCAAGTCGGTGATCGAGGCCAGGACGAAGACGATGGCCGCCGCGTCGCGCGCGGGGCCGCGGGCTCCGTCGTCGACCACCAGAAGCGCCGCCAGCAGCGGGACGCAGAGCACCCGCAGGACGGTCAGCGCGTTCGGCAGGTTCACGAGCGGGGCGTTCCCGACCGGGTCCGCTGCGCGGTCGGGGATCGGTGGCTTCATGCGGGCGCTTCCGCCGGGTCGGCGACAAGGTCCACGCCCTCGGCATCCGTGACGATCGCCGCCACGAGGTCGCCCACGGCTACCGAGGTGGGCCCGAGCCGCACGCTGGTCGCGGCGTCGTCCGGGCCCTGGTGGCCGGACCGGCCGACGGCCCACGCCTGCCCATCCTCGTCCTCGATCGCTTCGACCAGAACAACCACGCACTCCCCGATCCGGTCCTCCGCGCGCTGGGCCATCACTTCGTCGACGAGTGCGCTGACCTGCTCGACGCGCTGCGCGACCACGTCGGTCGGCAGTTTGCCGGGCAGTCCCGCGGCCTCGGTGCCGTCCTCATCGCTGTAGCCGAACACGCCCACGGCGTCGAGCCTGGCCTGCTCGAGGAACGCCACCAGGTCCGCGAACTCTTCCTCGGTCTCGCCCGGGAAGCCGACGATGACGTTGCTGCGGATCCCGGCCGCTGGATCGAGGTCCCTGATCCGGGCCACGAGGTCCAGGAACTCCTCACGGCCACCGAAACGCCTCATGCGGCGCAGGACCGTCGCACTGCCATGCTGGAACGACAGGTCGAAGTACGGCGCCACGACGGGCACCTGCGCGATGGCGGCCAGCAGGCCGGGACGGACCTCTGCGGGCTGCAGGTAAGCCACCCGCAGGCGGGCGATCGCTGTCTCCTGGCCGATCCGAGGCAGCAGTGACTCAAGCAGCCGAAGGTCTCCGAGGTCCTTGCCGTAGGAGGTGGAGTTCTCGCTCACCAGCACTGCCTCGCGCACGCCCTGCCCCACGAGCCAGTCGATCTCGGCGACCACGTCGGCCGGCGGCCGCGAGACGAACGAGCCGCGGAAGGACGGGATCGCGCAGAAGGAGCAGCGGCGGTCGCAGCCCGAGGCAAGCTTCACGGGGGCCACGGGACTGTTGTCGAGGCGGCGTCGCAGCATCGGCGGCTGCCAGCCGCCCGGTGCCGCCGGCCGGTCCACCGTGCTCGCGTGCCCGGGCACGAAGCCCGCGGCAGCGGGTCGTTCGACGGGCGAGATCGGCAGCAGCTGGCGCCGGTCCGTCGGGACGTGCGGGACGTGCGGCTCGCCAGCGACGATCCGCCGAAGCGTGTCTGCGATGCCCGGGTAGTCGTCGAACCCCAGCACGGCATCGGCCTCAGGCAGGGCGTCGGCCAGCTCGCGGCCATAGCGCTCTGCAAGGCAGCCGACCGCCACGACCGCTTGCGGGCGCTCGCCCTGGTCCGCGATGGCGAGGATGGTGTCGATCGAGTCCTTCTTGGCCGCCTCGACGAAGCCGCAGGTGTTGACGAGGACCGCGTCGGCGTCGTCCGGGTCATCCACGAGAACCCAGCCCTCGGCCGCCAGGCGCCCGGCGAGCTCCTCGGAATCGACCTCGTTGCGGGCACAGCCCAAGGTGACGACCGCCACCTTGCTGGTCTCAGGCACCCGCCCAGCCTACGTGCGGAGGATCAGTCGGCTGCGGTGCGGCCTACGTCGCGGTCGAAGGCCTCGATGAGGTCGTCCGGGTCGAGCCCGACCACTGGGGCGATCGCCCGGAGCTGCCCGCGGGCATATACCGTGCCACCGCAGTGGCTGAAGTCGTCGCCCTCCATGGCCGCCAGGATGGAGGCCCGGAGCTTGGTGGCGTGGGCCAGGTCGTCGAGGGACATTCCGGCATCCGTGCGTGCTGCGCTGAGCATCTGCCCTGCCGACATGCGTCCTCCGCTCATGCGCCGTTCAAGCATCGTACGTCCTGCCCGACCGGGCACGCAGGGGAAGCCCCCCGCGGCCGCCGTGGCAGGAGGGGGTCAGCCGGACTCGCCCCTGATCAGCAGCAGCAGCCCCGGCAGGTCGTCCGCCTTGACGAGCACGTCGCGTGCCTTGGAACCCTCGCTCGGCCCGACGACCCCGCGGGTCTCCATCAGGTCCATGAGTCGGCCCGCCTTGGCGAAGCCCACGCGCAGCTTGCGCTGGAGCATCGACGTCGAGCCGAACTGGGTGGTCACCACCAGTTCGACCGCCTGGAGGAGCAGGTCGAGGTCATCGCCCACCTCGTCGTCAATCTCGCGCGACGAGGTGGCCGGTGCCACGACATCGGGGAGGTAGGAGGCCTCGCCCTGCGCCTTGCAGTGCGCGACGACCTGCCGGATCTCGGCCTCGGAGACGAACGCGCCCTGGATGCGCATCGCCTTGTTCGCCCCCATCGGCAGGAAGAGCCCGTCGCCCTGGCCGACGAGCTTCTCGGCACCGGGCTGGTCGAGGATGACCCGGCTGTCGGTGACGCTCGACGTGGCGAAGGCCAGCCGGCTCGGCACGTTCGCCTTGATCAGCCCGGTGACCACGTCGACGCTGGGTCGCTGCGTGGCCAGGACCAGGTGGATGCCGGCAGCTCGGGCGAGCTGGGTGATCCGAACGATCGCGTCCTCGACGTCGCGAGGCGCGACCATCATGAGGTCGGCAAGCTCGTCGACGATGACCAGCAGGTAGGGATAGGGCTCGATGGTCCGCTCGCTGCCGGGCAGGGGCTTCACCCGGCCGTCGAGCACCGCCTTGTTGAACTGGTCGACGTGCCGGAAGCCGTACTGTGCCAGGTCGTCGTATCGCCGGTCCATCTCCTTGACCACCCATTGGAGAGCGTCGGCTGCCTTCTTCGGGGTGGTGATGATCGGCGTGATCAGGTGGGGCACGCCCTCGTACACCGACAGCTCCACCCGCTTGGGATCGATGAGGATCAGGCGGACCTCCTCGGGTGTCGACCGCATGAGGATCGACGTGATGAGGCTGTTGATGCAGGAGGACTTGCCGGCTCCCGTGGCCCCGGCAACCAGCAGGTGCGGCATCCGGGCGAGGTTCGCGATCACGAACCCGCCCTCCACGTCCTTGCCAAGGGCCGCGCCGAGCGGGTGGTGGTCGCTCGTGGCGGTGCTGCTGCGCAGGACGTCACCCAGGGCGACCAGCTCGCGATCGGTATTGGGGATCTCCACGCCGATCGCCTTCTTGCCGGGGATCGGGCTGAGGATGCGCACGTCCGCGCTGGCGACGGCGTAGGCGATGTTCTTGCTCAACGCCGTGACCCGCTCCACCTTCACGCTCGGCCCGAGCTCGATCTCATACCGGGTGACCGTCGGGCCGCGCATGAAGCCGGTGACCTGCGCATCGATCGCGAACTGGTCGAGAACCTCGGTCAGGGCCGCGACGACGTGCTCGTTGGCTCGAGTCGCGGTCTTGTGCGCCGGACCGGTTCTCAGCAGGTCGCGCTTGGGCAGCGCATACCGGCTCCGACGCGGCAGGGTCAACTGCCGGGCGGCCGGCCTGCCAGTGCCGATGACGACCGTCTCGCTGCGGGCCGGGTGCGCCGCTCCAGCGGCCCCGCCGGGCACGTGGTCGCCGTCCATGTCCTCCACGAGATCGTCGCCGCCCTGGTCGGCCCTGGCAGCGGGGCGGGTGACCATCGACGTCTCGTGCTCAGCCAGCCCCATCATGAGCACGGCTGCGGGCCGGTCCTCGTCGTCGAGGATCGTTGTCGAGTAATGGACGTCGTCCGCGCCGGCGAACCCCTCGGGGACGTCGACATCGTGAGTGGCCTCGCTGGGCGTCCCGTCCGTGGCCGCAACCGGCTTCCGGCGGACCAGGCCCAGCGCGCCGGTGGCAGCGCGGTGGATGCCGGCGCGCACCGAGGCGAGTGATGTCGCCGTGAGGACGAGCAGGCCGAAGACGAGGAGGAGTACGAGCACGACCGCCGTCACGATCGGGCCGACCGCGGATACGATCGGCGCCGTCGCGATCCAGCCGACGACCCCGCCGCCCGCGCTCATGGCCTCGGCCCCGTCGCTGGGCGTGGCGGCATCCTGGGCCAGGTGCCACAGCCCGATCACGCTGACCAGCACCGCGGAGGTGCCGATGGCCAGGCGCCCCGTCGTTGCGTTGTCCTCCGGATGGCGCAGGAAGCGCCAGGCCAAGGCCAGCAGGAGGACCGGCACGATCCAGTCAAGGGACCCGATGAGCGCGGTGGTAACCATGCTGGCCCACGACACGAACCATCCGTCGACCCCGAACCAGGTGGCCGCCACCAGAACGGCGGCCGCGGCCACCAGGGCAAGCCCTAAGCCGTCACGTCGGTGCGCCGGGTCCAGGTCGCGGGCACCACGCCCCAGCGCCCGTGCGGTCCCGCCCAGCACATGGGCGATGCCAAGCCAGATGGCGCGCAGGACCCGTCCGATCGCGGCTACGGCCCGCGGGATGGGGCCGGGGCGGGCGGGCCGGCGGGCGGCCGGCCGGCGGGCCGGCGCCTTGCCAGCACCCCGCCCGGCCGAACCGCCGGACGTACGGGACGGGGAACGCCGGGTCGAGCCCGAGCGCACGGGGGAAGTCGTGCGGGAAGCCATGCTTGGCAGCGTACTGGTCAGACCCCACTGGTAACGGCAGTCACACGCGCCACTTTCTCCCCGCCGACCTTGAGGTTGGCGTGACTTCGCCGTGGCGAATGCCCCGCCAACCTCAAGGTCGGCGGAAGAGCTAGGCCTCGATCCCATGCGGCCTGACTCCGGGACTCGCTGCGCTCGTTCCTCGTCAGGCCTCGATGACCACCGGGATGATCATCGGGCGCCGGCGGTGGGTGGAATTGACCCACTTGCCCACGGCGCGGCGGATCCGCTGCTGGAGCTCGTGGGTATCGTCGACTCCATCGGCCAGTGCGTGCTTGAGCACCTGGGACACCTGGTCCATCAGCGGGCCGATGAGCTCCTCCTCGGCGCCGAATCCGCGCACGTGGATCTCCGGCCCGCCGACCACCGCCGCGTCGACGATGTCGACCACGACGAACACGGAGATGAACCCCTCCTCGCCGAGGACCCGGCGGTCCTTCAGGGAGGTCTCGGTGACATCGCCCACGCCGAGGCCGTCGACGTAGACGAAGCCGACCGGTACGTACCCCGTGATGGCGGCGGACCCGTCGACGAGGTCCACGACCACCCCGTTCTCGGCCAGGAGCACGCGCTCGGCCGGGATGCCCGTGCTCGTGGCGACGGCGGCATTGGCCCGCATGTGCCGCCACTCTCCGTGAATCGGCACCACGTAGCGGGGCTTGACGACGTTGTAGACGTACTGCAGCTCGCCCGCAGCGGCGTGGCCCGACACGTGCACCAGGGCGTTGCCCTTGTGCACGACCGTCGCCCCGAGGCGAGCCAGGCCGTTGATGACGCGGAAGACGGAGTTCTCGTTGCCCGGGATGAGCGAGGAGGCCAGCACGACCGTATCGCTCGTGCCGACACTGATCGCGTGGTCGCGGTTCGCGATACGGGACAGGACCGCCATCGGCTCCCCCTGGGACCCCGTGCATATCAGGACACACTCGTCGTCCGGCAGGCTGGCCAGCTCGTCAGGCGTCACGACCATGCCCCCCGGGATCTTCAGGTAGCCGAGGTCCCGAGCGATGCCCATGTTGCGGATCATCGATCGCCCGACGAAGGCGATCCGCCGGTCGTGCAACTTGGCCATGTCGATGATCTGCTGCACGCGGTGGATGTGCGAGGCGAAGGACGCAACGATGATCCGGCCCTCCGCGCGAAGGAACACGGCATCGAGGACCGGCATGATGTCGCGCTCGCTGGGCACGAAGCCGGGCACGTCGGCGTTGGTACTGTCGACGAGGAGCAGGTCCACGCCCGCATCACCGAGCCGGGCGAAGGAGTTGAGGTCGGTGATCCTGCCATCCAGTGGGAGCTGGTCCATCTTGAAGTCGCCGGTGTGCAGGACGGTGCCCGCACTCGTCCGGATGGCGAGGGCCATGGCATCGGGAATCGAGTGGTTGACCGCGATGAACTCCACGTCGAACGGGCCCAGGCCGACCCGCTCGCCATCGGCCACGGCAGTCGCCACGGGCGGCAGCCGATGCTCGCGCAGCTTCGCCTCGAGGAAGGCCAGCGTCAGCTTCGAGGCGAAGATCGGGATGTCCGGTCGCTCCCGGAGCAGGTACGGGACAGCGCCGATGTGGTCCTCGTGGCCATGCGTGAGGACGATGGCCTCGACATCGTCCAGCCGGTCCCTGATCGGCCCGAAGTCGGGCAGGATCAAGTCGATGCCCGGCTGGGACTCCTCCGGGAACAGCACGCCGCAGTCGACAATGAGCAGCCGGCCGCGGTGCTCGAAGACGGTCATGTTGCGGCCGATCTCGCCCAGGCCGCCGAGGGCGAACAGTCGAAGGCCCCCATCGGCCAGGGCCGCCGGCGCCGGCAGGTTGACGTGGCTCATGCGGCAAAGCCCCGTACGCCGCCGAGCGCCAGGTCGGCCCGCAGGATGGCCCGCTGGTCGTCCGTGGCATCGACGAGCGGCAGCCGCACGGGACCGGCGGGCAGCCCCTGCATGTCGAGGGCGGCCTTGGCGAGGATCACGCCCTGCGTGCGGAACATGCCGGTGTAGACCGGCAGGAGGCCGGCGTTGATCCCGGCAGCCTCCTCGGGGCACCCGGCCCACAAGGCCGCGGCCATGGCCTTGAGACGATCGCCGACCACGTGCCCGACGACCGAGATCATCCCGCCGGCACCGAGGACGAGCAGCGGCAGGTTGAGGATGTCGTCTCCGCTGTACCAGGCCAGGCCGGTGCTCGCCATGGCCAGTTGCGCGAACTCCAGGTCGCCCTTGGCGTCCTTGTTGGCGACGATCCGCGGATGCTCGGCAATGCGGATCATGGTGGTCAACTCGATTGCGGTCCCGGTGCGCTTGGGGATGTCGTACGTGATCATCGGCAGGTCGGTGGCATCGGCGATGGCGTGGAAGTGCCGGACAAGGCCCTCCTGCGGCGGCCGGTTGTAGTACGGGGTCACGGCCATCGTGCCGTGGGCGCCGGCCTGCGCGGCCATGCGCGCTGCCTCGACCGAGTGCGCCGTGTCGTTCGTCCCGACCCCGGCGATCACCGTGGCCCGGTCGCCGACCGCCTCCAGGACCGCACGCAGCACCGCGATGTCCTCATCGTCCGTCTTCGTGGCCGACTCCCCCGTCGTCCCGTTGACGACCAGGCCGTCATGACCGAGCCGGTCGACCAGGTGCGCCGCCAGGGACTGGGCTCCGTCGAGGTCCAGCGAGCCATCGGGGTGGAACGGGGTCACCATCGCCGTCAGCATGACGCCGAACGGGCTCCTGTCAGTCGTGGGGCCTGGCATGCCCCAAGGGTAGTCCTAGGGGTGCCGGGGTCGATCAGGGCGCGACTCGGCCGTTCTTGATGAAGGCGGCATGCGTGATCGGCATCAGTCGCGACCACTCCTCCTCGTACCGCTCGGCCACCATCTCGATCTCGCGTTGGGGGAAGGACGGGAAGTGCGAGCCCTCGACCTTGCGGCGCAGCGAGAGGAAGTTCATGAGGGACCGGGCGTTGAGGGTCACGTAGGCGCTGGAGTAGATCGTGACGGGCAGCACCATGCGGGCCACCTCCCGGGCCACCCCGGCGTCGAGCATGCGCTGGTACGACGCGTAGGCGGCGGTGCAGGCCTCGCGAACCTCGTGGTCGACGAGGCCGTACTGGTCCTCTGTGCCGGGCAGGAACTCGTAGGCACCGGCCTTGCCCACCTGCAGGAGGGGGCGCTGACGATCCGGTACGTAGAAGACCGGCTCGAGCTGGCGGTAGCGCCCCGACTCCTCGTTGTAGCTGGCGATGCGGTGGCGCATGTGCTCGCGCCACACGAAGATCGGCGCGCGCACGAAGAAGGTCATG
>JAUXRN010000134.1 GCA_030681835.1 Actinomycetota bacterium
TCATCGGCGCGGCCCGCCCCGCGATTGCCGATCCCTTCCTGCCCCGCAAGATCGCTGAGGGAAGGCTCGCGGACATCCGCGAGTGCACCGGCTCAAATGTCTGCATCCTTCGCGAGGAGGAGTTCGGCCAGATCGGCTGTATCCAGAACCCGACGGCGGGCGAGGAGTTCCGGCGCGGCTGGCACCCGGAGATCGTCACGCCGCTCGCCGACCCCGCGATCAGCGTCCTGGTCGTCGGAGCGGGGCCCGCCGGGATGGAATGCGCCATCGTCCTGGGCCGACGAGGGGCGCGCGCCGTGCACCTCGTCGATGCCGGCGTCGCGATCGGGGGGCGCCTGCTCTGGACCCGGCGCCTGCCAACCCTCGGGGACTGGGGCCGGGTGATCGACTGGCGGGCTACCCAGCTCGAGGAACTGCCGAACGTCGAGGTGGTCCTGAACCGGCGGCTGTCGGCGGCGGACGTCCTCGACTACGGCGCCGACGTGATCGTCATCGCGACCGGGAGCAGGTGGGCCTCGGACGGCTCGCTGACCCCCGAACGGGTGATGGCGGGTGAGCGTCCGCGGGGGCCACGTGTCGTGGTGGCCGACGAGGACGGCTACTACGTCGGCCCCGGGATTGCCGAGATGCTGTCCGGCGAGGGCTACCAGGTCGTGCTCGCCACTCCTCATCCCGTGGTGTCGCCCATCTCGGACGGCACCCTGGAGGGACCCATGCTGCGCCGGCACCTGCACGCGACGGGAGTGGAGTTTCGGACCGGCGTGACCGTGACACATCGCGAGGACGATGTCGTGCTCGGTGCGGACGAGTTCGGCCGGCCGGTCCGCCTGCCTGCCGATGACCTCGTCCTCGTCACGCGTCAGGTCCCCGTCGACGACCTCTACCGCGAACTGGCTGCCGACGACCCCCGGCTCCGCGAGTCCGGCATCAGATCGGTCCACCTGATCGGCGACGCCGCCGCCCCGGGCTGGATCTCGGAGGCGGTTTTCGATGGGCACCGGCTGGCCCGTGAGCTCGAGTCGCCCGACCCCTCGCGACCACTGCCCATGCGTCGCGAGGAACAATGACGTCATCACGCACACGGGTACCCGGTACGAAGGAGGGCACATGGCTGACAGCAGCTTCGACATCGTCTCCAAGGTGGATCGCCAGGAGGCCGACAACGCACTGAACCAAGCAGCCAAGGAGCTGGCCCAGCGCTTTGACTTCAAGAACACCGGCACCACGATCGAGTGGAAGGGCGAGCTCGCCGTCGAGATCACGTCCAGCACCGAGGACCGGGCCAAGGCGGCCCTTGACGTCTTCCAGGAGAAGATCATCAAGCGCGGGCTGAGCCTGAAGTCCTTCGAGGCCGAGGACCCGCGCTCGTCCGGCAAGGAGTACAAGATCACCGGCACGTTCAAGGCCGGCATAAGCCAGGAGCAGGCCAAGAAGATCGGCAAGCTGATCCGCGACGAGGGACCGAAGTCCGTCAAGACCCAGGTCATGGGCGAGGAACTTCGCGTCACGAGCAAGAGCCGCGACGATCTTCAGGCCGTGCAGGCTCTGGTGAAGGGAGCCGACCTGGACTTCGCGGTCCAGTTCGACAACTACCGCTGACCCTTCGATACCTCGTCAGGTGTGGTCGGCATCCGCCGGCGCGGCGCGGCCGCAACTGACGACGCATCGGGGCTAGCTGACAGCGCCTCGCGCTCGCAGGGCGCCATGCACCTTGGCGACGGCGCGGTGCGGAAACCTCAGGTCGTCGGCGACGACCTCCACCACGTACCAGCCATGCTCGCGAAGAAGCGTCCGGCGAGTGGCGTCCGCGAATCGGCGTGCTCTCATCGCATGGACCGCGCCGTCGTACTCGACGGCGACCTTCCAGTCCTCGTAGCCAAGGTCGCACCGGGCGATGAACCCTCCCCATTCGTCGTACACCTCAAGATTCACCGCGGGCGCGGGAAGGCCGCCCCCGATGATCACCATGCGCAACCGGGACTCCTGGGGAGACTCGGCCCGCGGATCCAGCAAGGGGGCGGCATGCCTCGCCTTGACCTTGCCGTGGTAACGAACTCGTCGGCGAATCACCTCGAGCAGCTCCTCGGGCGTCACGCGCCACCCACGCATGGCGGCATCCCCAACCGCCACGAGGTCCGGAAGCGACAGCAACGGGGCCAGGTCGACGAACGTCCGCGCCGGCGACGTCACGCGCAGCCCATGTGCGACCGAAATCTCGGCCGCCACGACGTCCGCCTGTCTCGCCCGGACGTCCCGTCGCCGTGGGCGGGGCATTCCCTCGGGAACCATGACCCAGACGGGACCATCCTGAAGCCGGTATGGCACCGGCAGGCCGAGGAGGACCGCCGCAGAAGGGCCGCAGAACAGCGCGTCCTCGCGCGACGCGAGTGCGACCGCCTGGATCCGCACCTCCATGCTGTGCGGCAACTCGCGAGGAATCCTCAAGGACCGGCTCGGTACCACGTACCGATCACGGCGAGCCTGGCTGCGAGTCAGGCCTCCACCTCCGGTCGCTCCGACGCGGAACGGCACCGGCGGCCCTGTCTCCGACATGCACCAAGGCTGCGGAAACCGCCGGCGTGGCGGTACTGGCAGCGCGACGGAGGGTAGGCGAAACCAGTGCGGCCACGTCCTGTGGACCACCCCGATGCCTCGTCACATGTGGCCGCAGATCGTCGGCGCGGCGGGGCCACAAGTGACGAGGCATCGGGGTTAGGGCGGGGCGAGCCAGGCCGCTAGTCGCTCTATCGGCTGCACCAGGCCGGCGCGCGTGGCTGCCCCGTAGTCGTGGTCGGGAGCCCACTCCAGCGCGTCGAACGGGCACACGTCGACACAGATCCCGCAGTACATGCATAGGCCGAAGTCGATGGCGAAGGTATCGAGCACGTTGACCGTGCGCGGCCGCCGGGCCTCCTCGTCGACAACCTGCTCAGGGTGGGCCTGCAACGAGATGCACCACGTGGGGCACTCGCGCACGCACAGCATGCACGAGGTGCAGGCGTCCGGGATGAGCGCGATGACCCCCCGCACGGTCACGGCCGGCCGCCCCCGTCGGGCCAGCCGTCCACGACACCGAGGGGGCGCGCGCGGCGGCGCGACGGGCTGCCCGCGCGATCGGGCAGCGATGGCTCGAACTCCCCCGGCCACGGCTGGACTGCTCGCGCGACGAGCACGGTGCGCTTACGCAACGGCGGGGCACCGAGGCCGGTGCGCAGCAGGAGGGGTCGCGGGTCCGGATGGCCGGCGAACTCGATCCCGAACATCTCGGCCGTCTCGCGCTCGTGCCAGGCCGCCCCGGGGTAGACAGGCACGGCGCTGTCGATGCGCAGGTCGTCGGCCGGCAGGGCGGCGACGACGACCTCGGCGGCGGCCGACCCCGGGCGAACCACGCGCGCGACAACCTCCAGGCCAGCGTCCCGCTCGACGGCCGTGAGCAGGTCGAGATAGGCCAGGCCCGACGCGTGCAGCGCGGCGAGGACCCCCCGCCACTCCTCCCGCGGCACCTGCCTCATGGCCGGTCCCGAAGGACGTCGAGCAGCCCTGCGACCAGGGCCTCGGGCCTCGGCGGACAGCCGGGAACGTAGCCGGCCACCGGGAGCAACTGGTCGATGCCTTTCGTCACGGTCGGGGCATCCCAGTACGGCCCTCCCGTACTCGCGCAGGCGCCGAAGGACACGACCACCACCTCGCCATCGAGGTGGTCACGGGCGGAGAGGACGGCGGGGGCAAGGGCATCCGTCACGGTCCCGGAGACCAGCAGCACGGTGCGCTCGGGGTCCTGTCCGTCGTCCGGGACGAGCAGGCCACGCGCCACGGCGGCTTCGACCTCCATCGAGCAGCAGGCCAGTCCGAGGTTCGCGACGACCACGCGGACACCCAGGTCGCCGGACAGTCGGTAGGCCGAGGCGGGTGGCGACGTGACCCATTTCACGGTCCCAGCCTAGAACCCGCGCGCCCCAACCATGGCAGAGCGGACCGGGCAGGGGCAGAATGGGTCGGTTAGCCCGCGACGCCATCCGCACGGCGCAACGATCTCCCAGAGGCGAGGGGAATACGTGTCCAAGCAGGTAGTCCAGTTGAACCGTGTCGTCATCAGGTTCGCGGGGGATTCCGGCGACGGCATGCAGTTGACCGGAGACCGGTTCACCTCCGAGACGGCCGGGCTGGGCAACGACCTGTCGACACTGCCCGACTTCCCGGCCGAGATCCGCGCGCCAGCGGGGACCATCGGCGGAGTGTCCGCCTTCCAGCTGGCCTTCGCCGACCACGACATCACCACGCCCGGCGACGTGCCCAACGTCCTCGTGGCCATGAATCCCGCGGCCCTGAAGGCAAACATCAAGGACCTGCCCCGCGGAGCGGACCTCATCGTCAACACCGACGAGTTCGGCAAGCGGGCCCTGGAGAAGGTGGGCTACGAGACGAACCCGCTCGAGGACGGCTCCCTCGACCAGTTCAACGTCCACGCCGTAGCGCTCACCTCGCAGACGGTCGAGGCCCTGAAGGCGTTCGACGTGTCCAAGAAGGAAGCCGAGCGGGCGAAGAACATGTACGCGCTCGGCCTGCTGTCGTGGCTCTACTCCCGAGGGCACCAGGGGACGCGCGCATTCCTGGAGAAGAAGTTCGCCAGCAAGCCCGACATCCTGGCGGCCAACCTCGCGGCCTTCGAGGCGGGCTGGTCGTTCGGCGAGACCACGGAATCGTTCTCGGTGCAGTACGAGGTGGCACCGGCGCACATGCCCGCAGGGGTCTACCGGAACATCGCGGGCAACCCGGCCCTCGCCTTCGGCCTGGTCGCCGCGAGCCAGAAGTCCGGGCTGCCGTTGTTCCTCGGCGGCTACCCGATCACCCCGGCATCGGACATCCTGCACGAGCTGAGCAAGCACAAGCGGTTCGGCGTGGTGACCTTCCAGGCCGAGGACGAGATCGCCGGCATCGGCTCGGCCCTCGGCGCCGCGTACGGCGGCGCGCTGGCCGTCACGACGACCTCGGGACCTGGCATCGCGCTGAAGTCCGAGGCCATCGGCCTGGCCGTCTCGCTGGAACTGCCGCTGGTCATTGTCGACGTCCAGAGAGGCGGCCCGTCGACCGGCCTGCCCACCAAGACCGAGCAGTCCGACCTCCTCCAGGCCATGTTCGGCCGCAACGGCGAGTCACCGGTGCCCATCGTCGCCCCGAAGTCCCCGTCAGACTGCTTCTTCGCGGCCATCGAGGCGGCCAGGATCGCGATCGAGTACCGCACGCCGGTGTTCCTGCTCTCGGACGGCTACCTCGCCAACGGCTCCGAGCCGTGGCTCGTACCCGATGCCGACTCGCTGCCGACGATCGATCCGGGCTTCGCGACGGCCCGCAACCACGTCGCCGCGGACGGGTCGGAGGAGTTCTGGCCCTACCTGCGCGACCCGCAGACCCTCGCCCGGGCCTGGGCGGTGCCCGGGACGCCCGGATTGGAGCACCGTATCGGCGGCCTGGAGAAGGCCGACGGAACGGGCAACATCTCCTACGACCCCGAGAACCACGACACCATGGTCCGGCTGCGCCAGGCCAAGGTCGACGCGATCGCGGCCAGCATCCCGCTAGTAGAGGTGGACGATCCGGACGGCGACGCCCGGATCCTGGTGCTCGGCTGGGGCTCCACGTTCGGGCCCATCGGGGCGGCCTGCGAGATCACCCGGCGCACCGGCGCCAAGGTGGCCCAGGCGCACCTGCGCCACCTGAACCCCTTCCCGTCGAACCTCGGCGCCGTGCTGGCGTCGTACGACCGGGTCATCGTCCCGGAGATGAACCTCGGCCAGCTGACCATGCTGCTGCGGGCCAAGTACCTCGTCGACGTGCAGGGCATCAACCAGGTCCGCGGCATGCCGTTCAAGTCCACCGAACTGGTCGCCGCCATAAGCGACGCCCTCGAGACCTTGTGAGGCCGGCATGACCGACACGCTCCCGTCCTTGACCCTCGTCCCCAAGGCCGACTCGCCCCAGTCCGCGAAGGACTTCAAGTCCGACCAGGAGGTGCGGTGGTGCCCCGGCTGCGGCGACTACGCCGTGCTCGCCGCGGTGCAAGGCTTCCTGCCCGAGCTGGGCCTGCGCCGCGAGAACATCGTCTTCGTCTCCGGCATCGGCTGCAGCTCCCGCTTCCCCTACTACATGAACACGTACGGGATGCACTCGATCCACGGCCGCGCGCCGGCCATCGCGACCGGCCTCGCCGTGACGCGTCCCGACCTGTCCGTGTGGGTAGTCACGGGGGACGGGGACTCCCTGTCGATCGGCGGCAACCACCTCATCCACGCCCTGCGGCGCAATGTCAACCTGAAGATCCTGCTGTTCAACAACCGCATCTACGGACTGACCAAGGGCCAGTACTCCCCCACCTCCGAGCAGGGCAAGATCACCAAGAGCACGCCGCAGGGGTCGCTCGACTACGCGTTCAACCCGGTGTCCCTGGCACTTGGCGCCGAGGCCACCTTCGTCGCCCGCACCATCGACTCCGATCGCAAGCACCTCACCGAGGTGCTGCGCCAGGCGGCCGCGCATGAGGGAACGGCCCTCGTCGAGATCTACCAGAACTGCAATATCTTCAATGACGGCGCCTTCGAGCCACTCAAGGACTCCGACACCCGCGACGACGTCACGATGCGCCTGGTCCACGGCGAGCCCATCCGGTTCGGCAAGGACCTCGAGAAGGGCGTCATCCGCACGGACGACGGCCACATCACCGTGGCCGACGTGGCCGAGGTCGGCGAGGACGCGATCCTGCGGCACGACGCGCACGCGAAGGACCCCGGGCTGGCGTTCGCCCTCTCCCGGCTGTCCAACCCGCGAACCCTGGAGAACACCCCCATCGGGGTGTTCCGCGACATCGAGCGCCCGTCATACGACCGGCTGGTCCGAGACCAGGTGGCCGACGTCACCGCCCGCGAGGGCGTCGGCGACCTGCAGTCGCTGCTCACGGGCAGCGACACCTGGACCGTCAACTGAGCAACCGCGTCCACCTGCCGCGCTCCCGTGGCGGGACGGGAGTCCTGCTCGGTTTCATCGCCTACGTCCTGTGGGGCCTGTTCCCGCTGTACTTCCACCTGCTGGCCGACGTCTCGCCGGTCGAGGTGGTGGCCAACCGCGTCGTGTGGTCGCTCGTGTTCCTTGCGATCCTGACCACGGTCACCCGCTCGTGGGCGAAGACGGTTGCGGTCACCCGGTCCCCCAGGTCGCTGGCCCTGCTGGGCATCGCGGCCGCCTTCCTCGCCGTCAACTGGGGCTTCTACGTCTACGCGGTCGCATCGAACCAGGTCGTCGAGGCCTCGCTGGGCTACTTCATCAATCCCCTGGTGTCGGTGGCACTCGGCGTCCTCCTCCTGCGCGAGCGGCTGCGACGGGCGCAGTGGGTGGCCGTGGGCATCGCCGTACTCGCCGTCGGCGTGCTGGCCGTGAGCTACGGGAGGCTGCCGTGGATCAGCCTCGTGCTCGCCGTGTCCTTCGGCGTCTACGGGCTGATCAAGAAGCAGGTGGGCTCGGGATCCGTCGAGAGCCTCACGATCGAGACGGCCGTGCTGGCCCCGGTCGCGCTCGGCGTCATGATCGTGATGGCGGTACGTGGCACCACGTCGTTCGCGGGCAGCGACGCCGGCTTGATCCTGCTGCTCGTCCTGCTGGGTCCGATCACGGCGATCCCGCTGCTGGCCTTCGGCGGCGCAGCGACGCGCATCCCTCTCTCGACCCTCGGCCTCATGCAGTACTTCACGCCCGTGCTGCAGTTTCTGCTCGGCGTGCTGGTCTTCGACGAGGCGATGTCGCCGTTGCGGTGGGTCGGCTTCGGCCTGGTGTGGCTGTCCCTCGCCGTCATGTCAATCGACGGGTTGCGCAATGCACAGGGGAACCGAAACCGCGCGGACGACCTGAACGTCATCGAGCCCGACTGAGGCTTGATCAGCCCGTGCGCGACACCACGTAGTCGCAGAGCAGTTCGAGCACCCGGCGCGCCGCGCCGTCGGGGAGCGGGTCGAGGCATGAACGCGCCCGGTCCGCCCATTGGCGGGCTTCGGCGCGCGCCTCCTCGAGGGCCGGGTGGTCGCGCAGCAGCGCGAGCGCCTCGACGTGCTCTGCGTCGTCGGCCAGCGGACGGCGCAGGAGATCCTGCAGACGGGCATCGGCCGGGTCGGGGCTGGTGAGCGCGATCAGGCCGGCCAGCGTGGGAATGCCCTCGCGCAGGTCCGTGCCGGGAGTCTTGCCGGACTGCAGCGATTCAGAGGTGATGTCGACAAGGTCATCTGCCAGTTGGAAGGCCACCCCGATCCGCTCGCCGAACTGGGTCAGGGTCTCGACTGCCTGCGGATCGGCGCCGGCCATGAGCGCCCCGTAGCGCCCCGACGCCGCGATGAGCGACCCCGTCTTGTCCGCCACCACCTGAAGGTGGTGCTCGACGGGGTCGTGCCCGGGCCGAGGGCCGATCGTCTCGCGGATCTGCCCGGTGCACAGGCGCTCGAAGGTGTGCGCCTGGATCCGGACCGCCTCTGGGCCGAGGTCGGCAAGGATCCCGGACGACCGGGCGAAGAGGAAGTCCCCGGTGAGGATGGCGATGGTGTTGTCCCACCGGGCGTTGGCCGACTGCGCACCCCGTCGCAGCGGAGCCTCGTCCATGACGTCGTCGTGGTAGAGCGTCGCCAGGTGCGTCAACTCGACAACGACGCCGGCGGGCACGACGCCCCAGGCTTCGGGGTCGCCGAACTGGGCCGCCAGCAGCACGAGCAAGGGGCGGAACCGCTTGCCGCCCGCGTCGACAAGGTAGCGGGACGCGTCGGCCACGAACGGATCGTCGCTCGCGACCGCTTGGCGCAGGCCATCCTCGACCCGTGCCAGCCCCGCTGTCAGGGTGGCGTCGAGATCGGCGTCGGGCACGCGAAGGCCGCGCAGCGAGTCGCTCATCAGTGCAACGTACTACCGGATGAAGACATCGGCGTTGCTGACCAGCTCCAGCACCGGCTGCGGCACGATGCCCAGGACGATCGTGACGGTGGCACCGGCCGCCAGGGCAACCGTGGTGAACGCCGAGGGCACCACGACGGATGCCGTGTTCTCGGTGGGCTCGGAGAAGAACATCAGCACGATGACCCGCGCGTAGAAGAACGCCGCGATGAGGCTGGCGCCGACCGCCACGATCACCAGCCAGGTTGCGCCGCTCGCGATGGCGGCGGTGAACACGCTGAACTTGCCGATGAATCCGCTCGTGAGCGGAATGCCCGCAAGGGCAAGCATGAAGACGGCGAAGACGCCGGCGACCATGGGCGACTTCTTGCCCAGTCCCGCCCACTTGGACAGGTGGGTCGCCTCGCCGGATGCATCGCGCACCATGCCGACTACCGCGAATGCCCCGATCGTGGTGAATGCGTACGCAATCAGGTAGAACATCGAGCCCGCCAGGCCTTCCCGGCTTACCGCGACGACGCCCACGAGGATGAAGCCGGCCTGGGCGATGGACGAGTAGGCGAGCATCCTCTTGATGTCGGTCTGCGTGATCGCGACGATCGAGCCGACCACCATCGTGAGGATCGACACGATCCACAGGACCGGCTCCCAGTCCCACTGCATGCCGCCCAGCCCGACGTAGAGAAGGCGGAAGAGGGCGCCGAACGCAGCTATCTTCACGGTGGCGGCCATGAAGCCGGTGACGGGTGTCGGGGCACCTTGATAGACGTCCGGGGTCCACTGGTGGAAAGGCACGGCCGCGATCTTGAACAGCAGTCCGACCAGGAGCAAGGCCACTCCTATCGTGACGAGCGCCCCCTCCCCTGGCTTGGCGCTGAGTGCAGCCGCGATGCCGGTGAGCGAGACCGTTCCGCTGTAGCCATAGAGCATGGCGGCGCCGTACAGGAAGAATGCAGATGAGAACGCACCCAGGAGGAAGTACTTCAGGGACGCTTCCTGGGACAGCAGGCGGCGGCGCCGGGCCATGCCGGCCAGCAGGTAGAGCGGCAGCGACATGACCTCCAGGGCCACGAACATGAGCAGGAGGTCGTTGGCCGCAGGGAACAGGAGCATGCCCGTCAGCGCGAAGAGGAAGAACGGCCAGATCTCGGTCTGCAGGTAGCCGCGCTCGGTGAACTGCCGCTCGTCCTCGGACCCCGGGAGGGCAGACGCCCGGGGGGCGAAGGCATCTCCGAGGGAGTCGATCGTGCGTTCGGCCATGAGGAGTGCACCGAGCAGCGACACGACCAGCAGCGTTCCCTGCATGACGAGCGTGGGCCCGTCGACCGCGATTGCGCCCTCGGCAGTGATGAGGAAGGTGCCGGCCAGCGACACGACCACGACCAGCGCGGCGATGACCGAGCCGAGCACGATCACCAGCTGCAATGGCCGCCGAGCACGGCGCGGCGCGAAGGCCTCCACGAGGACAGAGACGATGGCCGCGCCGAAGATGATGAGGATCGGCGCGATGGCCGAGTAGTTGATCGAGGGAAGCTCGAATTCTTCGGTGGTCTCGCTCAGGACGGTTGTCGCCGTCAGCAGGGCGCTCACTTGGCTGTCCCGTCAGCGGCGGTACCGGGAAGGGCGAGGGTGGGCGAAGGGTCACTCGCGCCCACGCTCGTCATGACCCGGTCGACCGTTGGGTTGATCACGTTGAGCAGCGGCGCAGGGAACAGGCCCAGGACGATCGTCAATGCAGCAATGGGGACCAGGGCGGTGATCTCGCGGCCGCCGAGGTCCTTCATGCCCTCGAGCTCGGGCTTCAGGGGCCCGGTCATCGTCCGCTGGTAGAGCCGCAGCACATACGCGGCCGTGATGACGATGCCGACCGTGGCGAGGGCGCCGATCCACAGGTAACGCTCGAACGTGCCCAGGAGCACGAGGAACTCGCCGATGAACGAGACCATGCCCGGCAGGGCAAGGGAGGACAGGGCAGCCACCATGAAGAAGCCGGCGAGGACCGGTGCCACCTTGTTCACGCCCGCGTAGTCGCCGATGTAGCTCGAGCCCCGGTACCGCGACATGAGGAAGCCGGCCGTCAGGAACAGGGCAGCCGTCGACAGGCCGTGGGCAACCATGTAGACGACGGATCCGCTCTGACCCGTCGACGTGAACACGAAGATTCCCAGTGCGATGAACCCGAAGTGGGACATCGACGAGTAGGCGAACAGCCTCTTCATGTCGGTCTGGCTCAGGGCGACAAATGCCCCGTAGAAGATGCCTACGAGGGCCATGCCGATGACCACCGGGGCATAGAACTCCGATGCGGCGGGGAAGATCTCGAGGCAATAGCGGATCATGCCGAACGTGCCGACCTTGTCCAGCACGCCGATGAGGAGCACCGCCGTGCCTGGCTTGGATTCGGCCGCCGCGTCAGGGAGCCACGTGTGGAATGGCCACAGGGGTGCCTTGATGGCGAAGGCGAAGAAGAACCCGAGGAACAGCAGCTTCTGGACATCGGGGTCGATGTCCAGCGATGCCAGCGAGAGGAAGTCGAAGGTCCCGGTCCCCGTCATCTGCGCCGACACCACATACAGCCCGATGAGGGCGGCCAGCATGAACAGTCCGCCGAGCAGGCTGTAGAGAAGGAACTTGACGGCGGCGTACGACCGCTGCACACCGCCGTAGCGCCCGATCATGAAGTAGACCGGGATCAGCATGGCCTCGAAGAACACATAGAACAGGAAGACGTCGGTGGCCGCGAACACTCCGATCATCAGGGTCTCGAGCACCATGATGAGGGCGAAGTAGCCCTTGACGGTCCCACGCGAATCGTCCGCGTCGTTCCATCCGGCGAGGATCACCACAGGAACCAGCGTCGCGGCAAGCGCGATCAGCACTAGCGAGATCCCGTCAACGCCCACCGAGTACGAGATGCCGAAGGCCGGGATCCACGGCTGGGACTCGACGAACTGGAAGGGCTCCGTCGAGTCTGCCTGGAACTGCAGGGCCATGGCGATGGTCAGGCCGAGGGTCACGATCGAGAAGAGGAGCGCCACCTGCTTGGCGAGGACGGCGCGGCCCTTCGGCAGCAGCACGATCAGGACGCTGCCGACGAGCGGCACCGCCATGAGCGTGGTCAGCCAGGGGAACGAGGTCACGACATCCTCACCAGGACCAGGGCAAGGACGACCAGCAGGGCGCCTCCCACCATTGACAGCGCATACGAGCGGACGAAGCCGGTCTGGTACCTGCGCATGCGCCCTGAGAGCCCGCCTACGAACGCCGCGCTGCCGTTGACGAACCCGTCGACCGCCTTGTTGTCGAACCAGACGAGCGAGCGGGAGGCGTAGTGGGTGGGCTGGACCACCAGGACGTCATTGACTTGGTTGCCGTACAGCTCCTCGCGCGCGGCACGGGTCAACCACGAGCCGCGAGGCGCTTCCACCGGCACCTCGCGCCGGGCGTACATGATCCATCCGATGGCCACGCCGATGAGGACGAGTGCGAGCGTGGTGGCCTCGTAGACCCAGCTGGCCAGCGGCAGGGGGTTCTCCTCGAAGCCGACCACGGGCTGGAGCCACGACTCGATGTCGCCCCAGTACACCAGCGCCATCCCCAGGAAGGCGGCCCCGATCGCCAGGATGATGAGCGGGATGGTCATCACCTTCGGGGACTCGTGCGGATGGACGTCGTCCTCCCACCGCGCCTTGCCGAAGAAGGTCATGGCGACCATGCGCGTCATGTAGAAGCCCGTGAGGCCGGCAGCCAGCATCGCCAGGACGCCGATGATGGGGCTGCGCTCGAAGGACGCGTGGATGATGTCGTCCTTCGAGAAGAAGCCGTCGAACGGCGGGATGCCGATGATGGCCAGGTAGCAGACGATGAACGTGCCGGCCGTGATGACCATGGCCGAGCGCAGCGCCCCATAGCGCCGCATGTTCACGTTGTCGTTCATGCCGTGCATGACCGACCCGGCACCAAGGAAGAGGCCGGCCTTGAACACGCCGTGGGTGAGCAGGTGGAAGATCGCGAACACGTACCCGATGGGTCCGAGTCCGGCGGCCGTGATCATGTAGCCGATCTGGCTCATGGTGGAGCCCGCGAGCGACTTCTTGATGTCGTCCTTCGCGGAGCCGATGATGGCGCCCATCCACATCGTGATGAGGCCCACGACGATGACGGCGATGGCTGCCCACTCGGCCGCGGTGAAGATCACGTTGCTGCGCACGATCAGGTACACGCCGGCGGTGACCATGGTGGCAGCGTGGATAAGCGCGGAGACCGGGGTAGGGCCTTCCATGGCGTCGAGCAACCACGCCTGGAGCGGGAACTGGGCCGACTTGCCGCAGGCGGCAAGGAGGAGGAGGAGCCCGATCGCCGTGAGCGTCCCCTCGCTCGCCTGATCGGCGACGCCGAACACGTCCTGGAAGCTCACCGAGCCGAACGTGACGAACATCAGCATGATCGCCAGGCTCAGCCCGACGTCGCCGACCCGGTTGATGATGAAGGCCTTCTTGGCCGCCGCGGCAGCCGACGGCTTGTGCTGCCAGAACCCGATGAGCAGGTACGAAGCCAGCCCCACGCCCTCCCAGCCCACGTACAGCAGCAGGTAGTTGTTGGCCAGGACGAGCAGCAGCATCGCGGCCACGAAGAGGTTGAGATACCCGAAGAACTTGCGCCGGTCCTTGTCGTGCGCCATGTAGCCGAGGGAGTACACGTGGATCAGCGAACCGACGATCGTGATGAGCAGGACGAAGACGATCGAGAGCTGGTCGAGCTGGAAGGCCATGTCGGCGGAGAAGCCGCCCACCTGGATCCAGGTGAAGAGTTCCTGCCCGTACGTGCGCCCGTCGGCGGGCTGCTGCATCATCTCCAGGAGCATGAGCACGCCGATGACGGCGGAGCCCAGCACCGTCAGCACGCCGAGGTAGGGACCCCACGAGTTGGTGCGCCGCCCCGCGAAGAGCAGGATCGCGGCGCCGGCGAGCGGCAGCGCGACCAGCACCCAGATGAGG
>JAUXRN010000139.1 GCA_030681835.1 Actinomycetota bacterium
GGAGATTGAATCTCCCACCGGCTGCACAAAACAGTTGATCAGGGTCGCCTGAATCTTCAAGCCGGCCGCCGAGTTGATGCGGCCGGCAGGCACCAGCCCGTTTTCCTGTCCCAGAAAAAATTCCTCTTCCCATTGGGCGCGTTGTTTTGGTTTTTCGGCCTGCGCCAAGCCGCGCGCTACGCGGCGGCGCACATCCTGAACGGAGGTTTCGCCGATCTCCGCGTATTTTTCCAGCAATACTTCGGTGCTGATTTCTTGTGTTGTCATTTAAATGGCTCCCTTAAAAGTCAATTCGCCCGATATTCGGTTGTCTTGCCACCTGGATGGGCGGCAATTATTTTTCTGTCGGTGATGTGGTGAAATTTTTCGTGCGGCTATGGAACTATAAGAGCCCTCACAGGCATGCAGTTTTGTTATGGAATTCTTGCGGCGGGTCGCCCTGGTGCTGGCAGGATGTCATGCTGTGGGGGACGGAGAATCTTGAAATATTGCGGGCAGATGTTGAAGATGAAATATTTTCTGTAACAAGCACAATATGGCCCCCCGATTATGTGGGCCGCTTTAGCCCTAAAAACAAAAAACCACTACCTATAGTGGTTAGCTGCTAAATTTTCACTAATTCTAGTGTGCCGGTGTTTTTTTGCAAGAACTATTTCGGCCTAGATAATTGGATAAATAAATTGACTTGGCCGACGGGCTGAGTTAGCCGGATTTGATTCTGAAGCAACCGGGATAGGGCGGTTTCAAGCAGGCGGCCCAAAGGACGGATGTCCGGAAATCAGCGCGCACGGGGTTTTCTTTAACATGAAACTCGCATAGCGAGACTGCGTCTCTCTCCCGCTCGCGGGAAAGAGCTGTGAGTGGGGGAAACGGGCATGGCGGGCTTCATCATCAGGGGCAGCATATTGGCCATGCCCGTTCGGGTCGCTTGCATTGAGGTAGTCATTTACGCTTTAATGCAGGACGTTTTTTATTGCTGGGAGCAAGGCATGGGTTTTCTTGAAAAATT
>JAUXRN010000144.1 GCA_030681835.1 Actinomycetota bacterium
CGACGTTCTGCTGCTGGACGACGGCCGCATCGTGATGGACGTCGACCGCGTGGTCGGCACGGAGATCCACACCGTGGTGCGCCACGGCGGCGAGCTGTCCAACAACAAGGGTATCAACCGCCAGGGCGGCGGCCTCACGGCCCCCGCGCTCACCGCGAAGGACATGGAGGACATCCGCACCGCTGCGGCCATGAAGGCGGACTTCCTCGCGGTGTCGTTCCCCAAGAGCGGCGCCGACATGTACATGGCGCGCGAACTGATGCGCGCGGCCGGCGGGAAGTCGCTGCTGATCGCGAAGGTGGAACGCGCGGAAGCCATCCACGCGCTGGAGGAGGTCATGGACGCCTCCGACGGCATCATGGTGGCCCGCGGCGATCTCGCGGTGGAAGTGGGTGACGCGGCCGTGCCGGCCCTGCAGAAACGCATGATCCGCATGGCGCGCGAGCGCAACAAGCTGACGATCACGGCCACGCAGATGATGGAGTCGATGATCACCAGCCCGGTGCCGACGCGCGCCGAGGTGTCCGACGTCGCCAATGCGGTGCTGGATGGCACCGACGCGGTGATGCTCTCCGCCGAGACCGCCGCGGGCAAGTACCCGGTGCAGACGGTGGAGGCCATGAGCCGCGTCTGCCTCGAGGCCGAGAAGTCCACCGAGTTCTCCCTGGACCGCGAGTTCCTCAACCGCGTGTTCACGCGCGTGGACCAGTCCATCGCCATGGCCGCGCTGTTCACCGCCTTCCATTTGAAGGTGAAGTGCATCGCCGCGCTCACGCAGTCGGGCTCCACCGCACTGTGGATCTCGCGCCTCAACTGCGGCGTGCCGATCTACGCGCTGACGCCGGAAATCTCCACGCGCTATCGCCTCTCGCTGTTCAAGGACACCTATCCGCTGATGATCCAGTACCTGGGTCACGATCGCGAACAGCTCCTGCAGGAGGCCGAGGACAAGCTGAAGAGCAACGGGATCGTCCAGGACGGCGATCTCATCGTGCTCACCATCGGCGAACCCATCGGCAAGGCCGGTGGCACCAACACCATGAAGATCGTGCGCGTGGGCGAGTCCCGCGCGCGCTGAACCCACGACCCCTCCCCGGCGAATCTCCGATCTTGAACCTGCCTCCACGAGTCGGTGTGGTCATGGGCTCCCAGAGCGACTGGGACACCATGCA
>JAUXRN010000135.1 GCA_030681835.1 Actinomycetota bacterium
GGGTTTAGGGTTTCCTGCGTTCTTCGCCCGGCGCGCGGTGCGACAGATAGGCCAGAAGCTTCATCTCGCGGCGGCCGCGCGTCACGGTGTCGAGCACCAGGCCGACCGAGAACGACAGGAACGCCATCAGGATCAACCCCATCGACAGCACCGCGGTCGGCAGCCGCGGCACCAGACCGGTTTCCCAGAAGGTGACGACGACCGGAAACGCCAGCACCACACCGGCAATCGCGAGGGTGTAACCAAACACACTAAAGAAGATGAGCGGCCGCTCGCTGCGGTAAAGTTGCAGGATCATCAGGAGAATGCGGAAGCCATCGCCCCAGGTATTGAGTTTGGAGGTCGAACCTTCCGGTCGCGCAAAATACGGCGTGTCGATCTCGGCGACCGGCAGTCCGAGTTCGAGCGCATGGATGACCAGTTCGGTCTCGATCTCGAAGCCGCCCGACAGCATCGGGAAAGATTTGACGAAGCGGCGCGAGAACACGCGATAGCCCGACAGCATGTCGCTGAAGGTCGGACCGAACATCGAGGCAACCGAGGTGGTCAGCAGCCAGTTGCCGGCGCGATGGCCGGCGCGGTAGGCGGCAACCTCCTGATCGACGCGGTTGCCCACCACCATGTCGAGACGGTCGGTCAGCAGCCGCTCGACCATGCGTTGCGCGCTCGGCGCGTCGTAGGTCGCGTCGCCATCGACCAGCACGTAGATATCGGCATCGACGTCGGCGAACATCCGCCGCACCACATGGCCCTTGCCCTGGCGGCGCTCGCTGCGCACCTCGGCGCCCGCCGCTCGCGCCACCGCTATGGTCCGGTCCGACGAATTGTTGTCGTAGACGAAGATCTGCGCCGAGGGCAGGGCTTTGCGAAAATCCGCTATCACGGTTGCGACCGCGGCTTCCTCGTTGAAGCACGGCACCAGAACCGCAATCCGCATCGTCGGTGTGATCATCGCCGTTCTATCAGCCGAATCAGGTTTGTCATGAGGTCGCGCACGCTTTTACCGGTTGCCGGCCGCTAACGCCATGTCGCGGCAGGCTCCCTGCCCTCGAGCACTTCCGCGATCCGCAGCCGGGTGCCCCGGGTGGTCTCCTCCGGCAAGGCTGTCGCGTCGAAGAAGCCGCAGGCAACGATCTCACGGTTGGCCTCGGGCAGCCGGTCCTGCCGGAATTGCCGGATTACATAGACCGCGACGTGGTCGCGGCGGGAAACATGGCTGTTGAGAAACAGGCCATGCAGCGGCGGCTCGCCGGCAAGTTCGATCCGCCCCTCCTCCGCCAGTTCGCGGCGCAGCGCCTCGCGAAAGGTTTCGCCGACCTCGACGCCGCCGCCCGGCAGATGCCAGCCCGAGACGTAGCTGTGCTTGACCAGAACTACCCTGTCATCGCCGTCCAGCACCACGGCGCGGACCCCGAGCGTCATGCCGCGGGCGAACC
>JAUXRN010000162.1 GCA_030681835.1 Actinomycetota bacterium
GCCGGCGTGGCTCGCGGCCACGCGGAGATCGTCGACATGGTGCGGTCGGCGGCGGCTGCCGACCCGGCCCGTGGCCACGCCGTGCTGCTCAACGCGGACGTGCTGGGCGTCATCCGCTCGACCGACCTCATGATCGCCGACGTGTCGAGCGTCAGCCTCGACCACCTGTACCTGAGGCCCGACGCCCCCCTCGCCTTGACCGACCGGCGGACCAACCGGGCACGGCTGCTCGAGGATGCGCCCGTCGCTGCTGGCGCACATGTCGTCGACGAGTCGAGCATCGGGACGCTCGACCAGGCACTGGCGTCCATGGTCTCGCACGACTCGATGCGGGAAGCCCGCCACGGGCTGCGCGACCTGTACTTCGACGCCCTCGCCCCGGGACAGAGCACGGTGCGCTTCTGGCAGGAACTCGAACGGGCAATGCATGAGCACGACCAGGCCCTGCGGGAACTGAGCCGGCTAAGGGTTGTCGACGACGTGGCGGAGGACAGGCGATGACCGTGCAGGCAGTGATCCTCGCAGCGGGCATGGGGACCCGCTTGGGCAAGCCGTGGCCGAAGCCACTGACCCCGCTGTCCGACGGGCGCACCATCATGCGGCAGCAGATGGACAACCTGGCGGCCGCCTTCGCGGACCTGCGTGTCCTGACGGTCGTGGGCTTCAAGCTGGAGCTGATCCTCGAAGCCTTTCCCGACGTGACGTACGTCTACAACGAGAACTACGACCGCACCAACACCAACCGCAGCCTGCTGAAGGCGCTGCGGCTGTCCGCCGACGGCGGCGTGCTGTGGATGAACGGGGACGTCGTGTTCGACCCCCAGGTCCTCGAGCGGACGAAGGACCTCATGGCCGCGGAGCAGTCGTTCATCTGCGTCAACACGGCCGTGGTCGGCGAGGAGGAGGTCAAGTACACCGTCGACGCGGAAGGCTTCGTCGACCGGCTGTCCAAGACCGTCGCGGACGCCCTCGGCGAGTCCGTCGGCATCAATTACGTGAGCGCGACCGACAAGGCCCGGCTCATCGAGCGTCTCACGGAGTGCGACGACTCCGACTACTTCGAGCGTGGCCTGGAGCTCATGATCGAGAAGGACGCCGCCCGCGTGGTGCCGTTCGACATCCGCGACCTGTTCGCCGTCGAGGTCGACTTCGAAGAGGACCTCTCCCGGGCGAACAAGCACCTCTAGCCCACGCCAGCACCCCCGACCTTGAGGTTGGCGCCGGAATCTGGGCGGCGATGTCTAGCGGTGAGTGCAACGCGTTCGGGTTTCAGGCTGCTTGGTCAAGCAGCTCGTTGAGGGCTTGCGCGGGCGTCTTCAGTCCCAGGGTAGGCCGTGGTCGGGCGTTGAGT
>JAUXRN010000163.1 GCA_030681835.1 Actinomycetota bacterium
CGGCGGGCGCCACGGCCTGGGCTGCACTCGCCGACGACGCTGACTTCCCGGACGCGATCTCCCGAGCGGCACAGTTGCTGCCGGCCGCCACGGCCCGGGCCGTCGCCTCTGCGGTCGGCTAGCCCCGCTGCTTCCTCCGCCTCGGCCTCGGCCTCGGCTTCGGCATCGCTGAGTCAGGCGACCTGGATGGACCGCTTGGACAAGCCGAAGAAGTAGCCGTCGATCACCGTGGCCGGCGGCCGCCCTGGGTCGGTCGCAGCGCCCAGCGTGATGAAGAGCGGGACGTAGTGCTCGACGGTCGGGTGGGCGTACGGCATGCCGGGAGCCCTGTCCCGGTAGCCGGTGAGCGCATCCACGTCGCCGCGATCCAGCGCCTCCGCCGCCCACGCGTCGAAGTCCTTGCTCCAGCCGGGGGGCGCCGCTTCCGGCCGCCAGTCGCGCAGGAAGGGCAGCCCATGGGTGAGGTAGCCGGAGCCGATGATGAGCACCCCGTGGTCGCGAAGTGGCTGCAGGGCGCGGCCGATCTCGAGGAGCCTGAGCGGGTCCAGCGACGGCAACGACAGCTGCAGGACCGGGATGTCCCCGGCCGGGTACATGACCTTCAACGGGACCCAGGCGCCATGGTCAAGCCCTCGGCGGGGGTGCTGATGGAGCGGCTCGCCGGCCGGCAGCACCGAGGCCACCAGTTCGGCCAGCGCCGTGGCGTCCGGGGTGGGGTAGGTCATGGCGAAGTAGCGCGGCTCGAACCCGCTGAAGTCGTAGACGAGGGGCGTTCCGGCGTCAGGCGACGACAGCGTCATGGGCGCGGACTCCCAGTGCGCCGAGACGATCAGGATCGCCTCGGGCCGCGGCAGGCCGGCCGCCCACGCGGACAGCTCGGCGGTCCACAGGGGGTCGTCCAGCAGCGGCGGCGCGCCGTGGCCCAGATAGAGGGCCGGCATCCGGTCACGGGTCGAGGGGACGGTCATGACCTCCATTGTCCAACACAATAGTTGAACTGTCAACTATTGGCGGAACGACACCTGACCTTCGGCAGCGGTCGCGGGTTCGTCGGCGAAGATCGCGTCCACCCGCTCCCCGAGGCCGAACAGGTCCGGCTGCGGGACCGCGCCACGCACCACGGGCTCGGCCGACTCCCAGGTGGAGTTCACGTCGTCGTGGGTGACCGCGAACTCCGCAGGGTCCTCCGCGGCCGCGCTGAGATACCCCTGCCAGGCCCGGTTATGCGCGAGGTAAGCCGCACGGGCCGCCTCGATGTCGCGGTGCCAGGGCAGCGCGGCCACCGACGCGACGAGGTCCCCGCCCCGCGTGACTCCGGCCAGCCCGTCCCGGGCCACCGCCGACAGCGCAGCATCCAGGGCCTGGCGATCCGCCTCCGTGAGCGCACCCGTGCCCTCATACGGGGCGAAGGCCTCCCGCACCGCGTCCTGGGCCTGGCCCATCGCCGCCTCCGACACCTCGATCTGGGCCACCAAGGCACGCATCTCGGTGCCGCGCTTGACCCAGTCCGCGGTGACGAGCGCCCCACTGATCAGCACGGCGAGGAACACGGCGGCCCCGAGGGCCGGGGGAAGCCAGCGCGGAAGGCTGGCGCGGGGCGGTTTCATGCGGCCATTGTCACCCCCGAGTCCTCCAGCCAGCGCACACCGGGGTTCCTTCGTGACTACGGTTGCCCCGTGACGTCGATTCACACGCAGGAGGACTGGCGCGCAGGCTACGAGACCCTGCAAGCCACCCTTGCCGCCCAGTACCGGGCCATCCCGGCCGGCTCGCCGATCCGCCTCGCCAAGCGCACCTCGAACCTGTTCCGCCCGCGCGACGCGGTCAGCGCTCCCGGACTCGACGTCGCGGCGTTCGACGGTGTCCTCCACGTGGACCCGGTGGCCCGCACGGCCGACGTCCTGGGCATGACCACGTACGAGCACCTCGTCGATGCCACCCTGCCGTTCGGGCTCATGCCGATGTGCGTGCCCCAGTTGCGCACCATCACGCTGGGCGGCGCGGTCACGGGCCTGGGCATCGAGAGTGCGAGCTTCCGCAACGGCACCCCGCATGAGTCCGTCGTGGAGATGGACATCCTCACCGGCGCTGGCGAGATCCTCACCGTCAGCGGGCGCCCCGACGACCCCCATCGCGACCTGTTCCATGGCTTCCCCAACTCCTATGGCTCCTTGGGCTACGCCCTGCGGTTGCGCATCGAGCTCGAGCCGACACGGCCTTATGTCGTCCTGCGCCACGTGCGCTTCGCGACCGCGCAGGCCATGGCCGACGCGATGGCGGTCATCACGGGAACCCGCGAATTCGAGGGCCGTCGCGTGGACTTCGTCGACGGCACGGTCTTCGCCAGCGACGAGCAGTACCTCACCGTGGGCACGATGGTCGACGAGCCACCGGCCGGCCTGAGCGCCAGCGACTACACCGGCATGGGGATCTACTACAGGTCCATCCAGGCAAGGACCATCGACGTCCTCACGATCCACGACTACCTGTGGCGTTGGGACACCGACTGGTTCTGGTGCTCGCGCGCCTTCGGTGCGCAGAAGAAGGCCATCCGCCGGTTCTGGCCGAAGCGCAAGCTCCGCAGCGACGTCTACTGGAAGCTCGTCGCGCTCGAGCGGAAGCACGACCTGTCCAACAGGGTTGCCCGGCGTCGGGGTCGTCCGGTGCGCGAGGCAGTCGTCCAGGACGTCGAGGTCCCGGTGGGCCGCCTGGCCGAGTTCCTCGACTTCTTCCACCGCGAGGTCGGCATCGAGCCGGTGTGGGTTTGCCCCCTGCGCCAGCGCGACCCGGCCGCGCGTTGGCCGCTGTACGAGTTCGACCCCGAGGTCCTTTACGTGAACGTCGGCTTCTGGTCGACCGTCCCGCTTCCCGACGGGGCGCAACCCTACGAGGGCACGGTGAACCGCCGGATCGAGCAGGTCGTCACGGCCCTCGATGGCCGCAAGTCCCTCTATTCGACGGCCTTCTACGGCCGGGACGAGTTCTGGGCAATTTACGGAGGCGAGGAGTACCACCGCCTGAAGTCCCTCTACGATCCCGAACGACGACTGCGCGACCTGTACGAGAAGGTCGTGGAACGGCAGTAGCCCGCTCCGCGACCAGGACGACAAGGAGTGAAGACCATGCGGCTGGCTGACGCCTTCGCCATGATCGTGCCCGCCGAGCGCGGCGTGGGCTTCCGCGCGTATGACGGCTCGTCGTCGGGGCCGCAGGACCCCGAAGTCCTGATGGAGGTACGCAGCCCGCGAGCCGTGCACTACCTCGCTTCCTCGCCCAACCAACTGGGACTCGCCCGCGCCTACGTGTCTGGCGACCTCGAGATCATCGGCGATGCGTACACCACGCTCAGCCGGCTGTACCCGCTGCCGCTGGACCACCTGTCATGGAGCGACCGGCTGGCCCTCGCCCGCGCCTTCGCGCCGTACGCCCTCAAGCGGCCGGCCCCTCCGCCGCAGGAGCGCCGGCTCAGCGGTCGCCGGCACTCCAAGGGACGCGACGCCGACGCGATCCACCACCACTACGACGTGAGCAATCGCTTCTACTCCTGGGTGCTCGGCCCCTCGATGGCCTACACCTGCGCCGTCTTCCCGAATGTCGACGCCACCCTCGAGCAGGCCCAAGACGAGAAGTTCGACCTGGTCTGCCGCAAGCTCGGCCTGCAGCCCGGCATGCGGCTGCTCGATGTCGGCTGCGGCTGGGGTGGCATGGTCATGCATGCGGTCAAGCACTACGGCGTGACGGCCATCGGCGTCACCCTCTCGGAGCAGCAGGCGCTCTGGGGCAAGGAATCGATCGAGCAGGCGGGGCTCACCGGCCAGGCGCAGATCCGCTACAGCGACTACCGCGACGTCCCCGAGACGGGCTTCGATGCCGTCTCGTCGATCGGCCTCACCGAGCACATCGGCCGCGCCAACTACCCCTCCTACTTCGCCTTCCTCTACGACAAGCTCCGCCCCGAGGGCCGCCTGCTCAACCACACGATCACCCGGCAGAACGACGGGTGGGTGACGCACTTCCGCAAGTCCTTCATCAATCGATACGTGTTCCCGGACGGGGAGCTGTCCGGTCCATCCCAGGTCATGACGGCCATGAACACGGCGGGCTTCGAGGTGCGGCACGAGGAGAACCTCCGTGAGCATTACGCCCTCACCCTGAAGCACTGGTGCCAGAACCTCGAGGACCATTGGGACGAGGCGGTCGAGGAGGCGGGCCTGGGCACGGCGCGGGTGTGGCGGCTGTACATGGCCGCATCCCGGCTCGGCTTCGACATCGACATGATCCAGTTGCACCAGATGCTCGGGGTCAAGCTCGGCCCCGGTGGCTCGTCCGGCATGCCGCTGCGGCCCGAGTTCGACCGCGCGCCCGCGCACGCCTGACCGAGGCCGACCCGACCCGGGTGACCGTTCGCGCCCGATGCGTCGCCAGTTGTGGCCGAGACACGCGGGGAGACTCCGGCCACAGCCGACGACGCATCGGTCAGGCGGCGGCCTCGACCAGGACGTGGGCGGCGGCCTCGAGGGACAACTCGGTGTACTCGCCGGCACTGCCGACCGTGACCCCGCCGGCGGACCGGTGCACCTGCACCGAGGCACCCGGCAGGGCCCCGATGCGTCGCATCGTGATCATCGCCGGGGCGTCATCCTGGAGCGGCTCGGCGATCCGTCGGACGACGACGCGGCGGACCTCGTCGCGTGCCGCCGTGCTGAGCGGCTCGACGGCGGCATCGGATGTCGGATGCGGCACGCCGGGCTCCAGCTCGGACAGTCCGGGAATGGGATTGCCATAGGGCGATTCCGTCGGGTGGCCTAGGAGGTCCAGCAGCCGGAGCTCGACGTTGGCACTCATGACGTGCTCCCAGCGGCACGCCTCGGCATGGACGTCCTCCCACGGCAGCCCGAGCACCTGGACGAGGAAGCATTCAGCAAGCCGGTGCTTGCGCATGACCCGGGTGGCGGCCTCCCGGCCGGCAGGCGTGAACTCAAGGTGGCGGTCCCCGGAGACCACGAGCAGGCCATCGCGCTCCATACGCGCAACGGTCTGCGAGACCGTGGGGCCACTCTGGTTCAACCGCTCGGCGATGCGCGCGCGCATCGCGACGATGCCTTCCTCCTGGAGTTCGAAGACGGTCCGCAGGTACATCTCCGTGGTGTCGATGAGCTCGCTCACCAAGCCTCCTGCCACTTTGGTTTGCCTACCCTGAACCTACTGCCTAGCCTGCAAGCGTGCCGAGCGTCATGTGGTTCCGCCGCGATCTGCGGCTTCGCGACAACCCCGCCCTCCTGGCGGCCGTGGCCTCGGCCCGCGAGGACGGGGACGGGCGGGTCGTGCCGCTGTTCGTCGTGGACCCGGCCCTCTGGCTGCCCTCCGGGCCGGTCCGGCTCGAGTACCTCCTCGCCTCGTTGGGGGCCCTGGACGAATCCCTGTCCGGCGCGCTGCTGCTCCAGCACGGCGACCCGGTCGAGGTGCTGCCCGAGGTCGTCCGGGCCGCCGGCGCCTCGTCGGTGCACGTGTCCGGCGACTTCGCGCCCTACGGGACGTCCCGCGACGCGGCGGTTGCGCACGCACTCGACACCGTCCCGCTCATCGCGACGGGCTCTCCCTACGCCGTCGCCCCGGGCCGGATCCGCAAGCCGGACGACACCGCCTACCGCGTCTTCACCCCGTTCTACCGGGCCTGGCTGCGGCACGGCTGGCGGGCACCCCTCGGGCCGCCGCCACCCGACGTCGCCTGGTGGTCCCCGCTGGAGTGCGACGGCTACCCGGCTGGCCCCGGCGTCGGCACGCTGCGCCTCCCGCCAGCCGGGGAGCAGGCGGCCTGGGACCGATGGGCCGCGTTCCGTGACTCGGCGCTGGGCCGCTACGGCGAGGACCGCAACCGCGCCGACCTCGACGGGACCAGTGCGATGAGCCATCACCTCAGGTTCGGGGAGGTCCATCCTCGGAGCCTGCTCGCGGAGCTCGGCGAGGATGACGAGACGTACCGCCGCGAACTCTGCTGGCGCGAGTTCTACGCCGACGTCCTTCACCACGAGCCCGCGAGCGCCGGCCGGTCGCTCGACGCCAGGTTCGACGCCGAGATGCGCTGGTCCGGCGGGGCGCTCGCCGACGAAGCCCTCGACGCATGGCGCCGTGGCCGCACCGGGTACCCGTTCGTGGATGCGGGCATGCGCCAGCTTCGGGCGGAGGGCTGGGTGCACAACCGGGTGCGGATGGTGGTCGCCAGCTTCCTGGTCAAGGACCTGCACCTGCCGTGGCAGGACGGCGCCCGTGAGTTCATGCACTGGCTTCGCGACGGGGACCTCGCCAGCAATGCGCACGGCTGGCAGTGGACTGCTGGCTGCGGCACCGACGCCGCCCCGTTCTACCGGGTCTTCAACCCCGTCCTCCAGGGCCTGAAGTTCGACCCGGACGGCGACTATGTCCGCCGCTACGTACCCGAGCTTCGCCACCTGGCGGGCAAGGCCGTCCACGAGCCGTGGAACGCCCCGGACGGCTTCGACCATGGCTACCCGGAGCGCATGGTCGACCACGCGACCGAGCGGGACGCGGCCCTGGCCGACTTCGAGGCGATCCGCCGGCCTTCCTGACGACGTGGCTCCCCGGCGCGGGGGCCTGCGGCTGCCAGACTGCTGGGCATGACCGTCGTGGCCGTCCTCTCCATGAAGGGGGGCGTGGGCAAGAGCACCGTGTCACTCGGACTGGCCAGCGCTGCGTGGGCCCGCGACATGCGCGCGCTGGTGGTCGACCTCGACCCCCAGGCCAACGCGACCATGGCGCTGGATGCCATGGGCGCCCCATTCACGACCAGCGACGTGCTGGCCGACCCGCGCCCCGGGGTGGCGGCCGACGCCGTTGTCGACAGTGCATGGGGTCCGACGGTGCGGGTCCTGGGCGCCGAACGGAGCCTCGAGCACCGCAACTCGCGGCAGGGCCGCAACTCCGCCAGCCGGCTGCGTACCGGGCTGGCCACGATGCCGCGCGACTACGGGGTCGTCGTGATCGACTGCCCCCCGTCGCTGGGCGAGCTCACCCGCAACGCACTGCATGCCGCGGACCGGGCGATCATCGTCACGGAGCCGAATCACTTCGCGGTGCACGGTGCGGCCGAGGCCCTCGAGGCAGTTGCCGTGATTGCGCGCGCGGCCAATCCGCGCCTCACCGTCGCCGCGGTCGTCGTCAACCGCATGCGACCGGACGAGCGCGAGCATAGGCTGCACGCCGACCTGCTCGCCGCGGAATACGGCGCTCTCGTCTTCTCTCCGCCGCTCCCGGAATGCCCGGGCATCCCCCAGTCGCAGCGCGCGGGGAGCCCGATCCACGCCTGGAACTCCCCCGGCTCTCGGGACGTGGCCGACCTTTTCGACGACCTGCTCGACGCGGTGCTGCCACCGCCGCCGCGGCGCCCGGCCGTACCGGCCTTCTCGCTGCGCAAGTACCTGGCGTGACCATGAGCCGTAACCCGTTGAGCAAGGCCGGCGATGCCGGCCTGCATCCGTCCGCCGAGCGAGCCGAGCCCTCCTACCTCCGGCGCGCGGCGACGACAGCCGACTCCGTCGGCGCGCCCGACAAGGACAAGCTGGTGGACCTCGGTGTGCGCGTGCCGAAGTCGCTGCGCAAGTCCGTGCGCGCGGAGGCCGAGCGACGCGGGATGAGGGTCGACGACGTGGTCGCCGAGGCCCTGCGCGAGCGCACGCCCCGCTAGCCCAGTCAGGGCACCGGATGTCGCGCGTCGTATCGCAGGAATGACGGACTCTTGGCGACGAGCCCCACGGACAGTGCGATGCAGGCCAAGCCCCCGGAGATCACCGAGACGGCCTCGCCGAAGGCCGCCGCCACCACCCCGGCCTCGACGTCTCCGAGCCGCGGGCCACCCGCGACCACGACCGTGAACACGCCCTGCAGGCGGCCCCGGTACTCGTCCGGCGTCGCGGACTGCAGGATCGTGCTGCGGAACACCGCGGAGACGTTGTCGGCCGCGCCCGCAATCGCCAGGAAGAGCAAGGCGAGCGGCAGCCATCGCACGAGTCCGAAGCACGTGATCGCGGCCCCCCAGACGAGGATGGCGCCGACGATCGCGCGGCCCTGCCAGCGCACCCGCCCGAGCGGCCCGCTCAGCACGCCTGATACGAGCGCGCCCACGGCGGGCGCGGCCGACAGCAGGCCGAGGACCAGCGCCACATCGCGCGTGCTCCCGCCGTACCACGTGACCGCGATCGCCGGGAAGAGCGCGCGCGGCATCCCGAAGACCATGGCCACCATGTCCTGGTAGAAGGTCATCTGGAGATTGAGCTTGCCCTTGAGGAAGGCAAACGCCTCCTTGACTGCGGACCAGCCAGCGCGCGGGGCCTGTTTTCCGGGCTCGACGATGGGCGGCAGGCTCGGTAGCCGGAACATGGCCCAGGTCACCGCCGCGAACGCAACCACGTCGACGGCGTAGGGAAGGGACACCGTTCCGCTGGCCGCGACGAGCACGCCGCCGAGCAGCGGGCCGAGCGTGAAGCCGAGGCTCCACGTCAAGGTCACCAGCGCATTGGCGGCGGGAAGCAGGTCGCGCGGCACGATGCGCGGGATGATCGACTGACGGGCCGGGCTGCCGACCGCGAAGAAGGCAGACTGGACGGCCACGATGCCGTACAGCAACAGGACCGACTGCGACTGCATGAGCGACTGGGCGAGGAAGGCGGCGGAGCAGAGCCATAGTCCCAGGGCACTGATGAGGCCTACCAGCCGACGGTCGTGCGCGTCCGACAGGGTGCCGCCGTACAGCCCGAACCCGATCAACGGAATCAGCTGGGCAAGCCCCACGAGGCCGACCATCAGGCTCGACTGGGTGATGTCGTACACCTGGAGGCCGACCGCGACCGCCGCCATCTGCTGGCCGATGTTGCTGATGCCGAAGGCCGACCACAACCGGCGGTACGGCGCACTGACGCGCAACGGCGTCAGGTCGGCGAAGAGGCGGGCCACGCCGGGAACCTACGCCCCGGCGGGCACCGGGCATCAGGGGGACAGTCGCTCGATGACCCAGTCGTCAGCGCGATCCAGCCGGGCGGGCACGGAAGCCGCAGCGCCGGTAACACGGGCGCGGTACCTCAGCCGGTCATGCAACCGGGAGACCCGGCCCTGCCAGAACTCGACGGTGTCCGGGCGGACCAGCCAGCCGCCCCAGAACGGCGGGACCGGCACGTCGCTGCCCGGTGGGTGCTGGTCGGCCAGGTCGGCGTACCGCCGCTCAAGGTCGGCCCGGCCCTCCAGCACGGCGGACTGACGGCTGGCCCAGGCCCCCAGCCGCGACGAGTGCGGGCGGGACCCGAAGTACGCCGCCACCTCGTCGCGCGGCAGCAGTTCGGCCTGCCCCACCGCGACGATCTGGCGGTGCATCGCGAACCACGGGAAGACGAGCGATGCGCGGGGGTTGTCCCGCAACTCCGTGCCCTTGCGCGAGCCCAGGTTCGTGAAGAACACGAACCCGCGGGCGTCCGCCTCCTTGAGCAGGACCGTTCGCGCACTGGGCTGGCCGTCAACGGATGCCGTGGCCGCCACCATGGCGTTGGGCTCGGGCAGTCCGACCGCGACCGCCTCGTCGAACCAGGCTCGAAACTGCTCGAGCGGAGTCGCAGCGAGCCCGTCCTCGTCGAGTGCCCCGGTGTCATACGACACGCGCAGGCCAGCGATGCCCGCTGCCTGATCGCCTGGCTGCGTGCCGGATGAACTCATGACCCGATCTCACCACGGATCCGCTCACGATGTTGAATAGGCGCGGGTCGTCCGCTCGAGGGGAGAACACCGTGTCCGATTTCGTTCCGGGACTCGAGGGAGTAATCGCCTTCGAGTCGCAGATCGCCGAGCCCGACCGTGACGGCAGCGCCCTGCGCTATCGCGGCGTCGACATCGAGGAGCTCGTCGGCCGCGTGTCCTACGGGAACGTCTGGGGCCTGCTCGTCGACAACGAGTTCAATCCCGGGCTGCCGCCCGCCGAGCCGTTCCCCATCCCGATCCACTCCGGGGACGTGCGCGTCGACGTCCAGTCCGCGATCGCGATGCTCGCACCGGCCTGGGGACTCCGGCCGCTTCTCGACATCGACGATGACATGGCTCGCGAGAACCTGGCCCACGTCTCCGTGATGGCCTTGTCCTTCGTCGCGCAGTCCGCACGGGGGCTGGGCAAGCCGATGGTCCCCCAGTCGCACATCGACGAGGCGACCACCGTCGTCGAGCGGTTCATGCGCCGGTGGCGCGGCGACCCGGATCCGCGCCATGTGCAGGCAGTCGATGCCTACTTCGTCTCCGCCGCCGAGCACGGGATGAATGCGAGCACGTTCACGGCTCGGGTCATCGCGTCAACCGGATCTGATGTCGCGGCAGCCATCTCCGGCGCGGTGGGAGCGATCAGCGGGCCCCTCCACGGCGGCGCGCCCTCGCGCGTCCTCACCATGATCGAGGAGATCGAGCGCACCGGCGATGCGGGCGCCTACGTCCGCGGCGTCCTCGACCGCAACGAGCGGCTCATGGGCTTCGGCCACCGCGTCTACCGCGCCGAGGACCCGCGAGCCCGCGTCCTGCGCCGCACGGCGCGCGAGCTCGACGCCCCGCGCTACGAGATCGCCGAGGCGCTCGAGGCCGCCGCCCTCAAGGAGTTGCGCGAGCGCAGGCCAGACCGCGTGCTGGAGACCAACGTCGAGTTCTGGGCCGCGATCGTCCTGGACTTCGCGGAGGTCCCGGCGGCCATGTTCACGTCGATGTTCACGTGCGCCCGCCTCGCCGGCTGGAGCGCGCACATCCTCGAGCAGAAGCGCACCGGCCGGCTGATCCGCCCCTCCGCGCGTTACGTGGGTCCCGCCCCGCGGTCACCCGAGCAGGTCCCCGGCTGGGATCCCGTCATGGTCGCCCCGACCGGCTACGCGCCCGCCTCGTAGACTGGGCACACCGCCTCACGCCTGGAGAAGACGACCGTGTCCGTCGCGCCCGAAGACATCACCATCCCTGCAGGACTGCTCCCCGCGGACGGTCGGTTCGGATCGGGACCCTCGAAGGTCAGGCAGCCGCAGGTCGAGGCGCTTTCCGTCGCTTGGCAGACGTACCTCGGCACGTCTCACCGGCAGAAGACAGTCAAGTCGCAGGTGACCCGCCTCCGTGCAGGTCTCGCGTCGCTTTTCTCGCTGCCGGACGGCTACGAGGTGGTCCTGGGCAACGGCGGTTCGACCGCCTTCTGGGACATCGCGTCCTTCGGCCTGATCCGCGACCGGGCGCAGTTCCTGTCCTTCGGGGAGTTCGGCGCCAAGTTCGCCAGCGGCGTGAAGAAGGCGCCACATCTCGGCACGCCCACGATCCTGTCTGCCGACCCGGGCGGGGCGCCGGCCTTCACGCCCGAGGCTGGCGTCGACGCGTACTGCAGCCCGCACAACGAGACCTCCACCGGCGTCGCGGTGACCCCCGCCCGGGTGCCCGGGGCCGACGCCGGGGCGCTGATGGTCATCGACGCGACAAGCGGAGCCGGCGGGCTGGCCGTCGACTCGGCCGAGTTCGACACCTACTACTTCGCGCCCCAGAAGAGCTTTGGCTCGGACGGCGGGCTGTGGTGCGCGCTCATGTCGCCCACCGCCATCGACCGTGCTGCGGAGATCAAGGCCTCGGGCCGCTGGATCCCCGACTTCCTTGACCTGCAGACCGCCATCGACAACTCACGCCTCGACCAGACGTACAACACCCCCGCACTCGCGACGATCCTCATGATGGCCGAGCAGGTGGACTGGTTCAACGAGAACGGCGGCCTGGACTGGTGCACCGACCGCACGGCCGAGTCGTCGGGTGTGCTCTACGACTGGGCTGAGGCCAGCCCGCTCGCCACGCCATTCGTCCGCGACCCGGGCCTGCGCTCCAAGGTCGTCGCCACCATCGACATTGACGACTCGGTCGATGCCACGGGAATCACGAAGGCGCTGCGCCGCAACGGCATCGTCGACACAGAGCCGTATCGCAAGCTAGGTCGTAACCAGTTGCGCATCGCCGTGTTCCCGGCGGTCGAACCCGATGACGTCCGCGCGCTCACCGGCTGCATCGACCACGTCATCTCGCAACTCACGTGACTGGGGTCGAGCGGGCGGCCGAGTACGCACCCGCCCGCGACCGCCCCACCTGGATCGCCTACGTCCAGTTATCGCTCTTCGCGTCCTTCCTCTACGCATTTGGAGCCACCCAGGCCCTCCTCCGCGACGAGCAGGGGACGACCCGCTCGGTCGCCGGCCTGCATGGCACCGCCCTGGCGATCGGCGGACTGCTCGGCGCCATGCTCACCACCACGGTCATCGAGCGCTGGGGCCGAGGTGTCGTCATGCGCGCATCGGCGATCGCCACCGCGATCTCGATCCTGGTCTACTCCACCCCCAGCGCAGCCCTGCCAGTGTCCCTCGCCGGCGCAGCCCTCGCCTGCTTCTTCGGCACCCTCCTGCTCATCGCGATCAACGCCTTCCTGCTGGACTACCAGGGCAACGCCGGGCCGGCGGCCCTGACGGAGGCCAACGCCCTCGCTTCCCTGGCCGGGCTGATCGGCCCATTGGCCGTCGGCGTCGGAGCGGCGACCGTGCTCGGCTGGCGCGCGGGTTTGTGGGTGCTCGTCGTGGCGCTCCTTGCCCTGGAAGCCTGGCGCGGGCGCAACCTCGCGGTGTTCGGCACCCGTGGACTGGCCGCGCACGAGGACGCGCCGGGCCGACTGCCGCGGCATGTGCTGTGGACGCTCGGCCTGCTCATGTGCTTCCTCGGCGCCGAGTTCTGCCTGACCTTCTGGGGGGCGGACCTCCTTCGGGAGCGGTGCGGATTTGGCCCGGCCGCGGCCGCCGCCTCCCTGGGCACGATCACCGGCGGCATGCTGGTCGGCCGCCTGATCGGGTCCCGCCTGGCCCAGCGCATGTCCACCGAGGCACTGCTCAAGGGCTCGATCCTCGTGGCGCTCGCGTCGTTCGCCCTGGCCTGGACTTT
>JAUXRN010000166.1 GCA_030681835.1 Actinomycetota bacterium
GGGCGGGCCGCGCCGATGAGGTCGAGGGCGCCTGATCGGATCACCTGGGCCATGTGGTCCGGGCTGGTGAAGCGGCCAACGCCGACGATGGGCTTCGCCGTCGCTTCGCGCACGCGTGACGACCAGGGAAGCTCATGCCCCTCGGGGTAGTACCGGGACGTCCCGGAATCCTCCGGCCACGATCCGACGACCACGTCGAACAGGTCGACCAGCGGATCGGCGAGGCGGACGAAGTCCAGCATGTCGTCCAGTCGGATGCCGGGCAGGCCGTCGCGCCCGTCGATGCAGATGCGGGTGGCCACGGCACAGTCGTCGCCGATCGCCTCGCGCACCGCAGCGAGCGTCTCGAGATGGAAGCGGGCGCGGTTGGCCAGGGTTCCCCCGTAGCCGTCGGTCCTGCGGTTCGTGGCCGTGGACAGGAACAGGGAGAGCAGGTAGCCGTGGGCCCCATAGACGTACACGATGTCGAAGCCCGCGTCGCGTGCCCGCCGCGCAGCCGCGACGAAGTCCGCTTGGACACGGGTGATGTCATCGCCGGTCATCGTGCGCGGCAGCGATCCCCATCGAGGCGCGGCCGCCGACTGGCTGGGCGCGATGCGGGGCAGCCGGGACGCGACGTTGTTGCTCGACGCCCCGCCGTGGTAGAGCTCGACGCCCGCCAGGGCACCGTGCGCGTGGACAGCCTCGGCCGTGAGCCGGAGCGCCCGTGCATCGCGGTCGTCACGCAGGTTGGCAGCCACGAACGGCGACTCGTCGGCGTCATCGGACACGGGGGCGTACTCGACACAGACCCCGCCCCAGCCGCCCTCGGCCTTGATCGCGCGGAAGGCAGCCTGCGCCTGCGGCCGCCCGCTCCCGAACCCGGTGGCGTGCGGAACCTGGTAGAAGCGGTTGGCAAGCGTCTTGGGGCCGATCGTCACGGGCTCGAACAGGATCGCGTGACGGGGGTCCACTGGGCCATTCTGGCCGCGTCTGGGCGCTGTGTATCCTTCTCGCTGCACCACGGCAGGTTGCCCGAGCGGCCAATGGGAGCGGACTGTAAATCCGTCGGCTTTGCCTTCAAAGGTTCGAATCCTTCACCTGCCACGCGCAGGAAGGGGCCGCCCACGCAGGGCGGCCCCTTCCTCGTTGGCTCGGGTGCGCCTCGTTGGCTCGGGTGAGGTGGCGGGAACGCCGCAGGACTACTGAGCCACCTGCTCGACCTTGCCGGCGATCACCGAACTGCCTGCTGTCGCGGCCTGCACCTCGATCCGGCGCGGCTTTGCCTTCTCGGCCACCGGGATCGTCACCGTCAGGACGCCGTTCTCGTACGTCGCCTCGATGGCACCGGTGTCCAGCCCGTCTCCCAGCGACAGCTGGCGCATGAAGGACCCAGTGAACCGCTCGCTGGCGATCCACTCGACTCCGTCGTCGGCCCGAGCGGATCGCTCGGCGCGGATGGTGAGGGTCCCGTTGTCGACGCTCACGTCGACCGAGCCCGGGTCAACGCCAGGCAGGTCGGCCAGCAGGACGTAGTGGTCTCCGGCGCGGAACAGGTCCATCGGCATGAACCTCGGCGTGCGCCGGGTGCCTGCGGGGGAGCCGAGCACCTGCTCGGTCATCCGGTCGAGGTCGCGGAACGGGTCGAAACGCAGCACGGCCATGACAACCTCCTCAGTGGTGTGGTGGCCGCCCCGGTGGCGGGCCACCAGCCGTATGGCACTGTTTTAGCACTCTCGGCCGGTGAGTGCCAATCCGAGAAGTGGGGCCTCAGCCCGCCTCGAAGGGGTATCGCACCCCGGTCAGATCCTCGCTTGCCTGCCACAGGCGGCGGGCGTCCGCGTCGCTGCGCGCCGCGCTGGTGCGGGCGACGAGCCGGGGGTGCCCGTGCTGTTCGAGGAAGCCATCAGGCCCGACATAGCTGTCGCCTGGCAGCCCCGGGGCGGTGGCGGCGAAGAGCGTGGGCAGCGCGCCCATCTCCGCCGACTGGCCGAAGAGACGGTTCGCGGCGTCGGCGAAGGGGCGCTGCCATCGGGTGCTCACCCCGCGTGAGGCGGCGGACTGGAGGTTGGTGGCGGTCCAGCCCGGATGGGCCGCCACGGCCAGGGTCGCAATGCCGTTGCGGTCGAGTCGGCGCTGGAGTTCCCGGGTGAAGAGGAGATTGGCCAGCTTGCTCTGGCCGTACGCCGCCCAGCTCTGGTATCGACGCTCCCCCATGAGGTCGTCGAAGCGCATACGGCCCATCCGGTGCGCTGCGGAGGAGACCGTGACCACGCGCGAGCGGGGCCTGGCCACGAGCGCAGGCAGGAGCAGGCCGGTCAGGGCGAAGTGGCCGAGGTGGTTGGTGCCGAACTGCGCCTCGAAGCCGTCTGGAGTCCTGCGGTGCGGGGTGGCCATGATGCCGGCGTTGTTGATGAGCAGGTCCAGGCCCCCCGGGTTGGCCTGCGCCCATGAGTCGGCGAACTCCCGCACCGACCTCAGGTCCGCGAGGTCAACGCGCTCCGCGTGGACCTGGGCGCCGGGTGCCCACCCCTGGATCGCGGCCACCGCCTCGGCCCCCCGGGCCAGGCTTCGAACCGCGAGCGTGACATCGGCACCGTGAGCGGCCAGCTGCCGGGCGGTCTGCAGGCCGATACCCGAATTGGCCCCCGTCACGATGGCCACCCGACCCGTGAGGTCGGGCAGGTCGTCGGCGGTCCACCGCAGGGGATTCGGCATGCCTGGAGGCTATTGCCGTGGCGGCCAACGCGCTCGACGGGCTGATTTCCTCGTGCACCGAACGCTCTTGTAGGCTTGCGTGGCTTTGCGCCCCTTTAGCTCATTGGTAGAGCGCTCCCTTGGTAAGGGCGAGGTACCGGGTCCGATTCCCGGAAGGGGCTCGATGGGGTGAAATTGCCCATCGAGGCGGGGTAGCTCAGTTGGTAGAGCAAGCGGCTCATAATCGCTGTGTCGCCGGTTCAAGTCCGGCCTCCGCTACGCGAACAACCGGTCGCCCGACCGGTCGGCGTGCACGACCATCGATCTTGGCGAGTCCCCTCGCCAAGGCATCACGGAAGAGGAAGACCAGTGGCCAAGGCAACCGACATTCGCCCCAAGATCACGATGGCGTGCGAGGACTGCAAGCACCGCAACTACATCACCAAGAAGAACCGCCGCAACGACCCGGACCGGCTCGAGGCCAAGAAGTTCTGCCCGAACTGCAAGAAGCACACCAACCACAAGGAAACCCGGTAGCGGCTTCCGCGGGCATGGCACTCAACCCGGAGTTCGTGGGGCGCGTCTACCCGCCCGCGGCAACCTACGTGGTGGGTCGGGAGAAGATCCGGGAGTTCGCCGCAGCCGTCGGCGAGGCGAACCCCGCCTGCGTCGACGTCGCGGCAGCCCGCGCTCTGGGCTACCCCGACCTCGTCGCCCCTCCGACCTTCGGCATCGTCCTGTCCATGCGGGCGAGCCGGGCCGTCATCTTCGACCCCGATCTCGGCCTGGACTACACCCGGGTCGTGCACGGGGAGCAGCGGTTCTCCTTCATCCGTCCGATCGTCGCAGGCGACGAGCTCCTCGTGGCGACGACGATCGAGTCGATCCGGTCGATGGCGGGCAACGACATGATCATGACGCGCGGCGACGTCGGCACGGCTTCAGGCGAGGCCGTCCTCACCACCTATTCGCTACTGGTCGCCCGCGGCCCGGACGAGGGCGCACCATGACGCCGACACGCGGCACGGTCCTGGCGGGCCTCGAGTTGCCTGCCTTGTCCTTCGCCATCACGCGCGCCGACCTCATCCGCTATGCCGGCGCATCGGGAGACTTCAACGTCATCCACTGGAACGAGCGCATCGCCGTGTCCGTCGGCCTGCCCGACGTCATCGCGCACGGCATGCTCACCATGGGCATGGCCGCCAGGGTCGTGACCGACTGGATCGGCGACCCGGGCGCGGTCCTGGAGTACGGCGTGCGGTTCACCCGGCCGGTGGTGGTTCCGGACGACGACGAGGGCGCCCGCGTCGACGTGACGGGCAAGGTCACCGCAGTGTCCGACGACGGCGTGGCCACGGTGGCGATCACCGCCAGCTCTGGTGGAGTGACCGTGCTCGGCAGGGCGCAGGCCCTCGTCCGCCTGCCGGCATGACGCGCGAGGAGCTCGGGCCTGGCTCGGCCCCGCCGCCTGACGTGGTCGCACTCGCCGAGCAGCGCTCCGTCGCCAGAGCCGGGCGCGACTTCGCTGCCGCCGACCACCTGCGGGCCGTGATCGGAGAACGTGGTTGGGTCGTTGCCGACACCGCCGACGGTTTCAGTCTCGCGCCACGGCCGCCATTCGACGTGCACCCGACGATCACGGCCCTGCTGGCCGCCGGGCCGCCCATGCCGTCGGCTCCGCTCACCATGGGCCTGGTCGTCGATGGCTGGCCGGACGATGTCGACCGGTGCATCGAGGCCCTGCTCACCCACGGACCCGACGGGATGGTCGTCGTCGGCCTCGATTGCGGCAACGCGTCAGGGGCCGGTGAGGCGCTGCACCGTCAGGCGCTGGCGCACCCGGGTCGGGTCGTCGACCTTCACGTGTCCGGGCTGCTCGATTCCGTCGGGTGGTCGTCGGCCGTGGTCGCCCTGCTGACGCTGGCGCCATCCGAGCTGGTGGGCGTCATGGACCTCTCGACCGTGATCGACGGGGACGCGCTCACCCCGATCGTTGCTGCCCTCGACGATGAATCGGTGTCAGCGTCGGGCTGGCGAGGCGTCGACGTCGACCGCGCGGACGAATGGCGCTCGTTCGTCGACGCAGGCCCGGGCGAGGTCGACGCGATCCTCGGCTACCTGATGGTCGTGAGGCGGACTGCCGGGTTGGCGAGCCCGCCTCATCCCAAGGCGCGCTTCTACCGCAATGCCGACATGGAGTGGTCCCTCGCCCTGCGCGAGGCCGGCGGACGGCTGGTCATCCCGGAAGCCCCGCTGCCCATCCATCAGGAGCGGCACCACGGCTACCACGACACGGCGACGGAGTACCGCGACAAGGAGAGCAAGCGCACCTACGACCGCCTGCTGGCCCGCTTCCGGGGCAAGGACGCCATCCTGCGCCCACGCGATCCGGGCACCCGCGCCTAGGGTGGCGGGCATGCCGCCGGTGACCCTCGCCCAGCGCACCACCCTGCGCGTCGGCGGCCCGGCCCAGGCCTGGATCCGCGCCGAATCGGCCGACGCACTGGTCGAGGCGGTCCGGACGGCGGACGTAGCGGGCAGCCCCCTCCTCGTGCTCGGCGACGGCAGCAACGTGGTGTGTCCCGACGAGGGCTTCCCCGGGACCGTGCTGGAGGTGCGCTCGCGCGGCATCGCCGAGGATGCCAGGGACGGCCGGGTGCGCATCGTCGTCGAGGCGGGGGAACCGTGGGACGACGTGGTCGCCCTCGCGGCGGCTCGCGGCTGGTCAGGGATCGAGGCACTGTCCGGGATCCCTGGACGGTGCGGAGCGACCCCGATCCAGAACGTGGGGGCCTACGGGCAGGAACTCGCTCAGGTCGTGGCGTGGGTCCGCGTCCTGGATCGCTCGGCCGGTGAGGTCCGCGTCCTCGCCCCGGCGGACTGCGGGTTCGAGTACCGGTCCAGTGCCTTCAAGGCCGAGCCGGGTCGGTGGGTCGTGCTCTCGCTGGCGCTGGACCTGTCCACCGATCGCTATGGCGTGGTCAGGTATCCCGAACTGGCAGCCACGGTCGGTGTCGCGACGGGCGGCCGGGCGGATGTCGAGGAGATCAGGGCCGCCGTGCTGCTCTTGCGGCGGGCGAAGGGCATGGTGCTCGACGAGTCCGACCACGACACGTGGAGTGCCGGCTCGTTCTTCACGAACCCGGTGGTGGCCGATCCCGCCCGCTTCCCCGAAGCCTGCCCCCGGTACCCGGCCCACACCGGCACCAAGCTGAGCGCGGCCTGGCTGATCGAGCAGTCCGGCATGCCACGCGGCTTCGCGCTTGCGGGCAGCAGGGCGGCCATCTCCGGCAAGCACACCCTTGCGCTCACCAACCGGGGCGGCGCCAGCGCGGGCGAGGTCCTCGCCCTGGCCGATGAGGTGCAGCGGCGGGTGAGCGAGACGTTCGGGGTGGACCTGGCGATCGAGCCCGTCCTGATCGGGACGTGACCCCCGGGGGACTACTCGGCCTCGCCGAGCAGGGCAGCCATGCGCCCCACCCCCTCGACGATGTCTGAGTCGGACGTGGCGTAGCTCAGCCGCAGGTACCCAGGGGTGCCGAAGGCCTCGCCCGGCACCACCGCGACCTCTGCTTCGTCGAGGACCAGCCCGGCCAGGTGGGCCGACGACTCGACGACGACCCCCTTCAGGCGGCGGCCGACGAGTGCACGCACCGACGGGTAGACGTAGAACGCCCCTTCGGGGAGCGGGCAGTCGACCCCGGGAATGGCGTCGAGCAGGCCGGTCATCAGCACGCGTCGACGGTCGAAGGCCTCGCGCATGTGAGCGACGGCCGACAGATCGCCGGAGACGGCCGCCAGCGCCGCCACCTGGGAGACGTTGGCCACATTGGAGGTGGCGTGCGACTGGAGATTGGTGGCCGCCTTCACGACGTCCACGGGGCCGATCATCCAGCCGACGCGCCAGCCGGTCATGGCGTAGGTCTTGGCCACGCCGTTGACCACGACGCACCGGTCGGCCAGCGCGGGGACGAGCACCGGCATGGAGGAGAACTCCGCGTCGCCGTAGACAAGGTGCTCGTAGATCTCGTCGGTGACCACCCAGAGTCCGTGGCCCTCGGCCCACTCGCCGATCGCCTGCACCTCCGCGGGGGAGTAGACGGCTCCGGTCGGGTTCGACGGGGAGACGAAGACCAGCACCTTGGTTCGGCCGGTGCGGGCCGCCTCGAGCTGCTCGACGGTTGCCCGGTACCCGGACGTCTCGTCGGTGTGGACCTCGACCGGCGTACCGCCGGCCAGCCGGATCGACTCGGGGTAGGTGGTCCAGTACGGGGCGGGCAGCAGCACCTCGTCGCCCGGGTCGAGCAGGGTCGCGAATGCGTTGTACAGGGCCTGCTTGCCACCGTTGGTCACCAGCACCTGCCCCGAGGTGACCGCTAGGCCGGAGTCGCGGGCCGTCTTGGCGGCGATGGCCTCCTTCAGCTCGGGCAGCCCTCCGGCCGGGGTGTACCTGTGCCACCTGGGGTCGGCGCACGCGGAGATGGCCGCCTGCACGATGTAATCCGGGGTCGGGAAGTCCGGCTCGCCGGCCCCGAATCCGATGACCGGCCGCCCCGCTGCCTTCAAGGCCTTGGCCTTGGCATCCACGGCGAGGGTGGCGGACTCGGTGATGGCCCCGATGCGGCGGGAGATGCGTGAACTCATGCGGCCATCCTTCCAGCCCGTGCGGGGCCACCGGATTGGACCCCGCTGCGGGGCGGACCGTAGACTCCCCTGCGAACTAGGTCGGCGGCAGCCTGCCCTCGGGCGGGTTCGGATGGCCGGGCGAAGGGTCGTAGCTCAATTGGTAGAGCACCGGTCTCCAAAACCGGCGGTTGGGGGTTCAAGTCCCTCCGGCCCTGCGAAGGGAGCAGGCGCGGCAATGATGCCGTGGCTGCATCGATGGCGAGTGGAGAGTGGGACGGCATGACCGACACCGACACCGACCGCGGGTCGGGTGGGCCGGGCTCGCGTGGCCAGGCTCGTGGCGGGGTCTTCGCGCGGCTGGCGCTGTTCATCCGCCAGGTGGTTGCCGAGCTCCGCAAGGTCATCTGGCCCACCCGCAAGGAACTCGTCGCCTACACGACCGTGGTCATCATCTTCGTGCTCGTGATGGCGGGGATCATTGCCGCCTTTGACTACGTGTTCGGCCAAGGAGTGCTCTTCGTCTTCGGCTGACCGCCGCTCGCCGCTCTTCCCCCACACCACTCAAGGAGAAATGACCATCGTGTCCGACCAGGACTTCACGACGCCCTCGCGCGACCCCTTCAGCACGGGGCCGAGTGCCGACGCGGTCGATGACGCGGTGGAGGCGACTCCCGAGTTGGCTGAAGCGTCCGTCGAGGCCGTCGAGTCCGTGGTGAACGCCGACGAGGAGGGCATCGCCGACGCCGAGGCCACCGAAGCCGAGGAAGCCGTCGTGTCGGAGGCCGAGGCCATCGTCGACGCGGCCGAGGAGGCCCTCGTCGAGGAGGAAGAGGCCGAGGACCCGGTCGTCGCCTTCCGTGAGCAGATGCGCATCGCGCCGGGCGACTGGTACGTCATCCACTCGTATGCAGGGTATGAGAACAAGGTCAAGGGGAACATCGAGACCCGGATCTCCACGCTCAACATGGAGGACTACATCTTCCAGGTCGAGGTGCCGATGGAGGAGGTCACCGAAATCAAGAGCGGCGTGCGCAAGCTCGTGCGCCGCAACAAGTTCCCGGGATACGTCCTCGTTCGCATGGAACTCACAGATGAGTCCTGGGGCGCTATCCGGCACACGCCAGGCGTGACCGGTTTCGTCGGCCACGGGCACCAGCCCGCCCCCTTGTCGCTCGACGAGGTCGTGGCGATCCTTGCCCCTGCTCCCGAGAAGAAGACCGGCGTCCCGGGCGCGGCCGCGGTGTCCTCGGGCGGTTCGGCTGCCGCAGACATCGAGATCGATTTCGGCGTCGGGGACTCCGTGACCGTGGTGGATGGACCGTTCGCCACCCTGCACGCCACCATCTCCGAGATCAACATCGAGGCCCAGAAGGTCACGGGCCTGGTCGAGATCTTCGGCCGCGAAACTCCTGTAGAACTGGCCTTCAGCCAGATCAACAAGAACTAGCGGGGCACCACCCCCCGGGCGCCAGCCCGAGGGCCAACCACGACGAAGGACCCGACACACCATGGCACCGAAGAAGAAGAAGGTTGCCGGCCTGATCAAGTTGCAGATCCAGGCTGGCGCCGCGAACCCGGCGCCGCCCGTCGGCCCAGCCCTGGGCCAGCACGGCGTCAACATCATGGAGTTCTGCAAGGCTTACAACGCCGCCACCGAGAACCAGCGTGGCAACGTCATCCCCGTGGAGATCACGGTCTACGAGGACCGGTCGTTCGACTTCACGTTGAAGACGCCGCCCGCGTCGCGCCTCATCCTCAAGGCCGCCGGCCTGGAGAAGGGCTCCGGCGAGGCACCCAAGGTCAAGGCCGGGTCGATCACCAAGGCCCAGGTCCGCGAGATCGCCGAGACCAAGATGCCGGACCTCAACGCCAACGACGTCGACGCCGCGATGAAGATCATCGAGGGCACCGCCCGCCAGATGGGCATCACGATCTCGGCCTAACCACAGGTCAGCACGATCCCGGCCTCGCGGCCGGGCCCAACCACCCCCCGTGGGAGAGCCAGCGCGGCTCGCCAACCACGACCTGCGAAGGAGCAGACATGAAGCGCAGCAAGGCCTACCGGGCCGCGGAAGAGAAGTTCGACAGGGACGCCCTCTACGCGCCCCTCGCGGCCGTCCGCATCGTCAAGGACACCACGGCCACCAAGTTCGACCCCACTGTCGAGGTCTCCCTCCGACTGGGCGTCGACCCCCGCAAGGCGGACCAGATGGTCCGTGGCACCGTCAACCTGCCCCACGGCACCGGCAAGACCGCTCGGGTCCTGGTCTTCGCCAATGGCGAGAAGGCAGACGAGGCGAGGGCGGCTGGCGCCGACTTCGTCGGTGGTGACGACATGATTGAGAAGGTCAAGGGCGGCTGGACCGACTTCGACGCCGCGGTCGCCACCCCCGATCTCATGGGCAAGGTCGGCACCCTCGGCAAGGTCCTCGGCCCCCGGGGCCTGATGCCCAACCCCAAGACCGGCACCGTGACCATGGACGTGGCCAAGGCCGTCGGCGAGATCAAGGGCGGCAAGATCGAGTTCCGCGTCGACAAGCACGCAAACCTGCAGTTCCCGATCGGGAAGGCGTCGTTCACTGAGCAGGCCCTCGTCGAGAACTACGCGGCTGCCATCGACGAGGTCATGCGGCTCAAGCCGTCGGCCGCCAAGGGCCGCTACGTGCGCAAGGCCACGATGTCGTCGACCATGGGACCCGGCGTGCCCGTCGATCCCAACCGGGTCAAGAACCTCCTGGCCGAGGACGAGGGCTGACCCAGCCCAGCGTCCATCCACGCGAACGAACCGAGGGGCCCCGCCGTACCGGCGGGGCCCCTCGTCGTCCGGCCCCGCATCGTTACCTCCAATTGGCCCGTTGTTGTTGCATGGCCCTGTGTGCCCGTACAGACTGGGCCACTGCTGTCGGCGTCGGGCCGCGGCGATGCCGTGCACCCAGGGAGCGTGATCCGTGTCGGACGCTGACTCGATCAATCTCCTCGAGCTCGACGAGATCAAGGTCAAGCTCAGCGGCCTGCAGATCCTTGATGGCGTCACGATCCGGGTTCCGCATGGCCTCGTGACGGGGCTGATCGGCCCCAACGGCGCCGGGAAGACGACGGTCTTCAACGTCATCAGCGGTTTCGTCAAGCAGGACTCCGGCTCGGTCACCTACGACGACAAGCGGCTCAAGCACATCAAGGCCCACCACCTCACCAAGATGGGGATCTCGCGAACCCTCCAGGGGGTTGGCCTGTTCAGCACGCTCACCGCGCTGGAGAACGTCATGCTGGGCGGGTCCGCCCAGGTCCGCAGTGGGATCCTGTCGCAGTCGTTCGCTATGCCCTGGACCGATGTCGAGACCGAGCGCCTGCGAATCGCGGCCATGGCGGCCCTGGAGGAGATGGGCGTCGCCGACGTCGCCAATCGGCTGCCCAGTGAGCTGCCATATCCCCTCCAGAAGAAGGTCGCCCTGGCCCGAGCCCTCGTCTGCGACCCGAAGCTGCTGCTGCTGGACGAGCCTGCGGGCGGCGTCGGGGCGGCCGACATGGCCGACCTCGAGCGACTGATCCGCAGCTGGGTGCCCCAGCGCACGGTGCTCCTCGTGGAGCACCACATGGAGCTGGTCATGTCCGTGTGCGACCTCATCTGGGTGCTGGATGCGGGCAAGGTCATCGCCTGGGGAACGCCGGACGAGGTCAGGAACGACCCTGCGGTACTGGCCGCATACCTCGGCGAGGACGGAGCGGCCTGATGCTCACCGTCAGTGATCTCAGCGTGAACTACGGACCCGTGCACGCGCTGTCCCACGTGTCGATCGAGGTGCCCCGCGGCGAGGTGACGGCGGTCATCGGGGCCAACGGCGCCGGCAAGTCGACCCTCATGCGCACGCTCGCCGGCCTGGCCAAGGCGGCCGGCGGGAGCGCGTCCCTCGATGGCAACCCCATCCTCGGCCGCAAGTCCGAGGACCTCGTCCGCATGGGAATTGCCCTGGTGCCCGAGGGCCGCTCGACGATCCCCGAGCTCACCGTGGAGGAGAACCTCCGGCTGGGGGGCATGTGGCGCTCGCGTGCCGACCGGGCCACCAGCGTGGGCGAGGTGTTCGACCTCTTCCCGGTGCTGGGACAGCGCCGGTCCATGGGAGCGGCCACGCTGAGCGGCGGCGAGAGACAGCAACTGGCGATCGGCCGGGCCCTCATGTGCGACCCCAGATGCCTCCTGCTGGACGAGCCCTCCCTCGGCCTGGCCCCGATCATCGTGACCCAGATCCTCACCCTCGTGAAGCGGTTGGCGACGGACTCGAACCTGGCCGTACTGCTGGTCGAGCAGAACGCCGTCACCGCGCTGCGGGTCGCCACCCAGGGCGTCGTGCTGAACCTCGGCCAGGTCGTCATGGCCGGGCCGGCCGCCGAGATCGCGTCGCATGACGAGCTGCGTCATGCCTACCTGGGCTACTAGGAGGGAGGCGAGAGCATGACGAACTTCATCGAGTACCTCCTCGGCGGCCTCGGCTCCGGCGCCATCATCGCGCTGATGGCCCTCGCCCTGGTGCTCACCTGGCGAGCCACCCGCGTCGTGAACTTCGCCCAGATCGGCCAGGCGATGTTCACCACGTTCATCGCCCTGACCGTTCAGGAGATCAGCGGGAACTGGTTCGTCGCCCTCGTCGCGGCGATCATCGCCGGAGCGCTCCTCGGCGTGGTCGTGCAGTACCTCGTGCTCCGTCCGGTCAAGCGCTCGGACACTTCCGGCGCGATCATCGCCACGTTCGGCGTCCTCATCGCTCTGCAGGCCTCCGCCGGGATGATCTGGGGAGGCGAGCAGGAGGCGTACCCGCAGCCGTTCAACACGGCAGGCATCAGCGCCTTCGGCCGCGAGTGGCCGATCTCGGTGTACGACCTGGTCGTCATCGGCGTCACGATCGGGCTGGTCGTGGGCCTTTCCCTCCTGTTCACCCGGACCAACCTGGGCCTGTCGATGCGGGCGACGGCATTCAACCCCGAGGTCGCCCGTCTTTCGGGCATCCGGGTGAGCCGGACGCTGACGATCGGCTGGGCCATCGCGGGCATCGTGGGGGCGGTCGCCGGCGTGCTCGTCGCGCCGATCTCCACGCTGTCCCCGAACAGCTTCGACATCCTGCTGGTGTTCGCCTTCACGGCGGCCGTGATCGGCGGCCTGGACAGCCTCGTCGGCGCGGTTGCCCTGGGCGTCGGGACCGGCCTGGTGATCTCGCTGGTCACCGGCTACAGCGACTCGAGCAACGCGCCCGTCGTCGCGCTCGTCCTGCTGGCCCTGAACCTCCTGCTGAAGCCGGACGGCGTGGACGGCCATACCTCGTCGAGATCGGTCTAAGGGGAGAGCATGTCGAACCTCATGCGCCTCCCGGGCGCCCGCCTGGTCGCCCACGCAGCGTTCTTCCTGGCCACCTTCCTGGTCCTCATGTGGTTCATGGGCGGGGCGGACCCCCTGACGATGTCAAACGTCGCACTGGCCGCCATGTACGCGACGGCCATGTTCGGGATGGTCATCCTCGTGGGGCTGTCCGGCCAGGTCTCCCTCGGCAACGGGGCCCTGATGGCGGTCGGCGCCTACACGTTCGCCCTCGTCAGCATGAACTGGACCACCGTTCCGATCATCGGCGTGGCCATGAACGGCTGGTGGGCCATGGGCTTCGCCCTCGTGGGCGGCATCGTGGCCGGCCTGGTGATCGGCGGCCTCGGCGCCCGACTCAAGGGGCCGTACCTGGCCGGCCTGACCCTGGGCATCGCCGTGGGCATCCCGGCCATCGCCAACCGCTTCCCCGACCTGTTCGGCGGGGAGACGGGCCTGCTCCTCACCGTCCCCTACCCGGAAGGCGGGTACGCGCCCGAGGCCGAGCAGGAGTTCGAGGAGCAGCCGGTCGTCGAAAGCACGGACGGCACCGGAACCGACACCCTCCCGACCGAGGGGGAGGGGGCCGACGAGACGCTGGCCCCTGAGGACCTGCTGACGGTCGATGACCTCGGTGGCACCGACGCGGGAGCATCCGACGCGGCGAGCCCCGAAGCCCTCCCGAGCGAAGGCGAAGGGGCCGACGAGACGCTGGCCCCGGAGGACCTGCTGACCGTCGACGACCTCGCCGCGGACGGGTCGGCCATCGATGCGTCGCCCACGGACGTGCCGTCGGCGGACGTTCCCGTCGACGTGCCGGCGGACATCCCGGTGGACACCCTGCCCCCCAGCACCGACATCAACGACCCCGGGTTCCTCATCGAGTACTGGCAGGTGTCGCTCGCCCTCATCGTCGCCTGCCTCGTGGGCTTCGTGGCGCTGAACCTGGTCCGCGGCCGGCAGGGCCTCGTCTGGCGGGCGGTCCGGGACGACCCGGTCGCGGCCGCCGTCTCGGGCATCTCGCCGGCCTGGGCAAAGGTGTCAGCCTTCTTGATCAGCAGCGTGTTCGCGGCGCTCGCTGGCGGCGTGTTCGCGCAGCTGCTGTCCTATGTCGGTCCCGGAGCCTTCCCGCTCGGCCTGTCCTTGTCCCTCCTGGTCGGCGTCGTGCTCGGCGGGCGATCTTCGCTCCTCGGCGCCGTGATCGGCGCCCTGATCATCGTGTGGCTGCCCAACGTCGTCCGGGACCTGTCCGACGGCAGGGGATGGGACGAGCAGGTCACGAACAACATGCCCAACCTGCTGTACGGACTGCTGGTGGTCCTCGTCGTGCTGGTCGCCCCGGGTGGGATCGTGGGCAGCATCATGGCCGGCGTCGCCAAGATGCGAAGGACCCGCCCGGAGGTCGAGCCGCCGGCTGCCGCGATTCCCCCGGCACCAGCCGAGGGACATACTCGCGGGTAACAAGTCGGCCAAAGTTGTTGCAGAGCCGCTTGGCGGTGTTAGCCTCCAAGCACATCGCGTAAGCGATTGGAAACCGAAGCTTCACCCGTACGACACATAAGCCGACAAGGGCGTGCTTTGCATGCCCGTCTTGGGGAGGAACGTCAGTGAGCAAAGTGATCGCGACTCGAGTGGTCGCCTTAGGTGCGGTGGCAGCCGTTGGGCTGTCGCTAGCCGTGCCCGCCGGAGCAGCGGCACCCGCCGCAGATCCCGGTGTCAGCGCAACCGAGATCGTCATCGGCACCACCACGCCGCTGACCGGTCCGGCGTCACCGGGCTACAAGGACATCGCCCCGGCCGCCCAGGCGTACTTCAACTACGTGAATTCGAAGGGCGGCATCAACGGCCGCAAGATCAAGTACGTGGTCTACGACGACCAGTACAACCCCGGTCTCACCAAGAAGGTGACCAACCAGCTGATCCTGCGCGACAAGATGTTCGCGCTCTTCGGCGCTCTGGGCACCCCGACCCACTCGGCGGTCGTTGCTGACCTCAACCGACGCGGCATCCCGGATGTGTTCGTCAACACCGGAGGCTCGTCCTTCGACAACCCCCGCAAGTACCCGACCACCTTCCCGTACTTCCCGTCGTACACGGTCGAGGCGAAGGTGATGTCGTACTACATCAAGAGCACTGCTGACCTGGCCAGCAAGAAGGCCTGCCTGTTCTACCAGGATGGGGAGTTCGGCGAGGACGCCGCTCGCGGCTTCAACGCGGGTGGCGTGAAGTTCGCCGAGACGGTCTCCTACTTCTCGGGCTCTCAGGTCTCGCCGTTCACGGCACAGATCACCAAGCTCAAGAGCGCCGGCTGCCAGCTGGTCGTGTTCTTCGGCGTCACGTCGGCAACCGCGCAGCTGCTCGGCACGGCCGCCCGCTCCCAGTTCGCGCCCACGTGGATGATCACGTCGGTCGGCTCGGATCCGACGGTCCTCGGCGCCTCGCTCGGCTCATCGGCGAACGCGCTGCTCAAGGGCATCTACACCCCGTCGTGGATCGTGCCGATCCAGGACACGTCGAACCCCTTCGTCTCGCAGATGAAGGCGATCGCCACGGCCAGCGGGCTGAGCTGGAACTTCTACACGTACTACGGCATCAACACCGCGTACGTGCTGTCCCAGGCGCTCAAGGCGGGTGGCAAGAACCTGACCAGGGCATCGCTGATCAACGCACTCAATACCAAGGCATCGACCTTCCGGTCAGCCGCGGTGGTACCCATGGTCATCTCGAAGACCTCGCACCAGGGCCTTACCGGCGCCTACATGGGCCAGTACAACTCTTCGGGACAGGTCGAGCGGTTGACGTCGTACATCATGACGGCCACTAGCTCCTCCAGTGGTACCGCGAAGAAGGCGACGTACCGTCCAGGTTCCCCCACTCCCAAGCTCCTGCCGTAGGTGAGGACACATATGCGAATCTCCATGACCCGTCGCGCGATCGCGGCCGTCGCCACCGCCGGACTGCTCCTTGTGGGCGTCCCGGCGGCGGTGACGCCCGCCAGCGCGGCAACCGCCTGCGCCCTGGGCGCTACCTGTGAGGGCAGCCTCGAGGGATCCCTCGGTGCCTCGCCCTTCAAGATCGTGATGCCGTCCACGTTCAACGGGACGGTGCTGATCTACAACCACGGGTACCGCTTCAGCGGCCCGATCCCGGCGGCCTTCGCCGGGCCGACCGCCCTCGCGCTGTCGACCAACCCGGCGTACACCGCGATCAGCGTCCCTGCCTTCGCCACGGCGTTCGGCTCGGCTGTCGCCTACCAGGCCAACAACATGGCCCAGGTGGCGCAGAACGACAAGATCGCGGCAGGTCTGCTGGCTCAGGGCTACGCCCTGGCGGGCCTGGGCTACTCGGCCCAGGGCTGGGCCATCGCCGAGGCCTTGCAGGCCAACGAGAGCATGATCAAGTACGTCAACGGCGGCGGTGTCGCCGGCGTCAAGAAGATCATGGTCTGGGGCGACTCGTTCGGTGGCTACGTCTCGGCCACGGTGGCCGAGCGCAACCCGGGCAAGGTGGCCGGCGTGCTGCCGACCTGCGCCCCGCTGGCAGGCCCCGAGCAGGCGATGCAGAGCGCCATGACGGTGATGTTCACCTGGAAGACGCTCATCGCACCGACCCTGCGCGTGGCCAACTACCAGAGCTACACGCAAGCCCTAAGTGACTTGGCGACAGTGCTGAGCACGCTCGGCGCGGTGGGGGCCGGAACGGCCTCGACCTCGGCAGTGGGCTACCCGATCGCGCAGGCCAACCTGCTCGGCGGCCTCATGGGCGGCCTGCCCACGAAGTCGGCGGTCTACGACGGCCAGACGGTCAACCCGATGTTCGCCACGCTCGGCACGGCAGCCGGCCTCGCCGGCGGCTACTCGCCGGCGTCGGCAGGTGCCTCGTCGGCTGCGGCGATGCTGCAGAACGTCGGCGCGGCCGCGGCCCTCGGGATCATGGTCCGCTACGACCTCGAGCAGAGGGCACGGGCGCTGGGCCAGATCCCCGCGACCGACTCGGCGAACTTCACCGACAACGTCGGGGTGACCTACACCGAGCTGCTCTCGTCCGAGCAGCGCGGGGAGTTCGGCGACACGCTGAACGCCACCTCGGTCATGCCGAACGCGCTCAACGCCATGCTGGCCAAGCTGGACGAGTCGAAGGGCAACGCGGCGGCCAGGTTCCCGGCCAGCGCAGCAGCCCTGAAGGCCGTCCGGTCGCTGCCGGCGCCCAAGGGCGTCTACAAGGTGCCGACCCTGCTCATCTCGACCACGTTCGACCCGGTCGTGCCGGCAGGTAACACCGAGAACTACTACCTGAAGCTGCACGCGAAGCATGGCAATCGCATGGTGAAGGCGCTGCAGTTCTACACCAGCCCGCCCGAGGATGGCTGGACGACGTTCGATGCCGGCGCCAAGTCGCCGAACTCGGCGGCGTCCGCAGCCAAGGCGACGTCGGGTGTGGGCCACTGCAACTGGGCGATCGACAACGGCATCCAGATGATCAACGCGGTCACCGCGCTGAATCGCCTGGTCTACGCCAAGACGAACAAGCAGATCAAGGCGATCAACCGGCTCATGTGGAGCACTCCGGGCGTCAACAGCGATGGGATGTTCGTCCCCGAGCCGTTGAAGCGTCCGGGCCTCACGGTCGGCTAGTCGCTCGGCACGTCGGAGGGGCGGGTGAGCGATCACCCGCCCCTCCGCATGTCCAGGGCCGATTTGCCGGTCCGGGACCGCACGCCGTACGCTGTGCCACGCTGAAGACCGCAGGTTGCCAGTGCCGGGAAGCCGTCACTGGTCGAAGGTCCCGCGAACGCGGGCGGCCCGCGCAGGTGAACGAGTTGAGCACCAGGCCGTCCGTCGGCCTCCTGCCCGCCCCGTGCGCCCGCGCCGGGGCGTTCTGCATTTCGTGGGGCGACACGAAAGGAGCCCCATGGCACGGCCGAACAAGGCGACATCGGTCGCTGAGCTCGCCGACCACTTCCGCAGTTCCAACGCGGCAGTGCTCACCGAGTACCGCGGTCTGACCGTCGCGCAGATGAAGACCCTGCGCCGCACCCTTGGAACGACGGTCACGTACGCGGTCGTCAAGAACACCTTGACCAAGATCGCAGCCAAGGAAGCCGGCGTCACCGGCGTCGACGACCTCCTCGCCGGGCCGAGCGCGATCGCGTTCGTCAAGGGCGATGCGGTCGACGCCGCCAAGGTGATCCGGAACTTCGCAAAGGAGCACCCCGCCCTCGTCATCAAGGGCGGCTACATGGACGGCAAGACGCTCAGCGCCGCCGACGTCCAGAAGATCGCCGACCTCGAGTCGCGCGAGGTGCTCCTGTCCAGGCTCGCTGGGGCATTCAAGGCCAAGCAGTCGCAGGCTGCCGCCCTGTTCGCCGCTCCACTGGCCAAGACCGCCCGCGCCCTTGGCGCACTGCAGGCCAAGCTCGAGTCGGAGGCGTCGGCCCCCGCCGCTGCGCCGGTCGAGGAAGCACCGAACGAGGCCGCGCCCCCCGTGGATGCGGTCCTGACCGAAGCCGAGGCTCCCGCCGAGGCCGTTACCGAAGCCGAGACGCCACAGGCCGTCGAGGAAACCACCGAGGGCTAAAGGCCCACCCGGCCCTCGGCCGGATGTACCCGAAAGGACGCCACCATGGCGAAGTTGAGCACTGACGAGCTTCTCGACACGTTCAAGGAGATGACCCTCCTCGAGCTTTCCGAGTTCGTGAAGCTGTTCGAGGAGACCTTCGATGTCACTGCGGCCGCCCCGGTCGCCGTGGCTGCTGCTGCACCGGCCGGCGGCGGCGCTGCCGAGGTCGCTGCTGAGCAGGACGAGTTCGATGTCGTCCTCGAGGCTGCTGGCGAGAACAAGATCCCGGTCATCAAGGAGGTGCGTGCCCTCACCAACCTCGGCCTGAAGGAGGCCAAGGACCTGGTCGAGGCCGCCCCCAAGGCTGTCCTGGAGAAGGTCACCAAGGAGGCCGCTGAGAAGGCCAAGGAGGCCCTCGAGGGCGCCGGCGCCAAGGTCACCCTGAAGTAGTCCCGACGTGAGGGGCGGTGCGGGGGAGTAGCCCCCGACCCCCCCACAC
>JAUXRN010000182.1 GCA_030681835.1 Actinomycetota bacterium
TGGCGGCGCGCCTGATCGTGCAAAGCGGCACGCGGCATGATCAGCCGTTTATTGCGGTGAACTGCGGGGCAATCCCGGGCAACCTGATGGAGAGCGAGTTTTTCGGCTGCAAAAAAGGCGCGTTCACCGGGGCGGACAAGGATCGGGACGGGTTTTTTCAGGCGGCGCACGGCGGGACTTTGTTTCTCGACGAAGTGGCCGATTTGCCGCTGGACATGCAGGTCAAACTGTTGCGCGCGATACAGGAAAAGTGTGTGCGCAAAATCGGGGGGAGCGGCGAAGAAGCGGTGGATGTGCGCATCATCAGCGCGACGCACCACGATCTGGCCGAATGCGTGCGGCAGGGAAAGTTCCGTCAGGACCTTTATTACCGGTTGAATGTGATCCCGATCCAGATGCCCGCTTTGCGCGAATTACGCGAGGATATTCCGGAAATCGCACAGCGGATACTGGAGCGTTTGCGCGGCAATGCTGAAGTGCGATTTTCCGAAAAAGCATTGCATGCGCTGCAAGGTTACAGTTTCCCGGGCAACGTGCGCGAACTGGAAAATATCATTGAAAGGGCATTGGCGCTATGCACGGAAGGGGTGATCGAGGAACAGGATTTGTTGCTGGTGCCCGTGGAATATAACCAGCCTGCTCATATCGCCCTCAGCAGCAAATACCCGCTGCCGGAATACCTGGATCGCGTTGAGAAACAAGCCTTGCTGGAAGCGCTGGAACAGACCGGGTTCAATCGCACGGCAGCCGCAAAATTGCTGGGATTGACGTTTCGCACCATGCGCTACCGGATGGAGCGGCTGGGCATTAAAGGTTCGAGCGGTGCGGATGATGCGGATTGATGCGCAAGGGTTGCTGGTCGGCGGCGAATATATCCCGTCGCCGAACTGTGACGACCGTCCCGCAGGGGCGATCGAATTGTTGGTGATACATAACATCAGCCTGCCGCCTGGCGAGTTTGGCGGCGATGGGGTGCAGCGACTGTTTACTAACACGCTTGACGTGGCGGCTCATCCTTATTATCAAACCATTGCGGGTCTGAAAGTGTCGGCGCATTTTTTCGTGCGCCGCGATGGACAGATTATCCAGTTTGTCCCCTGTTTGAAGCGCGCCTGGCATGCGGGGGTGTCCTGCTGGCAAGGCAGGTCATGTTGCAACGATTTTTCGCTCGGCCTCGAATTGGAAGGCAGTGATGCCGTTCCGTTTGCAGATGTGCAATATGGCGCACTTCACCGCTTGACCATGACGCTGCGCAAAGCCTATCCAATACGCGGCATCGCCGGGCATAGTGATATTGCGCCGCAACGCAAGACCGACCCGGGCCCATGCTTTGACTGGGCGCGCTATCTCGCAGAATTGCCTGAGTGAACTGCTGCCCTCACTATGTTTTCAACGTCCTGTCAGGATGGTCAAAAGGATAAATTGGGCGAAATATACAGTTCTTTTCTCGGCTTACGATATTTGGGTTAACCACTACAATCAGCTATGCCAATGGAAAAAATAGAAAATAGCTAGATGTAGCGTTTTTTTGAATCCGGGGTTGGTGAAAATTTCAGGGAGTGCGTATATGCCGCATGCTGCTACCGATAGTATTCTAGGCTCTTCAATGCTTGCCAGCAGCACTTCCAATTTCGTTTTATCTTTTTCCAATTTGTTCGACCAATGCAAGGTAACCGGCTGCCGCCGTATGCGTGGCAAGAGTGGTGTGGCCCAAGGATTGACAAGGGTGGGGAATTAACAGGCTTTGGCTCGTGCTTGAATTTAAGCGAGAGCTGGGGGTGTGGTAGTCGCAAGTGTTGTTTTCGTTAACTTTCATTAACACAAGGAGGTCGAAATGGCAGAAGCAAAGAAGTCTAAACCAGCGGCAAAGAAGGCTACAGCAGCCAAAAAACCGGCAGCCAAAAAAGTTGTTGCCAAAAAAGCGGTAGCGGCAAAGAAACCGGCAGCTAAAAAAGTTGTTGCCAAGAAGCCAGTCGCCAAAAAAGTTGCAGCCAAGAAACCGGCAGCCAAAAAAGCGGTAGCGGCAAAGAAACCGGCAGCTAAGAAGGCGGCTCCGGCAGTCAAGAAGCCAGTAGCGGCGAAGAAGCCAGCAGCAAAGAAGGCGGTAGCCGCAAAACCGGCTGTAGCTAAACCGGCTGTAGCTAAACCGGCTGTAGCTAAACCGGCTGTAGCTAAACCGGCAATTC
>JAUXRN010000189.1 GCA_030681835.1 Actinomycetota bacterium
CGCGGCGACCGTGGCCTGCGCCGTGTCGGCAGCGGCAGGCTCGGTGGCCGCCTACTGCTGCGTGCCCGGGGCCTCGGTGGCTGCGGCCTGAGTGGGTGCGACTGTTGCGGCGAACTCGGCTGCCGAAGCGGGAGCGGTGACGACGGTGACCGTGCCGGCCGCCGGCTGCAGCGCAGACCGTTCGTCGCCATTGCGTAGCGCTATTGCGACGGGTACGCACAACGCGACGGCGACCGCCAACACGCCCATGCGGCGCAGGAGCGGATCGACGTGGACTGCTTCCCGCGGCACACCTTCGGCAGCGCCGGCGATGACCTGCACCTGCTGGGTGTCGCCGTGCTGGCGACTGCCCACCTGTGGGTGGACCGGTCGCGGCCGGCGGGTGGGGGCGATGGGAGCAGGGCCGGCAGGCTTGCGGCGGGCGGCGAAACGCTCGAGTGGACGGGTGGGCTCGTCGCGCCAAAAACCGTACTGATCACTGTCTTCGTCGAACATCGTCACCCCTTCGAGGGTCCCGCCGTGGGCCTCAAGGCCGTCAAGATGACAATCTGTCTACTCCGGCTGTCATCAAAACGCAACAGTGTGTCAAATGTGTGACGCTTGTCCACGGACCTGACCAGCTCGACGGGGAACGTCAACGGCCCGGGGCGAAGCGCCACCGGGCCGTTGGTTTCCGCGGAGAGGGTGGGATTTGAACCCACGGACCGCCGTGAGGCGGTCCCCGCATTAGCAGTGCGGTCCCTTCGACCTGACTCGGGCACCTCTCCAGACGTGCGACAGACTACCGCTCCTGCTCCTGCGCTCCTACCGGGGAAAACCGGTCCCCTGCGTTGCCACGACGGCTTCGCCACGGTTTGCTTGCCGGTCATGCAGTGCCCCATCTGTTCCGCCGACGCCGGCACCACGCCCCATCTCACCGTCGGCGAGCACGAGTACGTGTCCTGCAACGCCTGCGGTGCCGTTCGGCTGGACCCGTTCCCGCAGCCCGAGGACGCCGCCCAGCTCTACGGCGACGACTACTTCACCGCCGCGGCCTACGGCGGCTACGCCGACTACCCGGCCGATGCCGCGATCCACCGTCGCAACGGGCGCGCCCGCTTGCGCAAGCTGGGCCCGGTCCCGAAACCGGGAGCGGTGCTGGTGGATGTCGGTTGCGCCCACGGCTTCACGCTGCAGGAGGCCGCCGCGGCCGGATGGACGCCGATGGGGGTCGACGTCAATGCCGCCGCTCGTTGCGCAGTCGAGGCCGCCG
>JAUXRN010000194.1 GCA_030681835.1 Actinomycetota bacterium
GGTGGCGGTCAGGAAGTAGAAGTTGACCGCGTTCCGGCTGGTGCCGCCAGGCTCCCCGTCGACCCACGCGCGGTCGATGGCGCTGTTCACGGCCACGGGATAGAGGATGAGGAACACGGCGGCAGCAGCGCCGGCGGCCAGCGCGCCCCAGGTCGCGCGGGTGGCCCTGCGAGGCTCTTTGACGGTGTCGTGCAACCGGCCCGATCGGGCCCATCGGGCAATGCACCACACGAGCGCCGCCAGCAGGAATGCGGTCGCGGGCAGCTTGCTGACACCGGCCAGCGCCAGCGCGAGCAGCCCGAGCCAGGTCCACGGCATCGCCCGCGGCCCCGGTCGCACGCCCAGCCGCAGGAGCGCGACGCCGCCGAGCACCAGCGAGATGGATAGCGAGTCGGACAGGATGAGTAGGTTCCACTGGTACGCGACAGGTGCCAGCGCGAGAACGGCGAGGAGTCCCCCGGCCACCGCGGCGACGGCTGGCCTCACCCGCGCCAGGAACGCCCAGGCGAGCAGGGACCATGCGGCCAGGGCGATCACCGTCTGCAGGGCGACGCGTGCCTGGTCCGACCCGGCCAGGCCGTACAGGACGACGGTGGGCCAGGCACGTACCGAGTCCCCAAGGAGCGAGACCGTCCCTGTTGCGTCGCCTCCCGTGCCGGGAACATATCCGGGAGAATCGTTGTACCGGACGGGGTCAGCGAGGATCACGGTCACCGTGCCGGCCAGCCACATCAGGGCAGTCACGATGACCAGCACGAGATGGGTCGGCGTGAGGCGAGCCGGCGACGACTTCATCGCGGCAAAAGTCGGCGCGACGTCGTCCACGCGCCCAGCGTATGGACTCGGCGGCGCGCGGCAGGCACCTACCGCGCACCCGGCGAGGATTACCGCGCGGGCGGGCTGCCTTGGGGCGCGCCGGGGGCCCGACGGTCGGCGAGGAGCCGGCCGACGGCGCGGGCGAAGCCATCGACCGCGACGAGGGGCGAATCAGCCATGGACCATCGGGCCCGGCGGCGCGACCAGGAGGCGCGCTTGCTCCACTCCACCTGCCCGGCGTCCGATGCGTGCGCCAGCCACTGCCGGGCATCGGCCCGCACGCGGGGCGACGGGGCCAGGCCCGCTGACAGTGCGGCGTCGGGCACCGCGCCCCCGCACTCGGCCACTACCGCCAGGCACATGGCCATGGATGCCCGCGCTCCGGCAGCGCGCGCACGCCGGGCCGCCTCAACCCACGACTCCGACGGGAGCCCCTCGACCTGGTGGATGGCGTCCAAGGCCCAGAACCAGCGCCACCACCGTTCCTTGGCCCCGTGCACGGCGGTCACGAGCAGGGCGTCGACGTCGTCCAGCGTCGACACGACCAGGCCGTCGTGGTCCAGAGTCACCCGCCGGCCCCAGAGTTCGGCGAAGGGCGTGGCGAAGTAGCCGGGGCCTGGATCCACCCGCCAGTGCAGGTCGATGGTGACCGGCAGCCCGGTGTATGCGCGCTCCGGGCGATGGAACCGCTCCCACCTCGACGGCGCTGCGGGGTAGCCCACCCGGCTCTGGCAGCCCGCCTTCCGCAGGGCGGCATCGGCGCGCGGGCAGTCGTCCGCGTCGATGAGGACGTCGACATCGGTGCTCCCCCGGCCGACGAACGACCCGGTGGACTGGACCGCGAGCGCCGGGCCCTTGTACGACAGGCTCGGCACGCCGGCGTCAGCGAGGATCTGCGAGACGAGCGTCGCGGTCGCCGCCACGGTGACGCTGCGGACCTGCTTCGCGGTGGCCGCACGCCGCAGCGGGGCAAGGACCGGGTCGTCGGCACGACGGTCACCGATGGCAACCGAGGCGGGGTAGGCGAGGTCGTGGCGAATGATCGCGTGGACGTCAGCGGCGTTCCAGGGCGACGGATCCGCGTCGGACCGGGCGATGGCGCCCACGATGCCGGGGGTCAGCACGGCCGACCGATCCCGGGCGTCAGCTGCCCGGCTGGACGACGACGTTCGCGCGCCGCGCAGACGGTCCCTGGCGGGGCGAGAGGCCGGCGCCCGCCACCGTGTACCGCCCGCGGACGCCGATGGACCGCAGGTAGGTGGCCACGGAACGAGCGCGCGCCTGGGACAGGGACTTGTCGTTGTAGCTCGGTCCACCGGGGCCGACGAAGCCGACAACGGTGATGCGGTTCCGAAGGGAGCGCTTGTCCAGCCGGTTGGCCAGCCGGCGCAGCTCCGCCTTCGCATCGCGCGACAGCTCGGCCGACAGCACGTCGAAGTACACGATCGTGCGCACGATCTTCGCCTCGTTGACCTGGTCCTTGGCCTCGACGCGGATGGAGACCTGGATCACGCTGATGGCGGGGTCGGCCCGGAACTGCGACTCGGCGGCCAGCGCGCTGATCTGCAGGGTGTAGACGCCAGGGGGAAGGTTGGCCGGGATGGGGACCGATCCGGCGAACGTGCCGTCGGAGAAGACCGTCAATCGCCCAAGGAACTGGGCCACGCCACCCGACATCAGGTAGAAGTTGACCGGCGAGCCGACCAGGAATCCACGCCCCGAGGTGGAGACGGAGCCGCCCGGGTTGACGACCATCGAGCCGTCTGAGGCCAACGGCACCGGACCGCCGGCCTCGGACCGCGGCTGGACGAGCATCTGCAGGTTGCCGCCGGAGATCTCGGTCGCGCCGGTGGCCGCATTCTGGGTCATGACGACGGTGGTCGTCGAGCCGCCGAAGGTCACGGTGGCATCGCCGGGTTCGGGCTCGGGCACGATGATCGACGTGGGCGAGGGAAGGGGCGTCGGGGTCGGCGAGGGAGAGGGAGACGGGCTTGGCGAGGCGGACTCCGTGGGCGTAGGTGCCGGCGTCGCCGTCTCCGTGGGAGTGGGGCTCGGGGGGTACTCGACGGTGCCGGCCGAGGGCGCATTGAGGAGCAGGCCCGCCACGAGTCCCACTCCGGCCAGGCCCGCGATCGACGCCGCCGTTGCCCTGCTCACTCATGCTCCCGACTAGGCCCACGAGGAAGGCCCGCTTTGAGTGTAGCCGACCAAGCGGGCCTCCCCGGGGCCGGAAAGCGGCTCCCGCTGGACGGATCTGGAGTCAGCACCCCGGGTCCGGCACGATGCTGATCTGCTCGTCGATGACCATGCCTTGCGGCAGGACCTCGGGCGCCAGCCCCACGACGGACGGCTCGGTGAACTGGACGTCGATCTGCGTCTCCTGACCGCGCTCGAGCGTGACGTACGTCCACCAGACCGGACGGTTGCGCTCGCGCCCCGCATAGAGGGTCGCCGGGGCACCGTCGATCGTGGCTGCCAGGAATTCGGCACCGACCGGGGCGTAGACGTGGACCAGCAGTCTCGTCGATCCGGCTGGAGCGGTGGGGTCGTCGGCCCGGCCATAGGCCGTGCCGTCTGCGGGCAGAACTGCTGGGGCGTGATTCGCGAGGGTGACCAACAGCGCCGAGTCCTGCCGCGTGTTCATCGGGCAGGTCCCGGGCCGGTATTCCACCGCGGCGGAGACGAAGGCATCCATCTTGTTGCCGGCGGCGTTGTTGAAGGCCACAGCGATGACGGGACCGGGGGTGTCGGGAACGACCCCGCCGAGCGATGTCGACGCCAGCCACTGCTCCTCGGCGGGATCGGCGCTCCAGGCGCGCACCCGGCCCTGGCTCACCGGCTCCTCCAGCGCGTCCACGAGGTCGACGGGATCCCAGTCCGCGGACAGGAACGAGGTGAGCACGGCACCGACGATCCCCATGGTCACCTCGTCGCGCTCGACCTTGTCCGGGTAGTCGGCGTACACGCCCACCGTGAAGAAGTCCTCGGCGTTCTCCGCGGTGATGACGCGTCCGGCGAACTCGACCGGCCCGGTCACGGACAGGAGGGCGGCGACGGTGGCCGGGTCGAGCGCGACGACTCCATCGACTGCCTGCCCTCGGGCCGCCATCGCGTCGGCCGCAAGACGGCCGATGAGGGGGAAGTGCGGCGACATGTTGGCCGTGTTCCACTGCGTGAGGTAGTCACCCCACATCTCCTGCGCGTCCGGGTCGGCCCCTGCGTCCGGGATGGGCTGGCTGTTGAGGTCGCTGCTCGTGCCCGCTCCCCTGATCGACAATGCACCGTCGTCCGCCGCGATCGCGACGTATCCGCCCGGGAACCCGCCCGTCCCGCGGGCCTCCGCCGGGTTCTGCAGCAGGACCAGCCAGGTGCGCTCTCCATCCGCGCCGAGCAGTGCGGGCGCGCGGGCCGCGGCCTCGGCGGCGCCGGACAGCGTCGGGGCGAGCCCGGCGATCTCGTCCCTCAACTCCGCCAGCGGCACGCCCACCTCGGGCCGGATCGCCTCGGCGTCGACGGCGCCCAGTCGAGCGACCGCCTGGTTTGCCGCCGTGGACAGCCGGGCCAGCAGCGGGGCCGCCTGGGCGATGGCATCGACGTCGATCGCGCCGTCCGCGCGCCGCAGGCGAGCTGTGAGGACCCGATCGGAGTAAGGCCCGAGTGGCTCGGCCGCCTCCAACAGCCCGGCGCTCGCCCCTGCAAGGACGCCCAGGGCCTGCGCAGTCCCGCCGACGACCGGAACCCCGCCGAGCAGGCGCCACGGCACGCCGTCGGTGCCGGCCTGCAGGGCCTCCGCGGCTGCCCGGGCGGCCGGCAGACCGGACGAGAGCGCGGCCCACTCCTGCGCATTCACCGCGTCCCGTAGAACCGAGACCTGCGTCCGCAAGGCCTCGGCCCGTCGATAGGTGTCCAGCCACGACGTCACCAGCCAGGCCGAGACCGCAGCGGCGGCCAGCACGAGGACGGCCGCCAGCACCGCCCACCTGCGGCGATTCCTGCGACGCTCGTGACGGCGGTGCTGCGACAAAGTACCCACCACGTCTCCGCGGGCTACAGGCCGAGCATCTGGGCCTGGCGATCGAAGGCCGGGGCCTGCTCGCGGACTTCCTCGAAGGAGCCGAGCGCCACCAGCCGGCCATCGTCGAGGAAGGCAACCTGGTCGCTGTGCCGGACCGTCGCGAGCCGGTGGGCGATGACGACCAGGGTCACGTTGCCGCTCAACTCGGCCAGGGTGCGAGCTACCGCATCCTCGGTCTCGGCATCGAGTGCGCTCGTGGCCTCGTCGAGCACGAGCAGGTGCGGGCGCGTGTACAGGGCGCGCGCGATGCCCAGCCGCTGTCGCTGCCCACCGCTGAGCCGCACGCCCTCCTCGCCCACGACGGTGTCGAGGCCGTCGCGCTGCCCGTGCAGGAAGTCGGCCAGGTGGGCCCGCTCGAGGGCCTCCCAGACGCGGTCGTCGTCGATCATCTGGGCGGGCAGTCCGAGCGCCACGTTGCGGCGGACGGAGCCGGTGACGATCGCGGAATCCTGCGGCACGTAGGCGATCGCTCCCGGCCAGCGCATGACCGCCTCGGTCGGCTCGACGCCGGAGATCTCGATGGAGCCGGCATCCGGTCGGACCACGCCGAGCATGACGTCGGCCAGCGTCGACTTACCGGTCCCCGTCGCTCCGACGAGCGCAAGCGACGTCGCGCGCGGCACGGCCAGCGACACCGCGTCGATCGCCGGCGCGTCCGAGCCGGGGTAGGTGAGGGTCACGTCACGCATGCGCACCGACGCGTCGAAGTCGGCGAAGCCGTGCGTGAATCCGAGGAGCAGCCGCTCGGTGACGTCGGCGCTGAGCGCCGCCGCCGCGGTGTCCACGCTCCCCTCGGTCTCGTCGAGCTCGCGAGCGAGCGCGAGCGCAGGGGTGGCGTAGCCCGACTCAGTGCGGATCCGCAGGCCGGCGGACTGCATGCGGAGAAGGGAGGGCATGATCCGCATGGCCGCCGCAAGGAAGACGGCAATGATCGCTACCGCGGCCTCGACGTCACGCGTGAGGAACTGCGAGATCGCGAGCAGGCCGCCGCCGATGATCAGGGCGATCTCGAAGACGTACTTCGACAACTGACCCATGATCTGCAGGCTGGCCTGAGTGCCGGCATAGCTGCTGCGAAGCCGATGGAACTCGGCGACGTACACGCCCCGGCGGCCGGCGACGGAGATCTCCCGGTAGGTCCGCATGAGCTCCTGCACCGACGCGATGCTCGCCGACTGCGTGCGGACGGCGGTGCCGCCGAGCCGTGACGCCCAGCCGGCAAGGGCCCGGTGCAGCCCGAAGCCGACCAGGGCGAAGAACACGAACGTGAAGACGGTGACCATCGGGTCGATGAGCATGAGGCCAGCCGCGAGGACCGTCAGCGTCGCGACCTCGGTCACGAAGATCGTGCCCTGGCCGATCACCCCCATGGTCAGCGAGTTGACGCCAAGCGTCAGCGCGACGGCAATGTCCTGGCTGGACCTGCTCTGGACGTCAAGCAGCGGTCGGGTGAGCATGCGTGAGGCGAGGGAACTGGAGATCTGTGCCTGCCGGCGGGCCAGGAAGACGAAGACGCGACGGGTGATGGTGTAGCTGATGATGCTCTTGCTCACCATCAGCAAGCCCGCGATCACGGCGATCGAGACGGCCAGCGTGTAGGGCTCGACATCCCCGACGCCGAACGCCGACAGGATGGTGTCGACCTGCGCCGGAACCTGGTTGTCGCCCGCACCCGCGGCGAGCAACGCGAGGATGCCGATGAGCGCGACGGCGATCAGGTCCAGCAGGGCGAGCAAGGACTGCGCGACGACGACGAGGTAGACCCTCCTCCGGTCGCGTGGCGCGAGCTGGGCCAGCGATGCCCGCACGCTCGCCCAGATCGACATGGTCCCCTTCGGTTCAGCCATCCGCGACGCCACTGCGGCTCGGGCGCCTTCAGTGTAAGCGCGTTCCGGCTAGCATGACCGCGCACCACGACGCCAGCCACCCACCGCGGAAGAGGTCATGGACGCACCGCAGACGGGACTGCCGAACCATGCGCGCGGCGTGTATGCCCGCTGGGTGAAGCCGGTCTTCGACGTAGCCGTCGGCATCGTCGTGGCCATCGTCCTCTCGCCGATCGCGCTCGTCGTGGCCATCGCCATCCTCGTCGACGACGGCCGGCCGGTCCTCTTCCGCCAGCAGCGGACCGGGCGCGACGGGTCGGCGTTCATGATCAACAAGTTCCGGAGCATGCCCACCGGTGTCGGGAACATCGAGTCTGCCGAGGCCGCGGACCTGCCCGTCACCAGGGTGGGCGCCTTCATCCGCCGATTCAGCCTTGACGAAGTGCCCCAGCTCATCAACGTCCTCAACGGCTCGATGAGCTTCGTCGGCCCGAGGCCACCTCTGCCGTCGCAAGTGGAACTGATCGAGATCCGGCGCGCCAACGGGGCACTCGCGCTGCGTCCAGGACTCACCGGCCTGGCCCAGCTGAAGGGATACGACTTCATGCCGACGGCCGAGAAGGCGTTGCTCGACGGCGAGTACGCGAGGTCGATCAGCTTCACCCGCGATATGTCCCTCCTCTTCCTCACGGTGCCGTACCTGCTGCATCCACCCCCGCGATACTGAGCCCATGGCTGAACCGTCGGCGCCTGTCGTCGCCATCCTGGGCGCGTCGGGATTCGTCGGCACCGCCGTCGCCGCTGCGCTGCAGGCGCACGCACGCCTCGTCCCGCTTTCGGCACCGAGGCTCGGCTCGGATGCCACCACACCCGCGGCCGTGCTGGCGCAGGCGCGCATCCATCCGGAAACCGAGCGACTGGCAGCAGCATTGGCGGGGTGCGATGCCTTCGTGAATGCCGCCGGGATCGCGGACGCCGCAGGCGCCGATCGGGAGGCCCTTGCCGGGGCCAACGCGCTCCTCGCCTGCATGGCGGTCGTTGCCTGCCGGCAGGCGGACGTCGCCCGCATCGTCCACGTCAGCAGCGCCGCCGTGCAAGGCGCCCGGCCGCTTGACGAGAGCGAGGACATGGCCCCGTTCTCGCACTACTCGTGGAGCAAGGCACTGGGTGAACGCGCCGTTGCCGACGCCTCGGACGGACGAGCCGTCCGCTACCGGCCGACGTCGGTCCACGGCGCCGATCGCGCCATGACGCGGCGGCTGGCCCGGCTGGCCCGCTCGCCGTGGGCCGTGGTGGCGGCACCGGGGACGCAGCCGACGCCCCAGGTACTGGCCGCCAATGTGGGCGACGCCGTGCGCTTCCTCGTCCTCGCCGACCAGCCGCCGCCGGGCGTCGTCCTGCACCCGTGGGAGGGCATCACGACGTCGCGACTGCTCTCCGTCCTGGGCGGGCGCGAGCCCCGCGTCGTCCCGCTGCGACTGGCCCGCTCCGCCCTGGCGCTCGGGAACGCGGGCGGCCGGCTGTCGCGCCGCGCCCGCATCGATGCGCGCCGCGCGGAGATGCTGATGCTCGGCCAGGCGCAGGGAACCTCGTGGCTGACCCAGGCCGGCTGGGTCCCGCCAGTCGGCCCGGTCGGATGGGAAGCGCTCGGCCGGCAACTGGCCGCCGATCTCGACGCAGAGGCGGCCGCGCATGGCCGCTAGCCCCGCACCCGTCGTGCTGCATGTCACCGCCGTGCCTTACACGCTGTCCAAGCTCCTGCTGAATCAGTTGGAGTACCTGGCTGAGCAGGGCTACGAGGTGAGGGTGGCCAGCACGCCCGACGCGGACGGCTTTCCCACGTCGCTGGCGCCATTCCGGCCGCTGCCGGTCGCGATCCCACGCTCGATGCGGCCGCTGCGGATCGCCCGCGGGATGGCGCAGCTCATCCGGGTCACCTGGCAGGTCCGCCCCGACATCCTCCATCTGCACACGCCCGCGGCCGCCCTGCCCGCGCGGATGCTGCCCCGCGTGCTCTTCCCGCCACGCATGCGCATTGCGTACACGGTCCACGGATACGCCCATACCTGGTCGGGAGGTCGACGCGACTCGGCCCTGCAATGGCTCGAGAAGGTGCTCACGCCACGCGCCGACATCACCCTGTACCAGTCCCAGGAAGACCTCGACCTGGCCCGCGACCACGGATTCCGGGGCACCCTCGCGTACCTTGGCAACGGCGTCGACGATGAATGGTTCGCGGTGGCCGACACTGACCGAGGCGAGGCGCTGCACCTGGTCTTCATGGGCCGCCTCGTCCGCGAGAAGGGCCTGATCGAGTTGCTGGAGGCCGTCGCCGCCACGCCGGGAGTGCGGCTCACCATCGCCGGGAGCGAGCTGGCGACGGATCGGGACGGCGTCGAGGACGAGCTCGCGGATTCCATTGCCGGCCTCGGGCTGGGCGGGCGGGTGACCATGACCGGGATGCTCGACTCGGACGACCTGCGCGCGGTTGTCGGCCAGGCGAACGCGGTCGTGCTGCCCAGCCATCGCGAAGGCGTGCCCCAGTCGCTCATGCAGGGAATGGCGGCGGGCCGGCCGGCGATCGCCACGGACATCCGTGGCTGCCGCGAACTGGTGGCCGACGGAGTCGACGGGATCCTCGTTCCGCCCGCCGACGTCCCGGGCCTGGCCCGCGCGGTCGCCCGGCTGCGCGACCTGCCGACCTCGGAGTTCGAGGCGTGGGGCCGCTCGGCCCGGTCGAGCATGGCCGAGTCGCGCAGGATGAGCGCCGTCCTTGCCCGCTTGTCGCAGGCGTATGCGCAGATCCTCGGAGCGGGGCACCGGTGAGCGGCGCACCGCCCGCACGGCAACTGCCGTGGATCCAGGTGGGCCGCGGGGTCGCGGCCGTTCTCGTGGTCCTCACCCACGCGTCGCTGCTGGCGGAGCGCAACTGGGACGAGTCGTTCCTCGGTGGCCGCGTCGCTCTCGGCGCGGACGTCGGGGTGGCCTTCTTCTTCGTGCTGAGCGGCTTCATCATCGTGTACATCCACGCCCGCGACATCAGCCAGCCCGACCGCGCGAGGTCGTACGCCACCAAGCGGTTCACCCGCATCTACCCGCTCTACTGGGTCATCAGCGTCGCCCTGCTCCCCGCGTACTTCCTGCTGCCCGAGTACTGGGCAGACGACGAGAAGGGCCTGGCCTACCTGGTCAAGTCCTTCCTGCTGCTCCCGCAGGAATCCTTACCGCTCCTGAGCGTCGGTTGGACGCTCACGCACGAAGTGCTGTTCTACGTGGTGTTCGGGCTCGTGGTCTGGCTTCCGCGCGCGGCCTGGATCCCGATCGTCGGCGTGCTGGTGGGCGGGACCCTCGTCAAGTTCGTGGCCGACTGGGGCGCCCCGCGAGGCGGCGACCGGTACTTCACCAGCGTCACGCCTCTCGATAACTGGGAACTCACCTCCTTCCTGTTCTCCCGGTTCAACCTGTTGTTCCTGGCCGGCTGCTTGGTCGGCTTGATTGTGCTGCGGACCCGCTACCGGCCGCCCGTTGCGCTCGGCGTGCTCGGCGCGGCCATGCTCCTTGTCCCGATGCTGTGGCCGGAGTCCTCGGCGGGGATCATGGCCTTCTGGACCGGCACCGGGAACGGCCTAGTCCTGTACTGGTCCGTGTGGGCCGGGCTCGTCGTGTGGGTCAGCGCAACCCGCCCCGGGGCCCCCGCCCCTCGTGCCGGGCTGGCCCTCGGCGACGCCTCGTACTCCCTGTACCTGGTCCACTACCCGGTCCTCATCGTGGCCTCGCTCGCCCTGTCACGGATCCTCCCGGACTCTCTGTCGACGGGGCTTGTCGCGCAAGCCGTGTTCGCGGCCCTCGTCGCGATCGGCGTCCTGGCCGGACTCGCCTGCTACCGGTGGCTTGAGCAGCCGCTGCTGGCCCGGACGCGTCGTTCGCTCGCGGCCCGGTCGTCGTGACCCCCATTCCGGGCGCGGACATCGCGCGCACCGGCGCCGCGTGGCTCGTCGATGCGGCGCTCCCCCGGCTCGGCGGTCTATCGGCCTACCTCTCGGTCGTGCGCGCCATCACCCCCGGTCGATCTCCCGTCGCGCGGCGGGCCAGGGTGTCGCTGTCCCTCCTGCCATCCGCCCAGCAGTCGGACCTGGTCGTCAAGGCCGAGCCACTGGAGTTTCGCTACCTCTCGCTGCCCGGCGACGACCTGCAGTTCGCCTGCCGGCTCGGCCTGATCGACTGGGAGCCCACTGCCCGGTGGCTGTTCCACCTCCTGGCGGCTGAGTCGGGTTCCGTAGTCGACGTTGGCGCGTACAGCGGGATCTACTCCATCACGGCCGCCTTGGCCAACCCCGACTGCCGGGTCCTGGCCATCGAGCCCAATCCGGTGATGGCTGCCCTTGCTCGGGCGAACATGGCAGCAAATGCGCTTGACGGCCGGGTGGACGTGCTGCAGGTGGCATTGGCCGCGGCCGATGGGACGGCCGAGCTGGTGCTGCCCACGGGTGCCCCGGAGTCGAGCCTGGCCTCGCTGGTCGCCACCGGCGACGGGGAACGTCTCTCGGTGCCGACCCGCCGGCTCGATGACGTGGCGGGTGAAGACGGCGTCGACCTCATCAAGATCGACGTCGAGTCGGGCGAGCCCGGCGTGCTGGCGGGCGGTGCCGACGTGCTGGCGACGAACCAGCCGGTGATCCTCATGGAAGCCCTGACACCCGAGGAACTCGCCGGCCAGCGCACGTTGCTGGCTGCCCACGGGTACGTCGAGCCGGTCGTGGTCAACCCGGCCACCCGCACCGACGCCCGCATGTTCGCGTGGGCCACGGTCCGCCGGTCGCCACTGCTTCTGGCCGGGCTGGAGGAGGCGCGCCGCCAGGTCGTCTCCGGGCGGCGCGGCTAGATCGACAGGCGCTAGATCGACCGACGCTAGATCGTCTCGCGCAGTCGCATGGCCGCCTGGGCTGCCTGCCGCTTGCGCATGGCGGCGATTGACCGGGCCGTCGCTGCGGGGCTGCCGAAGAGGGAACGATGCAGCCGCCACGTGCCCCACGGCCGGCTGAGTTCCGACGCCGCAACGATCGGGCCAGCCGAGCCATCCTCGGCCATGGCGAGCAGTCGAATGGCGCCGGGATCGGACTCGTTGACGAGGTCCGCGTGCGGCTCGACCGGCCCGCGGCCCAGCCCCGTGAGGATGCCGAGCAGCGCGGCGTCGAGCGCTGGCGTCCGCCGGTGGCGCCAGTTCGCGACGACGAGGTCGATAGTGTCCCACCGCCCCGAGCGCGGCCCGCCGGCCAGGGCCTTCATCCCCCGTTGCAGGCCGAACCGCAGTGACTGCGGCACATCAGCGTCCGGGGCATGGAGCGCCTGCGGATTGCGCGCGCCGTCGATCGTGATGCCGGTCAATGCGGCAACCCAACTGTCGTGGAAGACCTCGTCCTCGGCATCCGCGTCGGCAAGCGGGGAGCGGCCGCGGATCAGGTGAAGCCCGTTGATCTGGCTGCGGGTGAAGCTGTCGAGCACAGGCGTGGTCAGTCGCTGGGTCGCACCGAGGCGCTCGGCGCAGCGGATGAGCGTGGCGAGGGAATCCGGCCCGACCAGCACCATGTCTGCATTCAGCAGCAGGAACCAGTCGTAATCGAGTGCGGACTCGTCGATGAGGTGGCGGGCCGCGACGCCCGCTGCCGTCATGCCCAGCCCCTCGATGACCTCCTGGGTCGCCTGCACGTGTGCCTGGCCGCTGACGGACTGCCGGCCTCGCGCCAGTTGCGGCTCCCCCGACGCCATAGTGACGACTAAGACACGTGGCCGGCGATGGTCGTCGGCCCACGTCACGAGGTCAGCATCTCGCGGGCGCTGCCCAGATAGCGGGAGGCGAGCAGCAGCGCGAACTGCGCCGTGCCGATCGATTCCTCGGCGCGGAACGGGGCCATCCGGATCAGGTGCAGGGCGAGGTAGAAGGCACCCTTGGCCCTGGCCTGGTCGGGCGTGGCAGCGAGGATCGGCGCCCACGTCGCGTGGAACTGCCCTAGGTCGATGACGCTCGCGTCGGGCAGGTCGATGTCGTACTCCCCGACGGCCCCGGCCCGGACGCGTGGCGTCGGGTCGTGCCCCCACGTCTCGTACCGGGCGTCCACCGACTGCAGCAGCTTCCCGAAGTCGAGCTCGAGCGCGTCGAGGTGCTCAGCACCGTCCATGTCGATCAGCCGGACGTCTCCCGGACGCCACAGCACGTTCTCGAGAGTGAGGTCGCCGTGCGCAGCCCCGAGGACCCGCGGCGCGAGGACCCGACCGCCATCCAGCTTGAGCAACTCGTCGATGGCTGCGATCGGCCCGCGCAGGCGCACGTCGTTGACGATGAGCACGTCGGCATCGAGGATCGCGGCGAGCTCGGGTGTCTCCCTCAGGCCCGGAAGCTTGGCGGCGATCTTGCGCTCCACGTGTGCTGGCAGCCAGTCCGGGATCGGCGTTGGGCTTCGGAAGACCGAGCGATAGACACGCCCGATCAGTGCTTCGTGCAGGTCCTGCAGCGCTCGCTCCTGCTCGTCTGCCGTGCACGTGCTCGCCTCGCGGTGCTCCTGCAGGTACTCGAGGTCGAAGTAGTACTCGAAGCTGTCGCGGCTCTCGCCGTACAGGGCCGGCGTGATCCCGGGGCTGAGATGGCCGAACCGCTCGAGCTGCCGGTACTGCTGGCGGAGCCGCTCCACCTTGTCGGCCGTCGCGGGCGTGACCATCACGCGCTTGCGGACGAAGAACTTCTCGTCGTCCTCGACAAGGAGGGTCTCGGCCCCTGACCCGCCGACCATGCGCCGGCGAACCTCCAGTTGCCGGCCCGGGGCCGGGACGCGGACCAGTCCCTCGTCGCGGTCGACCTCCTGGGCGACTGCCTGCGGGGTGAGTGAAGACGAGGGCTTGCGGTCGTTGATGACCGCGCGCGGGCCGCTCGGCAGCCCCAGCATGAGCCGGTCGTACGGGATGCCGGCCTCGTCCAGGGACCGCGACAGCGCCGCCTCGTCCTGCGCGTCGCGCGCGCTGGTGATCACGACGAGGTAGCCCTGATCGCGCCACTGCTGCAGGCGCTCGACGCTGCCGGGCAGCGGGCGCAGCGCGACGTCGTAGCGCGGCTTTGCCTCGTGCTCGACGATGGTCCCGTCGAGGTCGCAGAACAGCGTCCCGACGTGACCGCCCATCCGGGCCCTGGCGGTCGCCAGCCGGGCCTGGTCACCGAAGAAGTCGGCCTGCTCCATCGGCACCGCCACGACCGTGCCGCCCTCGGCGATCACGGCGGCAACCACCCCGGACAGGTAGCGCGCCGACGTTGCCGCCTGGATTCGGGCCAGCTCAGCGGCATCGGCGAACCAGTAGCACCCGATGACGCCGACGAACTCGCCTGCGCCGTCCGGCAGCCGCTTCTCCTGGATCCCGACGACCCGATCGCCGGCAACGGCGGCCACCGCCCAGTTGCGCAGGTCCTCGCCGCGCAGGCTCCAGGTGGGCAGGACGCAGGCAACGCCAGGCTGGCCACTCGCCAGCAGCAGCGACCGCGGGTCGACTGCGTGGTCGACGTCGCTCACCAGCACGGGACCTACGATCCCGGCCGCCTCGATTGCCCGCACAGCAGTCTGCGCCGGGCCGCTCGTGCGCTCGTGCAGCCGGACGATCTCGAAGGTGCATCTCCCGGCCACGACCTCGACGAGCGTGTCGGTGACGCCGAAACGGCGATCGTGCTCGTCGAGGATCGCGAAGACGAGGTGTGGGTCCGCGACCCCGCGCAGAACCGCGTCGACGTGTCGCTGGACGACCGTGGATCCGGCGACGTCGAGGAAGGGCCGGTACTTGTGCCCTTCGCCGGGAAGCTGGCCGGCCATGAGGCTCACGACGGGAAGGCTCACCGGGCGTGGCCGCCCGTGCCCGCTGCTGCCCGGCCGCGTTCCGCCTCGGCGAGACGCGCCGGATCACCGAAGAACTCGGCCCATTGGGGCCGGACGGACACGACCTCGTCTCCACGGGCAACGAGGACCTCGAGCAGGTCCGCGAAGCCTGTCTCGATGCGTCCCATGATGAGCCCCGGGTCCCGCAGCCAGTAGCACCCGATGACGCCCGCCTGCGTCGCCGACGGAACCGTGGGCCACGCCTTCTCGCGAACCTGCAGCACCCGGCCGGAGTCGTCCAGCGCCGCCACGCTCCACGAGGCGACCTCAGCCACAGTCACCGGCCAGACCGGGACGGCCGCAACGGCGTCTGGGTGGGTCGTCGCGATGCCGACGATGGCTGAGACGTCGAGCGCGTGGTCGCAGTCGCACGCGATGAGGGGCAGGTCCGAGGGCAGGACGCCGAGTGCGCCTTGAACGGTTGCCAGCGGTCCGGCCGTCGGACCGGGCAGGACCACGACCTGGTGCGGGACCCCCGCGAACATGCGCTCGAGTTCCGCCGCCGCCGAGAACTCCGCGTCGTGGTCGGCGCGCACGACGAACACCAGCCCGCCCACGGACGGAATGCTCGCGATGAACGGCGCGGCTGCCGCCTCGATGAAGCGCTCGCCGCCGATCCGCAGGAAGGGCTTGAAGGTCCCCCCGAAGCGCTGCCCGTCCCCCGCCATCGGGAAGACGACGGTCGCGCTCATGGGCCTAGGCTATGGCACGAGAGTCCGCGGCCAACGATGCACGGGAGCGAGTGTGAGCCTGCAGTCAGGCCCGGAACCGCTCTTCTCGATCGCCATCCCCCTGTTCAATCACGAGGCCTTCGTCGGAGCCACCGTGGCCAGCGTCCTGGCGCAGGACGAGGGCTCGTTCGAGATCCTGGTCAGCGACAACGCGAGCACCGACGGTTCGGTCGACGCCGTCACCCGGCTGGCGGATCCGCGCATCACGGTCGCCCGCAACCCCGTCAACGTCGGCTTCGCGCCGAACCTGGACCGTGCCGTCGCGCTGGGTTCCGCGCCGCGCGTCATCCTCGTCTCGTCCGACGACCTCATGGGCCCGGGTGCATTGTCGACGTACCGACGGGTGATCGACGCACTCGGCACCCAAGCGGCCGAGCGAGCCGTGCTGACCTCGCCGCTGGCGCTGATCGACGAGCATGGCGTGCCCATCGCCGTCGAGGAGCAGCATGCACCGATCGCGTCCCTGGGAGCCGTCGACGAGGTCTTGTCACGCGCGGCAGGGGCTCCCGTGCGGCGCGTCCCCGCCGCGGCCCTGCTGGCATCGGCCATGCGCTCGATGCGCAATCCGCTGCCCTTCGCCAGCACGTGCTATCCGCGCGCGCTATGGGAGCAGACCGGCGGCTACCTCGGCACGCGCATCCAGAACCCCGACAAGTGGTTCCACTGGCGCCTGCTGGGGATCGCTTCGGAGGTCGTCTACGTCGATGCCCCCCTCTTCCAGTACCGGGTCCACCGGCTGAACCGCGAGAAGGCACGCACGAACGCGCAGTCGATGAAGCACCTGATGGACGAGTACGTGACGATGCTGGAGGCCTCCGACTCGCTGCTCGAGTCGGCCGGGATGACCCGCCAGGAACTGCGGGCTGCCTTCCTCCGGGAGGACGTCGCCAAGCGCTCGATGGCGTTCGCGGCGACCGGCCAGGGGCTCACCGCGAGGCGCTACCTGCGGATGGGGGCGTCGGTCATCGGGTCCGAGCGATGGCGTGATTCCTGGTGGTGGCGAGCCCGCGCCGTCGTCGCGCTCGGGCCGCTGGCCCCGGCCATCCTCGGGAAGCGAGCAGGGGCATCGATCTCGGCCTCCCCCTTCCACAGCGACCTGTAGGTCAGGCCACCAGGAAGGCCACCGAACGCAGCCCCTCGGCGGCGGCGAGGACGGAGCATCGCCGGCCCGTGGCATCGCGGAACTCGGCAAAGGCGCGACGCTCGTCGTGGAAGAACTTGAACTCGTCGAAGTAGATGATGTCCCCGACGTGGAGCCTGGGCGCCAGCCATCTGAGGACGGTCCTCGCAGACGAGTAGACGTCGCTGTCGATGACGACGATGAGCCGGTCGTGATCCGGCAGCACGAACCCCGGCAGGGTGTCCGCGAAGAGCCCCTTGACGAGCTCCACCCGCGCGTCATCGATGTGGGGCAGCTGACCGGCGACGTCGAAGTCGGCCATGTGGGTCTGCCACGTCCAGGGCGCGTCCACCCCGCTGAAGGTGTCGAAGCCGAAGAAGCGTGCGTCCGGGCGATCGAGTCGGTCGGCCCACCAGCGCAGGCTCTCTCCCCGGTACACGCCGAACTCCAGGTAGACGGTCCGGCCCGGCGAGGACGTCGCCATCGCTGCCATGGACTCGAAGACGGCGACCCTGTCCTCGAGCATGGGGATGGCCAGCAACCCCTGGTGGTGGAGCCATGCGGCCGTCTGGGCGGTGTCGAGGATGGACTGCAGTCCATCGAGCCAGCGCGGACTCATGCGCGGCCCCAGGCGCTGCGCCCGCCGCCGGATCACCTCCCCCCATGCCGGCACGGGCTAGGACCCTCCCGGGCGCGAGGCGCCGCCCCACCGGTCGGCCAGGGCTCGCAAGGCCACGTCGTAGGCCTCGATCACGCGCTCCCGATTCCATGCCTGCTGCACGAGCGCCGCGATCGCGTCGTGGTCGGGCTCCCGCCCTAGGGCGGCGTCCATCGCCACGGCCAGGGCACCGGGGTCCTCCGGCGCGCTGAGCCGGCCGAGTGCCTCGTGGACGATGACCTCGCGGGCCGCACCCGGGCAGGCCGTCGCGACCACGGGCGTGCCGACGGACAGCGCCTCGATGATGACGTTCGAGAACCCGTCGTAGCGCGACGGCACGACGACGAGCGCCGCATGCGCCATGGCCGCCAGCGAATCAGCCGTGGTACCGCAAAAGCGCACGACGCCCGACAGGCCCAGGGCGCGCGCCTGCTCGGCAAGCGGGACCCTCATCGGCCCATCGCCCCAGAGGTCCAGCGTGAAGCCATCTGACCGCGCGTGGGATCGCGCGAAGGCGTCGACGAGCAGGTCCGGTCCCTTCTCGCGGCTCAGCCGGCCCACGTACGCGATGACCCGGTCCCGTCCGTCGGCGCCGACGACGTGCTCCGGCCGCGGGGGCGCCGGGTTGCCTATGACCGCGGTCGGTCCGCTGCGCCCCAGACGCCTGGCATCGTCGGCCATGTCCCGGCTCTGCGCAACGAGCAGGTCGCAGCCCTCGATCATCCGGGTCATCGCTCGGTGCGCGATCCGGTGCCGAAGCCGCTCGCTGCCGACGTCCTGGACATGGGACGACGTCGTGGTCGTCGGACGCATCGCCCACAGCGGGGCATCCCGGACCAGCCGCAGCGCGCCGTACGCCGCGAAGTTCATGTGGTGCGTGGTCAGCAGGACGTCGGGCCGAAGCCGGCGCAGTTCGCGGGCGAGGCCATGCACGGGATAGCGCCGGTCGAGCCGAACCGGAAGGGTGCGCATGAATGAGTGAGTCACCCCTGCGGGCAGGTCGTGGACCCGCTGGCCCGGGCCGTCCACGGTCGCCACATGGACGCTCCACCCCAGGTCGGCCAGCCCGCAGGCCACCTCGAACATCACCCGGTCGGGGCCGCCGGAGCCGAGGTGCGGGAGGGCGATGAGGATTCGCGGCGGACCCGTCAAGGATCCACGTCCATGTCGGCGTTCGCCATCTCCGTGCGTGCATTCCAGTAGTCGACGGCGATGGCGCACCCGAGCATGAGCCACAGGAAGCGGAAGTTCAGGCTGTCGCGCCAGATCGCGATGGCCGCCATGAACACGATGACGGTCCGCGTCGCGATGCCGCCCACACGCCACAGGACCACTCCCATGGCGATCAGCAGCAGCAGCCCGAGCGGCCCGAGCTCCACCAGGGCTTGCACGAACTCGCTGTGCAGCTCGGTCCCGTCCCGCTCGAATGTGCCATTCGCGACGTACGAGCCAGGACCGATGCCCCATGGCTGGTCCCGCCAGGCGTCGAGGCCCACGAGCCAGCGCACGACCCGGGAGTCCAAGGACCTCTCGGAGCGGTTGAGGGCCCCGGCCTCGTCGAGGAACGTGATCAGCGAGTAGGCCAGACCGGCGCTCAGCAGGACCAGCAGCCCTTTCGCCCAGGGGCGCAGCCCCAGCCGGTCGGCCCCCATGTAGACGAGCGCCAGCGCAACCGCGAACATGGCGGCGAACGAGCCGGTCCACGAGATCGCCGCGGCCACGAACACGATCAGCGGGATGCGCAGGACCAGCGGCTTGGGGTACCGCATGGCAACCAGGAGGACGAGGGCGCACCCCGCCCATGCCCCCGCGAGGTTGGGGTTGGAGAACGTCCCCTCCGCCCGAGCCCGCGGATCCAGGGCGAGGGAGACCGACAGGACCACGGCAGACGCCACGACGGCGAACCTCGCCAGCCGCGGGTCCGACTTCGTCAGTTGGGGCAGGAGCAGGATGCAGGCGACGACCATGAAGAGAGGGCTGAAGGCATCCTTGACGACAGCGAGGCCGCTGCCGCCGACGGTCGTCATCAAGAGCAGCTGCAGCACCACGTAGGCGCTGAGCACGAGCAGGAAGCCGCCGAGATAGCGGCCGACCTCGGCCGACGGCTTCATGATGAGAAGGTTTGGCGCGAGGTAGACGGCGATGACGACGAGCATCGCCACGTCGGTGATCGACGTGTTCGCCGGTCCGCCGCCGGCGCGAAGCGTCGACAGGACGAGCAGGCCGAACAGGATCTGGGCGAAGACGGGCGGCCGCTCGCGGCGCGCCTTGACGGCCGCCTGCGCCGGCGGGAGCACGGACCCCTCGGCCCGCGGTGCTTCCGGGGTCACGAGGGCACCTGGGCAGTGTGCATCGACTAGGGCGACCCGTCGCCTGCCCCGGCGTTTCGCGTCAGCTGGTCGGTCATGTCGCTCGGGGAGGCTGGCGGGGTTCGCTCCGTGGACTCGCGTGCCTTGTACCCGTAGCCGTACCCATAGCCGCGTCCGTAGGCGTAGCCATAGTCGTACCGGTAGCCGTACCGCCCGCGCGCGACCGGCACGAAGTTCATGATCGTCCCGAGGATCCGGCAGTCGGCCAGCGAGACCGCGAGGGCGGCGGCAGCGAGTTGCTCCCGCGTGGTCTTGCCCCAGCGGGCGATGAGGATCGCGCCGTCGGACGCGTTGGCGATCTCGGCGGCGTCACTGACGGGAAGCAGCGGCGGTGCGTCGATGATCACGATGTCGAAGGTGCTGCGCAGCTGCGAGAGTACGTCGCGCATGACGCGGGAGCCGAGCATCTCGGACGGGTTGGGCGGCGTCCGGCCCGAGGGAAGGATGGTGAGCATCCCCCGATTCCACGAGACCAGAGCGTCGTCGAGTGGGGTGTCGCCCGCAAGAACGTCGGTCAGCCCGACCTCCATGTCGATACCGAGGTACTTGTCCATCTGGGGCCGGCGGAGGTCCGCCTCTACGAGGCACACGCGCCTGCCTGCCTGCGCGAACGTGATGGCCAGGTTGACCGCCGTCGTCGACTTGCCCTCGCCCGGGAGGGCGGACGTGATGGTGAACACCTTGGGCCGGTGGTCGACGTTGACGTATCGCAGGTTGGTGCGGATGGTGCGGAAGGACTCCGACCTGACCGCTCGCTGGTCAAGCGCAACAAGCGGCTTGTCCTTGGCGTCGGGGTCGAACATGATCATGCCGACGCTCGCCGTGCCGGTGATCTCGTTGAGCTGGTCCTGGGACTTGACCGTGTTGTCCAGGGCCTCGCGAAGGAAGGCGTACCCCACGCCGAGGGCAAGACCGACCAGCATCCCCACGATCAGGTTGAGCGCCGTCGTCGGGCTCGTCGGGCTCGTGGGAGGCACCGCGGGGCGGGTCATGGTGGCCTTCACCAGGACGGAACTGCCCAACGTCTGCGCCTCGAGGTCCTGGATCACGACCGTGAACCGCTCGGCGACCGCGTTCGCGATCTCCGCTGCCAGCTGCGGGCTCGTGTCGTTCGCGGAGACCTCCAGGATCACCGTCCCGGCAGGGTTGATGGCCGATACGGACCCGGCGAGGCCTTCGGCGGTGGTCTTGAGCCCGAGCTGGTCGACGACCGGCTGCATGACTTGCGGACTGCCCACCACCTCGACGTAGCTGGTCAGCCGTTGCAGCACGTACGGCGTCGACGAGCTAACGGAGGACTGCCCCGCCTGGTTTGGCTGGACGCGGGTCGAGATCGACACGAAGATCTGCGCGGTGGCCGTGTAGACCTTGGGCTGCAGGAAGGTGTAGACCGCGACGGCGCCGAATACCAGGCCGGTGATCAGCGCGATGGCGAGCCAGTGCTTGGACACCACCCGGAAGTACTCGCGCACATGCATGGTGGCACCGACCCCTCTCAGATGCCCCAGTGTCGCATACGGCCACGTGTCTTCGACTCAACTGGCGATGGCATCCGGCCCACCATCAGGCCATGAGCGCCGCCCAGGCGCGCGTGAGCGGCGCGAGCGGCAAATCGACCTCGTCGAACACCTCGGCGTGCGGCTCGACGCCGTGCCGATCGACGATGTCGTCTGCGTCCTCGGGCCGGCCGGCGAGCAGTTCGCGGGCTGCGTCCATCTCGGCAACGAGCCAGCGCAGCCGGTCGGCCGGCGCCTCCGGCACAGGGGGGGCGCCTGCGATCGGCTCGCCGGTCTCGATCATGCGGCCGAGCCGGTCAGCGAGGAAGCCGGCCTGGGTGACGGTGAGCAGGCGCGGACGGCACGCCGTGCTGAGCCGGACGCACGCGGCCCTCGCCTCGCGGTCCAGGGCCAGCACGAGGTCAGCGCGGTCGAGGTGCTCCCCCGCCAGCTCGACGGCCGCGCCGGGGAGCGGGCCAGGCAGCCAGGCCTCGCCCTGGGCGCACCGGGCGGCGCCGGGTTCCGCATCCCACCCGGCGGACTCCGCGCGGACGATGCCGTCGAGCCCGACCTGGCCGGACCAACGCGCCAGCAGGCGCTCGGCAACCGGGGAACGGCAGACGTTCGCCCGGCACACGACCAGCACCGTGAAGGTGTCCGTCATGCACGGCACGCTACCGGCCAGGCGCGCCCCAGCGGACCTTGTCAGCGTCGGTGGCCCGTGGCAGGCTCGCCGCATCGCGCCACCGCCCCCGGGGCGCCTCGGGAGGGAGCCTCATGGCCAAGTACCTGTTCGTGTACATCGGTGGCGACGAGCCCACGTCGGAGGACGAAGGCAAGGCCGTCATGGAGGCCTGGACGTCGTGGTTCGCCGGCATGGGCGAGGCGGCCGCCGACCCGGGCAACCCCACGGGGGCCTCGGCGGCGGTCGCCGCTGACGGATCGGTGAGCGCGGCATCGTCGGGGGTCTCCGGTTACTCGGTCATCTCGGCCGAAAGCCTCGATGCCGCCGTCGCGATCGCGCAAGGATGCCCGCACCTCGCGGCGAACGGCCGCATCGAGGTGCTGGAGACCTTCGACGTCATGTAGGCGCTAGCGGTCACCGTCCGAGCAGCGTCACGTCGGACGGATCGACCGCCGCATGGCCCGCTCGCGGATGATCCACTGCCGGCGCTCCTCCTGGCGCAGCCGGGCGTCCTGCCGACGCTCGAGCCAGGCCAGTTCCCGCTGGAGTTTGCGCCAGGACTCGACCCGGGCGCCGATCTCCGCGTCGCCGGCCGCCACGGTGAGCACGGCGCACCCGGGCTCGCTGTCGTGCCGGCAGTCGGCGAAGCGGCAGCTTGCGGCGAGCTCGTCGATGTCGGCGAACGTGCCGCCGAGTCCCTCGTCGGCGAACCACGGCGCGAACTCGCGCATGCCCGGGGTGTCGAGCAGCAGGCCGACCCCGGCCAACGGGACCAGGTGCCGCCCGGTGGTGGTGTGCCGTCCCTTGCCGTCCTGCCGCGTGGCCTGGGTGGCCAGCACCTCATGGCCGGCAAGAGCGTTCACGAGGCTGCTCTTCCCGACCCCGGACGGCCCGATCAGGGCAAGGGTGACCCCCGGCCCGAGTCGGTCGCGCACCCCGTCGAGCCCCTCCCCCGACACCGTCGACGTGGTCAGCACGTCGGCACCGATGCAGACGACCGCGGCCGCCGTGGCCACCGCGTGCGGATCGTCCACCGCGTCGGCCTTGGTGATGATCACGAGCGGGACGGCACCTGACGCCCACACGGCCGTGAGCTCGCGTTCGAGCCGTCGCTCGTTGACGTCGTCCGCAGGTGCGCAGATGCCCACCACGTCGACATTCGCGGCGATGACCTGTTCCTGGCTGCGGCCACCCGCCTCTGCGCGGGAGAGCGTGGAGCGGCGAGGCAGGACCTTGTCCACGTAGCACGTCGAGCGTGCGTCTCCGCTGACGAGCAGCCAGTCGCCGGTGACCGGAGCGGGATCGAGAACGGCTCCCCGCGCGCGGGCGAGGACCTCCTGCGAGCCGTCATGGACCAGCCAGGCACCTCGCTGCTGCTGGGTTACTCGGGCCGGGCGTGAGTGGGGATGGTGGTGCACGTGTTCGGCGTCGGCGTCCGTCGGACGCCAGCCGAGGTCGAGAAGTGAAGCGGTCAACGTGACTCCTGGGTGGAATGCGTGCGCAGTAGCGCAGCGCGAAGGCGAGGGGACGCGGGCGCCCGGCTCGGACCAGAGGTCCAGAGACCTCGGAGTCAGGAGACGCGGACGCGGCGGGGCACGGCAGTCATGGAATGTGCTCCTCTCGCGTCGGCGTTGCGCCGCAAGCATATGCCACGCGCCGCGGATGGGGAAGGATGCGGCAATGGCCACTGTCGTCGCGCTCCTGCGAGGCGTCAATGTCGGCGGCCGCAACACCGTGCCGATGGCGGACCTGCGTCGGCTTCTCGCCGAGGCCGGCTACCAGCGCGTGCGCACGTACATCCAGAGCGGCAACGTCGTGCTCGACCAGCCGCGCGCTCGGCCGGCCGCCGTCGCAGCGCACGTGCATGACGTCATCGCGGGGCACCTCGGCCTCGACATCCCCGTCATCGCGCTGTCCTCGCCGGCCCTGTCCGCGGTCATCGCGGCAAACCCGTACGGCGACGAGCCGGACCCGAGGCGGGTGCACGTGTTCTTCCTGCCCGCTCCGCTTGATGCCGCGTCGCGGGCAAGGCTCGACGAGGCGCAGGCGGCTGTCGCGGCCAAGGGAAGCCGGGACCGCGTCCATGCCGCCGGGACCACCATGTACCTGCACACCCCCGATGGCTTCGGCAGGAGCGACCTCGCGTCGGCGCTGATGACCCGGGGACCCGGCGCCCACCGGGCCGGCACGGCACGCAACCTGGCCACCGTGGCGGCGCTGGTCGCGCTGTGCGGCACGTAGCGTCCCGGCAGCCATCGCGCAGCGGAGACCTTACGAAGCGGTAAGGCGTTCACCAATAGCGCGGCCCTCGGTTGTGTGTTCCCATGGGGCATGGCCATCCCGGACCCCGACGTCGCGCAGGCCGACCCGGCACCCGCGGGGCCGCGTCGCGGAGCCCCCGTGGGGCGGCGCATCGTGCTGGGGATGATCGGGCTCGGCGCGGTGGGAGTGGCCACCGGCCGCTGGCTGTCCGACGGCGTGAGCACGGTGGTGGCGTCGACCGCGCCGGCGCTGGCGTCCGTGATCCCCGCCGCGGGAGGCTTCCGGATCTACTCGGTGACGTCACCGCACCCGGAGGTCGCGGCCGCTGACTACCGACTCACCGTGACCGGCATGGTGGACCGCGAGTTGTCGCTCAGCCTCGCCGACCTTGCCGCGCTGCCGCAGACCGGCCTGACCAAGGACTTCCAGTGCGTGACGGGGTGGCGCGTCAACGACGTCCCGTGGTCGGGCGTCCTCCTGCGCGACGTCCTGGATCAGGCAGGCGTCGAGGCGGGCGCCGCGGCGCTTCGCTTCACCTCCTTCGATGGCGTGTACACGGAGTCCCTCACCCTCGAGCAGGGGATGCAGCCGGACGTCCTGGTGGCCACATCGATGTTCGGCGCGCCGATCCAGGTCAAGCACGGCGCGCCCGTCCGGCTGTATGTCGTGCCGATGTACGGGTACAAGTCACTCAAGTGGCTCGGCGGCATCGAGGTTGCCCGGACGGTGACGCCGGGCTATTGGGAGGAACGCGGGTACGACGTCGACGCGTACATCGGCGCATCGAACGGGCGAAACGACGACCCGAATGTCTGACGATGCAGTGCCGCCCCTTCGCCGGTTCGCGCGGGCCGAGCGATGGGCGCACCGCAGCATCGCGGTGCTCACGCTGATCCTCATGGTGACGGCGGCCCTGCTGTTCGTGCCGGATCTCGGCAACGTCGTCGGCAACCGGCAACTCGTGCGGCTCGTCCATGAGATCGCCGGCTTCGCCCTGCCGATCCCCATCGTGCTGGCGCTGTTCTCCCGGGCCTTCCGCGACGATGCGGGCCGGCTCAACCGGTTCACGTCCGCGGACTGGGCCTGGCTGCGCAGCCGCGACCGGCGCTCCGGCCGCATCCGGGTCGGCAAGTTCAACGCGGGCCAGAAGCTCAATGCGGCCTTCACGCTCGGCGCGATCCTCGTCATGCTCGCGACCGGGGCGATGATGTTCTTCAGCAGCCTGTTCACCGACAACCTGCGCACAGGCGCGACGTTCGTGCACGACTGGCTCGGGATGGCCATGGGCATCGTGGTCCTCGGCCACATCTACATGGCCTTCAACGACGCGACCGCGCGACGAGGGATGCGCACGGGCGAGGTCCCGTTGGACTGGGCCCGGCGCGAGCACGGTGAGTGGGCGGACGAGTCCGAGCGCACCCCTGCCTAGCCGGCGGCGATCCTCGCGATGCCGGCCAGCAGCCGGTCGACGTCCTCGGCGTTCGAGTAGGGCGCCAGTCCGGCCCTGATGGCACCCGACGCCCCCAGGCCGAGGTGCTCAGCCGCCTCGAGGGCATAGAAGGACCCGGCCGGGGCGTTCACCCCGACCGCGGCCAACGCGCGGTACGCATTCGCGGAATCGACGCCGTCGATCGACAACAACTCGGTGGGCGTGCGCCGGACGGCGTGGCCGTAGCAGTGCACGCCGTCGATGCCCTCCAGGCCGGACCTCAGCCGCCCGTGCAGTGCTTCCTCGTAAACCGCCAGTGCCTGCATCGACCGGACCAGCCGGTCCCGGCGCGGCAGCGTTCCCTCGTCGCCCGGGACCAGGTCGGCAAGCATGTCCACGGCCGCCGTCACGCCGGCGAGCATCTCGTACGGCAGGGTGCCCAGCTCGAAGCGCTCGGGCACCTGCTCGGTGCTCGGCCGCAGCTTGTCCGGGTGCATGGACTCGAGCAGGGCTGGAGATGCGGCGAGCAGGCCCAGGTGCGGTCCGAGGAACTTGTAGGGGCTGCAGGCGAAGAAGTCCGCGCCGATCGCTGCGACGTCGACGGCGACGTGCGCGGCCAGGTGTACCCCGTCGACGAAGTACAGCGCATCCGCATCGGCCAGGCTGGCGCCGATCGCCTCGATGTCGGGCCGGGTGCCCAGCAGGTTGGATGCGCCGGTGACGGCGACGAGGCGGGTGTTGTCGGTCACGAGTCCCATAACGTCGTCGACGCTCAGGACGCCGGTGTGCGGGTCGAAGTCGGCCCATCGCACGGTGGCACCGGAGCGCTCCGCATAGGTGACCCACGGGCGGATGTTGGCATCGTGATCCAGGCGGGTCACGACGATCTCGTCACCCGTGCCCCAGCCCTGGGCCAGCGTGCGGGCTACCTGGAAGGCCAGTTCGGTCATGCTGCGCCCGAAGACGATGCCGCCCGGGTCGGCGTTCAGCAGGTCGGCGGCCGCGAGCCGAGCACCGATGGTGAGGTCGTCGGCGTTCCGCTCGGCGGCGGTGACCCGTCCGCGATTCGACAGGCCACTGGTCAAGGCGGCGGCAATGGCGTCCGCCACGAGGTCGGGCGTCTGGGTACCGCCGGGTCCGTCGAAGTAGGCCACCCCGCTGGCCAGGGCGGGCATGCGGGCACGCAGCCGGTCCACGTCATACCCCGCCGGCGTGGCTGCGTCGGCCGGCGTGGGCGCGGAGGTCACGCCCCCATCTAACCCCCCGCCACCTTGAGGTTGGCGGCGCTCCGGCCGCCCAGAACCGCCGCCAACCTCAAGGTCGCGGGTGGTTCGGGCGGCCGCTACCTCGGTGAGATGTCCCACCAGATCGTGGCCACCTCGCGCGGCGCCGCGTCGTACTGCTCGATCAGCGCGGCAGCGACCTCGGCGTCGCGCTCCTCCGGCAGGCAGAGCCGGATCCGCGCGAAGCGCACCCGCTCGTCCTGGGGCAATGCCACGCGCCTGCCCCACGTCTCGTCCTCCCAGATGTCGGTGTGCGCACCGAATCCCAGCGCCTGGGCGATGTCCCCGAGGTCCTGTGCGGTCGGCCGGGTGGGCCGGTCCAGGTCCCAGAACCGCTTCCACAGCGGACTCATGCCCGCGAGGGGATGGTGCGTCGGCAGCTCGAGCACCACGCGGTGGCGGGCATGGGCGTCGAGCGCCTGCAGGAACGGCCCGATCGCCCGCACGTTGAAGGCCACGTGGTGGCACACCACGACGTCGGCCATCGGCACGTCGTCGGCGACGTCGGGCCAGTTGCCCTGATGCATCTGCGCGCGCACCCCACGGCGCGTGGCGGCGCCGGCGAACGCGTCGAGCATCGCCTGCTGCTCGTCCACCGCGATGACCGTCCCCGCAGGCGGGACCAACGACATCGACGCGCGCCCGCCGCCGCTGCCGACATCCAGCACCACGCCGTCTGCCGGGACCGCTGCGCGGGCGATCCGGTGCGAATGCGAGTCCGGGATGTCCTCGTCGACGGTGAACATCGACACCGGGTGGATCCAGGGTTCCTGCGGTGCTTGCCGAAGGATGTCGTCAGGGATGGCCCAGGCCGCGAGGTCATCGCGCCATCGGTCGAGCAACCCCTGCGCCCGCACTAGGGAGTCCGTCACGCACCTGACCGTAGCGCTAACGTGTCCCCGTGGATCGCCCGGAAGAGACTGGTATTCAAGAGTTTCGCGACGATGTGTCGGAAAACCTCCCGCACCCATTCGTGACGCTCCTGGGCGGCGTGCGCGGAGCGCTGGAGAGCGTCCTGCCGCCACTGGTGTTCGTCACGATCTACCTGGCGATGGGGGCCGACAGCCGCGCGCTGGGCTGGGCCATCGGCGCCGCCGTCGCCCTTGCGCTCGTGTTCACGGTGTGGCGACTGGTCGAGCGCAAGCACCCGGCACGTGCCCTTGGCTCACTGCTCATCGTGCTCATCAGCGCGTACATCGCGAGCCGCACGGGAAGCGCGGCGGACTTCTTCTGGCCCCGCGTGCTGCTCAATGCCATGTCTGCGCTGGCCTTCGTGGTTGCCAACCTCGTCCGCTGGCCACTGATCGGTGTCGTCCTCGGCCCCGTTGTCGGCACCAAGCTCACCTGGCGCAAGGATCCGGCCCTGCTCCGCGCCTACAGCCTTGCCTCGTGGCCCTGGGCGCTACTGAACCTCGTCAGGACCGTCCTTTTGATGGTCTTCATCGACCAGAACTCGCTGTGGGCCCTCGCTGCGTCCGGCGCCTTCTTCTACGGCCTCACGATCGTCACGATCGTCATCTCCTGGATGATCATCAAGCGCTCGCTGCCCGCAGGCCACCCCGGGATCCGGCACCCGCAGGTGGCCACCACCGCTGCCGTGGCCTAGGCCGCCCACCTCGACCTTGAGGTTGGCGCGGCTTTCGCCGCCGGGAACGCACGCCAACCTCAAGGTCGAAGTGGGCGGGTGACGACGGGCTGATGCCCCGGACGATCGTCCTTGGCTCACCCGTCGAACCATCACCACACCATTGGACGCGAGGGGGATGAGCCGGCAGGTCCCGCTACGGCGAGGCGCCCGATCCGCAGTTCGCCTAGGCCGGCTGGCACTCCGGGCACCAGTACAGCGTCCGGCCGTTCAGGTCGGCACTGGCGACGGGCGTGCCGCAAGCCAGGCACGGCCGTCCCGTCCGGCGATAGA
>JAUXRN010000212.1 GCA_030681835.1 Actinomycetota bacterium
CGTCGGGGCGCAGCAGCGGCTCGCCCCCGGTCAGCCGCACGCTGGTGACGCCGTGGTCCACAGCGACCTCGATGACCGTCATGAGCTCGTCGATCGACAGCAGGTGGTCGCCCGGCAGCCAGTCGGCGAAGTCCGGGGGCATGCAGTAGGTGCATCGCAGGTTGCACCGGTCGGTCACCGAGACCCGCAGGTCCTTGTGCACCCGGCCATACGTGTCGATGAGGGGAAGCTGCCCAGCGGGCCTGGTCATGCGCAGTTCACCCACTCATCGGTGCCGTCGGCGAACACCTGGTGCTTCCACACCGGCAGCCGTTCCTTGGTCAGGTCGACCAGGGCAGCGCAGGCGGCGAACGCATCCCCGCGATGGCCGGTCGAGACCGCCGCCACGAGGGCGGCGTCCCCGATCGCGATGGGACCGAGACGGTGGGCCACGGCCAGGGCGACCACATCGAACCTGCTGGCGATCTCCTGCGCGACGTCCTTCAGGACCGCATCGGCGGTGGGGTGCGCCTCGTAGGTGAGGGAAGCGACGACCCGGCCATGGTCGTGATCGCGCACGTTCCCGCTGAAGCAGACCACCGCCCCGGCGCGGTCGTCGCCCACGAGGCGCTCGATCGCGCCCGTGTCCAGGGGCCGGTCGGTGACTTCGACCAGCCGGATGTCCGCCATCGGGCCATTATTGACCCGGAGGTGCAGCCGTGCGCGAGGTACTGCCCGAGCTCATCGAGGTCCATGACCGCGGTGGGGCGGCCGCGATGGCCACCGTCGTGCGCACGTGGCGTTCGGCGCCGCGGCCCGCGGGAGCCTCGATGCTGGTCACCGACGCCGGAGAGGCGGTCGGCTCGGTCAGCGGGGGATGCGTCGAAGGAGCCCTCTTCGACCTCGGCCAGGAGGTCCTCGCCGACGGCCAGCCGCGGTTCCAGACCTACGGAGTCAGCGACGACGATGCCTTCGCGGTGGGCCTGACGTGCGGCGGCATCCTGGAGGTGTTCGTCGAGCGCGTCGACGCCGACAGCTGGCCCGAGCTCCCCGGCGTGAACCAGAGCCTGGCGCGGGAGGAGCCGGTCGCGGTGGCCACCATCGTGCGCGGACCGCACTTCGTCGGGCGCCACCTTGTCGTCCGCCCGGACCGCACGGAGGGGTCGCTCGGAACCACGCGGCTGGACGACACCGTCCGCGAGGACGCGATCGGCATGCTGGCCGCCGGCCGCACCGGATTCCTGCATTACGGGCCTGAGGGCGAGCGGCTGGGCGAGGGCCTCGATGTCTTCGTCGCCAGCTTCGCCCCGCCGGCGCAGTTGTTCGTGTTCGGGGCGATCGACTTCTCGGCGGCCCTCGTGCGCGTGGGCAAGCTCCTCGGCTACCGGGTCACCGTCGTCGACGCGCGACCCGTGTTCGCCACCAGCAAGCGGTTTCCGGACGCCGACGAGGTCGTCGTCGACTGGCCGCACCGATGGCTCGAGCAGCAGCACGTGGATACCCGGACAGTCATTGCCGTGCTCACGCACGACCCCAAGTTCGATGTCCCCGCGCTGGCCGTGGCGCTGCGCTCCGAGGCGGGATACGTCGGGGCCATGGGCTCCCGGCGCACCCATGAGGACCGGCTCGTGCGGCTGAAGGAGGCCGGCCTGGACGATGCCGAGCTCGCCCGGCTGCACTCGCCCATCGGCCTGGACCTCGGTGCGCGGACCCCGGAGGAGACGGCCATCTCCATCGCCGCGGAGATCGTCCAGGACCGGTGGGGCGGCTCGGGAGGGCACCTCGCGGCGACCGACGGGCCGATCCACCCCGGCGCCCCTCGGTGACGGCGGCCCCCGCCGGCCTGGTCCTCGCGGCCGGGGCCGGCACCCGATTCGGCCAGCCGAAGGCCCCTGTCGACGTCGACGGTGAGCGGCTCGTCGACCGGGCTGTTCGGTGCCTGCGCGAGGGCGGCTGCCAACCGGTGGTCGTGGTGCTGGGTGCCTGGGTGGGCGACGTGCCCGGTGCCATCGTCGTCGAGAACCCCGACTGGGCCGACGGCATGGGGTCATCGATGCGCGCCGGGCTCGATGCGGTTGCCGCCACCGATGCCGGCTCGGTCCTCGTGACGCTGGTCGACCTGCCTGGCCTGACGGCCACCGCGGTGGCGCGGGTGGTTGCCGCCGAGGCACCGATCGTGATCGCCGCCTACCAGGGGGAGCGCGGCCATCCGGTGCGCCTGGCCCGCGAGCATTGGGCCGAGGTGGCCCTGACCGCGCAGGGGGACGCCGGCGCCCGCGCCTTCCTCCGCGGCCGCCGCGACGTCGTCCTCGTCGAGGTCGGCGACGTGGCGTCGGGCTACGACATGGACGAGCCGGCGGAGTGATGCGGGCCGGCCGGCTGCCCGGCGGCGAGCACGAAAGCACCCACCGCGCCGAGGACCACGACCAGGCCGACCGTGGCGATCGCCCGGGCACCCGTGGCGGGGCGCTTCTGCCAGCAGATGGCGACGGTGACGCCGGCCAGTAGCAGCAGGGCCGGCACGGGGGAGGGCAGCGCCATCGAGGTGACCATGACGGCGAGCATGAGCGGGCCGCACGAGGCCAGGCACCGCCCGCCCTGCCGCGCTCCGTAGTTGAACGGCCGGCCGTCGAACCGCACCGACCGGCAGTCCCTCACCATGCGCTGCATCAGCGGGGTCAGCTGGTAGGCACCGGCGAGGATCCAGGCGAAGGCGATCCATGCCGGGGTCCAGTCGACGAGCTGGATCACGGCATACGCCGGCACCCCGGCTGCCAGCCAGGCGGCCGAGTAGCCGGCGATGAACGTCCACGCGCGGGCCGGCGAGCCGGCGGCGGCCCGCTGCATCGGCCGCCGCGATGGGCACCACCGAGACGGTGCCAGGCCGTGCGGCCGCGACGGTCATGCCTTGGAGGCTGGCCGATCGGCCCCCTGCGCCACAGGCATGGCGCACCAGCCGCGGCTAGACCGACGAGCGGCCGGCCTCCGAGATGCGGACCGGCGGGACCTGGATCCACGGGAACCGGATCCAGCGGTCGGTGGACCGCCAGGCGATCTCGGGGGCGTAAGTGGTGTGCGGCTTCTCGTACAGCACGGCCACTCGAACGTCGGCGTCCGGGGGAAGCAGGTTGCGCACGAAGTGCAGCGTCGCCCCGGTGTCGGCGACGTCGTCGGCGACCAGGACCCTCCGCCCGTCGAGGTCAGCGAGGTGCGGCTGCTGGCCCACGAGCACGGGCTCTGGCAGCGTCTCGCCCGCATCGGTGTAGAACTCGACGTTGACGTGCCGCACATCCTTGATGTCCAGCGCGTAGGCCAGCCCTGCCGCGACGAAGAGCCCCCCGCGCACGACGCCGAGAATCGCATCGGGGACCCAGTCGTCATCGACGACCTGCTGCGCGAGCCAGCGGATCCCGACACCGAAGTCCGAGTACGTGAGGACCTCGAGCTCGGAGTCCGGCGGCATGCCCACAGCCGGGTCAGATCTGCGTTCGGTGGAAGTTCGCGTACGAGCGGCTGGGAGTGGGGCCGCGCTGCCCCTGGTACCGGGAGCCCGTGCGCTCGGATCCATAGGGGTGCTCGGCCGGGCTGGACAGCCGGAACAGGCACAGCTGGCCGATCTTCATGCCCGGGAACAGCATGATCGGGAGGTTGGCCACGTTGGACAGCTCGAGGGTCACGTGACCGGAGAAGCCAGGGTCGATGAAGCCGGCGGTGGAGTGGGTGAGCAGGCCGAGCCGGCCAAGCGAGGACTTCCCCTCGAGTCGGCCCGCGATGTCATCGGGGAGGCTCACCACTTCGTAGGTGGAGCCGAGCACGAACTCGCCGGGATGCAGGATGAATGGCTCGTCGCCCTCCGGCTCGATCAGCCGGGTGAGGTCGGGCTGCTCGCTGCTGGGGTCGATATGCGGGTACCGGTGGTTCTCGAAGACGCGGAACCAGCGGTCCAGGCGTACGTCGATGCTCGAGGGCTGCAGCAGGCCCTCGTCGTACGGCTGGACGACGACCCGGCCCGCGACCAGTTCGGCCTTGATGTCCCTGTCGGAGAGCAGCACGGAGCCGAGGCTAGCGGGTACGTTCACCACGTGGCCCTGCAGATCCACGACCCCGGTCGCGTGGGGCTCCGGAGGGGGATCCGCGCGGCCATCGCGCTGCCGATCGCGACGGCGACCACGCTGTACGTCCTCGACGACCGGGTCGGGACTCTCTTCGCCGCCTTCGGCACGGTGGGGCTGCTCGTCACCGCCGACTACGCAGGCTCCGCGCTGCGCCGCCTCGTCTCCTACAGCCTCACCGGCCTGGTCGGGGCAGCCCTCCTCGTCATCGGCTGGGCCGCGGCCCAGGCGATCGTCTCGGCCGTCGTCGTCACGGCCGTGATCGCGTTCTGCCTGTCGTTCGTCGGCCTGCTGCGCGGGATGCTCGCCGTCGGCATCCCCGCGGTGCTGCTCATCTTCGTCGTTGCCGTGACCGTTGGCGGAACGGCCGCCGACCTCCCCGGGTACGTGCTCGCATGGGGAGTGGCCGTCGTCGTGAGCACCATCACGGCGCTCGTCATCCTCCCGCACGACGTGCGCAACGACATCCGCGAAGCCCTGGCCGGCGCCCTGGCCGGCGCAGCGGATGTCGTCGGCGCCGCCTGGCTCGACCGCCCAGGAGACCGTCTCGAGAGCCGGGCCGTTGCCTTGGGCACGGCGATCGACCGAGTGAACGAGACGTACGACGGCAAGCCCTTCCGGCCGACCGGCGCCTCGCGCCGTGACCGCGCACTCACCCTGCTGGTGGGCTCCGTCAACAACGCCCGGCTGCTGCTGGCGGATGCGATCCGCGCCGTCCCCCAACCGGATTCAGCACCAGGCGTGCACGGTCGGCGTGCCATGGCGAGCGCCCTCGACGCCGCGCTGCGCGACCTGTCGGCAGCGATGGCCGACCCCGCCAAGGCCCCGTCGGCCGCCGCGCTGGACTCAGCCAGGCTCGAGCACCAGTGGAGCACCGAGGCGTGGGTGCTGGAACAGGCCACGGCGGGAGCGGACCCCGAGTCGATCGCCAGCGTCGTGCAGGACGACCACGTGCTCCGGATGGCCTGCGTGCTGGGCCAGCAGATGGTGGCGCTGGGGCGCGAGGTCAACGGAGCACCCGACGAGGACCTGGCCGCCGAGCCCCCGGTGCCGCAGCGCCCGTGGTCGGCGGTGATCCGGGCGCACCTCAGCCTGCACTCCCCGTGGCTGCGCATCGCCCTGCGCTCCGCGCTCGGCCTGGCCATGGCGATCCTCGTCGTGCAGCTCACCGGCGTTCAGCACGGCTTCTGGGTCCTGCTGGGCGTCCTGTCGGTGCTGCGCTACGACATGGCCGGAACGCGCAGCTTCGCTGTCCTCGCGGTCGTCGGCACGGTCGTCGGAGTAGCGATCGGCACGGCCGTCGTGCTGCTCGTCGGGCAGCACGCAGTGCTCCTGTGGCTTCTGCTTCCCGTGGCCGTTTTCCTCGCAGCGTGGGCGCCCGTGGCGTTCAGCTACCCCGTGGGGCAGGCAGCGTTCTCGCTGTTCATCCTGCTCGTC
>JAUXRN010000221.1 GCA_030681835.1 Actinomycetota bacterium
TGGCACAAGACCCAGGTCGCGTGTTCCCCGGTAAGCGCATGACGGGCCATTTGGGCGATGTCACCAAGACTACGCAAAACCTCGATGTGATTCGCATCGACGAAGCGCGTCAATTGCTGGTGATCAAGGGTGCAATCCCTGGCGCAGCAGGTGGTTTTGTGACCGTCCGTCCCGCAGTCAAGGCTAAAGCAGCGAAAGGAGCGAACTGATGCAGCTCGAACTCCTGAATGACCAAGGTCAAGCGACGTCGAAGTACGACGCGCCTGAAACCGTGTTTGGTCGTGAATACAACGAAGACCTCGTCCACCAAGTGGTGGTAGCGTTCCAGGCCAATGCCCGTCAAGGCACACGCGCCCAGAAGGATCGCGAGCAGGTTAAGCACTCGACTAAGAAGCCGTTCAAGCAAAAGGGAACGGGCCGCGCCCGTGCCGGTATGACTTCCTCGCCACTGTGGCGCGGAGGCGGCCGCATTTTCCCGAACATGCCCGACGAAAACTTCGGTCAAAAGATCAACAAGAAAATGTACCGCGCAGGTATGGCTTCCATCTTCTCTCAGTTGGCCCGCGAAGGCCGTCTGGCGGTGGTTGACTCCCTCAAGGTGGACTCTCCCAAGACCAAGCCATTGGCAGCCAAATTCAAGGCGATGAACCTTGAGTCCGTGCTGGTGATTGCTGACGAAGTGGATGAAAACCTGTACTTGGCGTCTCGCAACCTGGTGAACATCCTGGTGGTTGAGCCTCGTTATGCAGATCCCCTGTCGTTGGTGCACTACCGCAAGGTGTTGGTGACCAAGGCTGCCATGGACAAACTCAAGGAGATGTTCGCATGAGCGCCCGTATGAACAACACGTCGAAAGTCAAGTACGACGAAGGTCGTTTGATGCAGGTTCTGGTTGCTCCCATCGTGTCTGAAAAGGCCACTATGGTTGCTGAAAAATCCAATGCTGTGACGTTCAAGGTGCTGCAAGACGCTACCAAGCCCGAAATCAAGGCCGCTGTGGAATTGATGTTCAAGGTGGAAGTTCAAGGCGTTTCTGTGGTGAACACAAAAGGCAAGGCCAAGCGCTTTGGCAAATCGAATGGCCGTCGCGACAACGTTCGCAAAGCCTACGTGAT
>JAUXRN010000230.1 GCA_030681835.1 Actinomycetota bacterium
GCCGGGCGGGCCTCCAACACGGTGATGACGGCACAACGCGTGAACGCCACACTCGAAAGCGGGCAGCCAGCCTACGAGCCAGTCACCACCGCATCAGAGACTGCTCCCACAAACGGGAACCGGTCCAGCCTGACACTGACGCCAGCGTATCCGTCGCTCAGTGCACGCCCGCCCCCGCTCGGGCGTACGCCTCCCGAACGATGGCCAGGACGCTGGGCCACGCCTGGGCCGGCTGCACCGCTGCGTTGTGCCCGGCCATGGCATCGAGGAGCCGGCGCTCCCGTCCCAGCCTGGCGATCGCCCTGGCCATGCCGGCATCGTCGCCGGCGAGGAGGCCCTCGACGCCGTCGTGGATGAACTCCGTCGTGCCGGTCTGGGAGCGGGCGATGACAGGAAGGCCCGCCGTGCGCGCCTCGAGCGCGGCCAGGCCGAAGGATTCCCTGACCGATGGCTGGACGAACACATCTGACCGGCCGAACACCTCGAGGATCCGCTCCCGTGGCAGCCTGCCGGCGAACTCGATCGAACCTCCTCGTCCCTGCGCCACGCGCTGCGCGCGGGCCCGTTCAGGGCCGTCGCCGATGAGGACCGCCTCCACGCGGACCGAACCCGCGAGGTCGGCGGCGGCCGTCTGGACCATGCGCACGAGCGGGAGCACCCGCTTCCGCGGGGCCATCCGGAGCACGCTGACCACCCGCAGGACGCCAGGGTCGGCGCCCTCGGCCGATACTGACCACTCGGCCGGGTCGATGCCGTTGGGCACGACCAGGACGTCGCCCACCCGCGGGAGCGCGGACTCGATCCGGCGCGCGGCGACCTGGCTCACCGCGCTCAGCGCGGCTCCCCAACGGGACCACCGTACGAGCGTGTCCGACGCAGCGAAGCCCGGGCGGGCCAGCGGCCCCCACACGCTGTGCACCGTGACGAGGGTGGGGATGCCGCGCCGTCGCGCCGCCCGTATCGCCCCCCAGGCGAAAGGCGAGACCACGCCGGCGTGGACGTGCACCACATCGACGGGATGGGCGTCCAGCACGCGGCCCACCTCGCGTCCGGTGCGTGGATGGACGGGCAGCTCGAACGGAAGGTGCGCCGCGACGCGGTGGACGGCGATCCGGTCGACCTCGTCATCGCCGGCGAAGACCATGCGTCCGGGCGTGGCGGTGATCACCCGCACCTCGTCGCCCGCCACCTGCTGCCGCGCCGCGAGGGCGGCTACCTGTGTCTCGATGCCGCCCGTACGCGGGGCGTAGCAGTCGCTGACATGGGCGATCCTCACGACGCACGACCGTACGCCACAATGTCCGATCATGAGCAGAGCGGTCCATTGGTGAACGACGCCGCGCGCACCCTCGTCTTCGTCCATGCCCACCCGGACGACGAGGCCCTGCTTACTGCGGGGACCATGGCCCGGGCCGTGGCCGAGGGTCACCGGGTGGTCCTGGTGGTCGCAACGGACGGGGCAGCGGGGCTGGCGTCGTCTGGCTACTCGGCCGACCTTGCCGGCACCCGCAGTTCTGAACTCGCCATATCGGCGGCGGCACTGGGAGTCGCGCGCATCGTGCCGCTCGGCTACCCGGACTCGGGTCTCCACGGCGAGGTCGCAGCCGGATTTGCACATGCCAGCAGGTTCACGATCGCTCGGGAGATCGCCGCCGTGTGCGACGAGGAGGGCGCCGGCATCCTCGTCGGCTATGACCCGTCCGGGGGCTACGGGCACCCGGACCACCTCCAGGTGCACCGCGCCACCCGCGCGGCCAGCGTCCTGTGCCGTCGGGCACCACGGCTGTTCGAGGCGACACTGCCGCGCGAGCCCATCGCCTGGGCAGGTCGGGTGGCGGCGGCCTCGCGGCTGGCACCGGACGGGTTCTCCGCCGAGGAGTTCGCTGAGGCCTGGACCCCCCGCCGGCAGATCACCCATCGCGTCGACGTCCGGGCGCACCTGCGGGCCAAGCGTGCCGCGCTCCGCGCCCATGCCTCCCAGGCATCGGCTGACGGGACCGTGCGGACCCTCGCCGTCCTCACTCGCCTGCCTGGGCCGCTGCAGTCACTGCTGCTCGGGACCGAGTTCTACGTGTCGGTCTCCGACCCCCAGGCCAGCAGCGCATCGCTCGCCAGCGACGGGCTGTCGTAGTCGAGCCAGCGGATCCGGTCATCGCGCTGGAACCAGCGCTGCTGGCGCCGCGCGAACCGCCGGGTCGCCTCCACGGTGCGGCGGATCGCCTCATCCTCGGTGCACGCCCCAGCGAGGAAGTCCAATGCCTGGGCATAGCCGAGGGCCCGGGACGCCGTCGGCGCCGATGCCAGTCCTTGGGTGGCGAGCGACCGCACCTCGCCGACGAGCCCCTCGTGCCACATCCGAAGCACCCGGTGCTCGATGCGCTCGTCGAGTTCGGCACGCGGGATGGCCAGGCCCACGCGCACGCATGGGTACACGGATTCCGGCGCGGGGAGCGTCGCCACGAATGGCTGCCCGGTGATCTCGATGACCTCCAGTGCCCGGACGATGCGACGCCCATTGCTCGTCAGGACGTGCTCGGCGGCAGCCGGATCCAGGGCACCAAGGCGCTCGTGCAGCGCGGCCGCCCCGTCGCGCGCCAGCTCATCCTCCAGCCGAGCCCGGACTGCCGGGTCGGTCCCCGGAAAGCGCAGGTCATCGAGGACCGCCGACACATACAGGCCACTGCCGCCGACGACGATCGGCACGTGACCGCGAACCCTGATCGCGTCGATGGCGGAGCGGGCATGGGCCTGGAACTCGGCGACGGTCAACGGGTAGGACATGTCCCATGCATCGACGAGGTGGTGGGCGATGCCGCGCCGCTCCTCCGTCGTAGGTGTCGCGGTGCCGATGTCCAGGCCGCGGTAGGCCTGCATGGAATCCGTGCCCACGATCTCCGCGGACACGTTCATCCGCTGGCTGAGCAGCTCGGCCAGATCCACGGCAAGGGCGGACTTGCCCGAGGCGGTCGGGCCCAGGACAGCGAGGATCCGGGGCAGGTGCGCCTCGGCGTCGTCAGGCACGGACGGACGGAAGGCCGAGCATGACGCCGGCTGGCGCCCGCGACTGGTCGGCCAGGTCCCCCGCACGGGTTCGGCGCACGGCCTGGACCCGGTCGGCCACCAAGTGGTGCGGCGCCGCATGGGTCACCTCGGCGGTGACGACATCGCCGGGGCGCGGCCGGCCAGCGACGGGTTCGACGGCCACATGCACGAGGCGATTGTCCGCTGCCCGTCCCGACAGCCGTGCGGTCTGATCGTCCTTGCGCCCCTCGCCATTGGCCACGAGGACGTCGACGGTGCGCCCCACTTGCGCGAGGTTCTCCTGCCAGGCGATCTCGTTGACGAGGTGGATGAGCCGTTCGTAGCGCTCATGCACGACGTCGTGCGGCACCTGGCCATCCATGGTCGCCGCCGGGGTGCCGGGGCGCTTGGAGTACTGGAAGGTGAAGGCGCTGGCGAACCGTGCCTCGCGGACGACGTGCAGCGTCTGGTCGAAGTCCTCCTCGCTCTCGCCAGGGAAGCCCACGATGACGTCGGTCGTGATCGCAGCGTCGGGGAGGCTCTCCCGCACCCGGGCGATGATGTCCAGGTACCGCTGCTGACGGTACGAGCGGCGCATGCGCTGCAGCACCGCGTCGGACCCAGACTGCAGCGGCATGTGCAGGTGCGGCATGACGTTGGCTGTCGTTGCCATGGCATCGATGACGTCATCCGTGAAGTCGCGGGGGTGCGGGCTGGTGAAGCGCACCCGTTCGAGGCCATCGACCTCCCCACATGCCCGCAGCAACTTCGCGAATGCGCCGCGGTCCCCGAACTCCGAGCCGTAGGCATTGACGTTCTGCCCGAGGAGGGTGACCTCGAGCACGCCTTCGCCGACGAGGGCGTGCACCTCGGCAAGAATGTCCCCAGGCCGCCGGTCCTTCTCCGTGCCGCGCAGCGCCGGGACAATGCAGAAGGTGCAGGTGTTGTTGCACCCCACGCTGACCGAGACCCACGCTGAGTACGCGCTGTCCCGCCGGCTCGGGAGCGCGGACGGGAACACCTCGAGCGCCTCGGCTATCTCGACCTGGGCCTCCTGCTCGACGCGGGCGCGCTCGAGCAGCACGGGCAGGGCGCCGATGTTGTGGGTTCCGAAGACGACATCGACCCATGGGGCCCTGGCCAGGATCTCGCCGCGGTCCTTCTGCGCCAGGCAGCCGCCCACGGCGATCTGCATTCCGGGGTGAGCTGCCTTGACCGGCACCAGGTGGCTGAGGTTGCCATACAGCCTGTTGTCTGCGTTCTCGCGAACGGCGCAGGTGTTGAAGACGACCACGTCGGCCTGCTCGTCCTCGCCGGCCCGCACGTATCCGGCACCCTCGAGCAGCCCGGCCAGGCGTTCGGAATCGTGGACGTTCATCTGGCACCCGTAGGTGCGAACCTGATACGTCCTCACACTCACGAGGGATCATCCTAAGGACCCCTTGTTACTCACTCCCCGTCCCCGGCCGTGCCTGGGCTGGCGCCCCTCGCGACCTTGAGGTTGGCGTGCGAACAGTGCGCTCGAATCCACGCCAACCTCAAGCTCGGCGGTCAGGACTGCGCCAGCATCCGACGCATCTGCTCGATCTCTGCGGTCCGCGGCGTGACGATGGCCTCGAGCAGGGGGCGCGAAACCGCGGTGGAACGATACCGGACACGAGCCGGTCGAATCCCGAATCCATCTTCGTCGGGCAGGACAACTGACAGACCCGTGTGACTCGCATGGCCACGCGCCCCTGGCGCGGGCGGGCGGGCGCTACTCCGCCGAGGCGCACGCAACCGCGTCGGCCTGGAACTTGTCCTGCAGTTCCTGCGAGGCACTGTCGGAGTCCAGGGCCACGATGTCGTCATCACTGTAGGAGTTGATTAGCCCGACCATGCAGTCGATGACGGCCTGCGAGGCGCCCGACTCGGTCAACCCCTGGGTCATCTCGTCGATCGCGGACTCCCGCACATTCGACGCATTCGAGCCGCAAGCGGCAAGTCCGAACGTCAGTCCGACTGCGGCGATAATCGCAATGCTGCGACCCATGGCCCCTCCAAGGTGCTCGTTGGTGCGCTCAGGGAACCACATGCGCGGCCCGCGCGTGCGCCTTATCTGCGACTAGCCGCCGAGCGCGCACTCGGTGATGACGCCCAGGACCTTGTCCTGGATCTCCTGGGACGGCGCCTCGTCGCCCTGCATGGACTTCAGGTCCTCGACGCTCATGTCATCGATGCCGCCGACGACGCAGTCAGCCTGCGCCTCGGTCGCGCCCTCGCTGATGAGCTCGGCCCGCAGGTCGTCGAGCACGGTCTGCTTGTCGTCGCCGCCGCTCCCGCCGCAGCCCGCCAGCGCCAATGCCAACGCGATGGATGCCACTACTGCACTTGCACGCCTCATGGCGCCTCCTCTTGGTCGACCCAACCCAAGCACAATGCGGTCGCGCTTGGGGGCCGATGGTCATTCGGGCGAGTCGCCGTCATTCCTCGGCGGGGATGCACGTGTCGAGTACACCATCGACCACGGCATTGGTGGCGTCCGAGGCCGTCTCATCCCGGATGGATTCCAGCTCCGCCACGCCAAGCCCGCTGAGCCCGTCGATGATGCAGTCGACGTACTCCTGGGATGCCCCGCTTTCCTCGACTTGCGCCCGGAGCTCGCCGAGCACCACGTCCTTCTCGGGGTCTCCACCGCCGCACGCCGACACGCCGGCGATCACGAGGACAATGCCGGCCACGACGATCCCTTGCCTTTTCACGGGTTCTCCTTCACGTTGCCCGACTGCACCATGGCGTAGTAAGCCTCCTCCTGCTGGCGGCGCGGATATACGAGCAGGACGAGGACGAGCCCGGCGAGCGTGAGCAGGAGCGCCACGCCGATGGCTGCAGTCTTGCCGTCGACGAACGCGGCAGAAGCGGCGGCCACGACGTGCTCCGCCCCGGCCTGCGGGTAGGACTGGGCAACCTCGGCTGCCCCCTCGAACGACGAGGCCATCTGGTTCGCCGCGGCGGTACTGACCTGCGCTGCCTCCGCGGGGGGCAGGCCGGCAAGATCGGCGAGGATGCGGGCCGCGTAGGCGCCGGCGAGGATCGCGCCCATCACCGCCTGCAGGACGGCGCCGCCGAGGTCGCGGGTGAGGTCCAGGAATGCCGAGCCCATGCCACCTCGGCTGGCCGGGACAGAGGACATGAGGGACCGCGATGCTGGCGTTGCCGCCAGCCCCACCCCCGTGCCCACCAGTGCATAGGCGGCGAGGACCCAGCCCACGGGTGTGCCCGTCGTCCAGGTCAGCAGCATCAGGGTGAACGCGGCCGCTACCGCGCCGAGGCCGAGCATGAACGTGAACTGCGAGCCGAAGGGCGGGATGAGGCGTCCGGCCACCTGGCCGAACACCGCGGTGCAGAGCGCGGCTGGGAGGACGACGGCGGCCGCGGTGAGCGTGTCGTAGCCCAGCACGTTCTGGGTGAACTGCTGCCCGATGAACATCGCGCCGATGAGCGATCCGAAGGTGATCGAGCCGGCGACGAAGGCAACCCAGAAGGTGCGCGCCTTGGCCAGCGGCAGCGATACGAGCGGTCGCGGTGCCTTGGTCTGCCGCCACACGAAGGCGACCAGAGCGACCAGCGACACTGCGCACAGCGTGATCCACTCGGGCGTGAGCCCCTTGTCGGCGCGCTCGATGGCGAGCACCAAGCCCCCGACCCCGATGACCGACAGGACACCGCCGAGGTGGTCGACGGCGAACGTCTCCTCGCTGGCCCGCCAAGGGAGCACCACGAGGCCGACAACGAGGGCAAGGGCTGCGAGTGGCACCGCGACGAGGAATACCGAGCCCCACCAGAAGTACTGGAGCAGCCAGCCGCCGATGACAGGTCCCAGCGCGGCCACCCCCCCGCCCAGCCCTGACCAGAGGGCGATGGCGCTCACGCGCGCGCGGCCGCGGTAGAGGGCGGCGATGATCGACAGTGTGGTCGGGAAGAGCAGGGCGGCCGCGAAACCGCACAGGAACCGAGCCAGGGTGAGCATCTCGGGGCTCGTCGACCAGGCCGCCATGATCGAAGTCGGGATGGTGAGGACGGCGCCGCACACGAACAGGAGCTTGCGGCCATAGCGATCACCGATGGAGCCCAGGTACAGGACCGTTGCGGCCAGGCCGAGCGCGAACGCGTCGGCGATCGTCGTGATCTGGTCCTGGGTGGCGCCGAGTTCCGCGCCGATAGTGGGCAGTGCCACGTTGGCAATGCTCAGGTTGACGTTCGAGACGATCGCGCCGGTGACCAGCGCAAGGAGAACCAGGGCACTGCGCCGCGGACGGTCGGAACCCGACACCGCCCCGGCTGCGCTCACGGCCCCACGGTAGTGGGCACGGGTGCCATCGGTGAGCCGCTGGTATCGTCCAGCAGGACAGAATCGAGGACCCGCGGTCCCCCTTCAGGAAGTTGCAACGATGACCCGAATCTCGCAGTGGGCCGTACGCAATCCCATCCTTGGGCTGGTCTCCTGGTTCGCCATCATCGGTGTCCTGCTTGTGCTGCTCACGCAGTTCAAGGGTGACTTCAACGACGACTTCGGCCTCCCGGACTCGGAGTCCACGACAGCCCAGGAACTACTCCAGAACATCGCTGGCGGCGGCGCTGGAACGGGCAACGGCCTCGAAGGTCAGGTCGTGTGGCGCAGCGACGCCGGCAAGGCCGTCGAGGGCGTCGCCGCAACCGACATGGCGGGGGCCCTCACCCAGATCTCCGAGCTGCCCGGGGTCGCGTGCGTCATCTCCCCGCTCGGGGCACCGATGGGCCCGCAGTGCCCGCCCGCCCAGGCCGCCGCGGGTACTCCCGAGGACATGGCAGCAATGCTCGCCGGCCTGCCCGCCGACGCACTCGGGCCCATGGCGCACTTCGGGCAGGCGGGCGTCAGTCCCGACGGGACCATCGCGTACGCGACCGTCCAGTTCCAGGGCACCGACATAAGCGACCTGCCGACCGAGCAGATCGCCGCCGCACTCGACGTCGTCAAGGAAATCAACGGCGAGGATGGACTGACCGTCGGAGCGAACGGGATCTTCACGTACGTCCAGGGCGAGCCCCCGTCGTCAGAGGGCATTGGCATCCTCGTCGCCCTGACCATTCTGCTCTTCGCGTTCGCGTCAATCCTGGGTGCCTTCCTCCCCGTATCAGTGGCGGCGATCTCCGTTGGCGTGAGCACCGCCGTGGTCGTCCCGATCATCGCGAACTTCTTCTCAGTCGCAGCCTTCGCCCCCTTCCTGTCGTCGATGATCGGCCTCGGCGTCGGCATTGACTACTCGCTGTTCGTCATCAACAGGTATCGCGAGGCGTTGATCCACGGTCAGGACCCTCGGGCGGCGGCGCTCGAAGCGGTTCGCACGTCGGGCCGAGCCGTCCAGTTCGCCGCACTGACGGTCATCATCGCCCTGCTGGGCCTGTTCATCATGGGCATATCGTTCTTCAACGGCGTGGCCCTCGCGGCCGCCGGCACCGTCGTGATGGTGGCGCTCGGGGCGCTGCTGCTGCTGCCCTCGTTGCTTGCCCTGCTCGGCTCGTGGGCCTTCGTCGGTCGCATGGCCTGGGTCACGGACGCCGAGGCAATCCCCCGACGCAAGGCGCAGGGCGTCCTGCACGGCATCAGCCTTGCCTTCCGATGGATTGGCTGGCTCCTCGTGCTGCCGGTGACCGTCATCGGATGGCTGTGGCGCCGGACTGTCCGCCACGGACAGGTGCCCGATATCCATACACCGAGCGCGTTCGCTCGCTACGGCGAGTGGCTTCAGCGGCACCCTTGGCCGCTGGCGATCGGCGCTCTGGCCGTCATGATTCTCGTCGCGGCACCCGTCGTCCAGCTTCGCCAGGGCTTCCCTGACGACTCAGGAGCACCGCAGGGCAGCACCGCGCGCATCGCATATGACCTCACGGCGGAAGGCTTCGGCCCGGGGGTCAACGGTCCCATGTTCATCGCCGTCGAGCTGCCCGCGGAGGGTGGTCAGGTGGCGATGGACTCGCTCGCGGCGGCGCTCAACGCCGACCCGGGCGTCGCGCTCGCAGCGGCTGCGCCTGTCGCGCCCGATGCGACAGTCGGAGTCGTCCAGGTGTTCCCGACCACGGCTCCCCAGGACATCGAGTCCACCGACCTGCTATTCCACCTCCGCGAAACGGTGATACCGCAGGCGCTTGAGGGAACCGGTGCCACGGCGTATGTCGGCGGATACCAGGCGGTCACGGCTGACTTCACCACCGTGCTGACCGACGCGTTGCCGCTCTTCCTGCTGATCGTGGTCGGGCTCGGCTTCATCGCCCTGCTCTTCTTGTTCCGGTCGATCCTGGTCCCGCTCATGGGTGTGCTCTTCAGCCTGCTGTCCCTCGCCGCCTCGCTGGGCATCACCGTCGCGGTCTTCCAGTGGGGATGGTTCACGGCACCCCTCAATCTCCAGAACACCGGACCGATCTTCCCGTTCCTGCCGATCATGGTGTTCGCGATCCTGTTCGGGCTCTCCTGCGACTACCAGGTATTCCTCGTCAGTCGCATGCATGAGGAGTGGCTGCACGGCAAGGACAACCACCGCGCGATTCGCCGCGGCCTAGCCGGTTCCGGCCGGGTCGTCGCGATCGCTGCGCTCATCATGGCCAGCGTCTTCGCCGCGTTCGCACTGGGTAATGACCCGACCACGAAGCTGTTCGCGGTGGCGCTGTCGTCCGCCGTGCTGCTCGACGCGTTCGTCGTGCGCCTAGTCCTGGTGCCGGCACTCATGTCCGTCATCGGGCCGCGGAACTGGTGGCTGCCCGGCTGGCTGGACAAGGTGCTACCCCACTTCAGCGTGGAGTCCAACGAGGACATCGAATCGGGGGCCAGCGAGATCGCTGATATCGAGGAGCCGGCCAGTAGGACCTAGCTAGGGTCGTCCGGTAGGGCGAGCACCTCGCGGACCACGCTTGCGGCGACCGATGATGGGTAGCCGCGGCGGCACAGCATGCTGAACAGGCGGCGTGAGCGAACGTCAGGCTCCAGCCGGGTCATGGACCGCGCCT
>JAUXRN010000231.1 GCA_030681835.1 Actinomycetota bacterium
AGCAGTCTTCGTCGCCGTGCTGGCGTTCACGGGTGGCCGAGGACTGAGACGGTCCGCCGGGCTCGACGCCCATTCGGAGGACCTGCTGGCCGAGCCCGCGGCGCGATAGCGGGGCCGCGTACTATGCCAGCCATGTCCTCAGAGAAGCCCGTTGCAGCCGACCAGCCCTCGGTGGCCGACCTGCAGGCCGAGATCGCGGCGGCCCGCGAGGAACTGGTCGCCACGCTCGCCGAGCTCAAGGCGGAGACCACGCCCGGCGCGCTGGTCCGCCGGGGCGGCCGGGCGGTGACCGGCTTCTTCACCGACGAGTTCGGCGGGGTGCGGCCCGAGCGGGTCGTCGTCGCGGGCGTGCTCGTCGTGGGTTTCGTGGCCTGGCGTGTCGCGCGTCGTCGTCGCCGCGGGTAGAGCACGGACGTGACAACCCAGGACTCCGCTGACGAGGCGGGCATCGGCCCGAGCGTCGACGGGACCGTGCCGATCAAGCTGCTGCACGATCGCCTGCTGGTCCGCGAGGACACCGATGCCCGTGAGCGCAGGTCCCTCGGCGGCATCGTCATCCCGGCCACAGCGCATGTCGGACGGCGGATGGCGTGGGCCAAAGTCGTTGCCCTCGGGCCCAACGTGCGCAGCGTCGAGGTCGGCGACCGCGTCCTCTTCGAGCCGGAGGACAGGGGGCAGGTCGACCTGCAGGGGATCGACTACGTGCTCCTGCGCGAGCGCGACATCCACGCCGTGGCGGCGTCACGCCATAGCACCAGCGGCACCGGCCTGTACCTGTAGTCCGTGAGCATCCTGCCCAGCCCCAGCCCCCGGCCCAGCCCAGGCCTGCTGCGGCCCATCCTCGTCGGCGGCACTGGCCGCAGCGGTTCGACGATCGTCGGCCACCTCCTGGACCATCACCGTGACCTCGTCCTCGCACGGCCGATGGAGGTCCGCTTCATCGCGGGCAATGACGGGCTTGCCGACGCCCTCTCGGTGGCTGTACGCAAGCCGGGGTCCGACGAGGCCCGTGCGGCGGCCGAGCTCGCCGTCGACCGCCTCCAGCATCGCTGGTTCGAGCGGGCCGAGAACGTCGGCCTGCACCAGTCCATGTCGCGTGCGGACGTCGCCGACTGGTCGCGGGAGTACCTGGCGGCATTCGGCGCCGATCCCGTCACGGCGTCGAGGACGCTCGCCTACCGGATCATGGATCGCATCGCCGCGCGACTCGACGCCGATCGCCTGGTTGATACCACCCCGGCCAACGCACGCAAGGCCGACCGCATCGAGGTGATCTACCCTGAGTCCCTCGTCGTGGTGGTGACGCGAGACGGCCGCGACGTGGCGGCGTCCTTCGTCAGCCAGCCGTTCGGGCCGAACGACGTCTTCGAGGCGCTGGCCCAGTGGGAGCAGCGCATGCTGCGCACCCACAAGGCAGTGGCCGGCTGCCGACCGGGGCGCGTCCACACGGTGGACCTGCTCGACCTCGTCGTCCGCGACCGGCCGGAGGCCCTGCGTGAGCTGTGCGCGTTCCTCGGCGTCGACGTCGATCCCGGGATGGTGGAGTGGTTCGACGCCAACGTGACGCCGGCAGGCATGCATCCGGGACGATGGCGCAGCGACTTCGACGAGGCCACGGGTGCGCGGCTCGATGCGGCGTACGACGCGGCCTGTGCCCGCCTGGCGGAGGCCGGCGTCGCGATCCCGGCCTGACCGAGGGGGCGGTTTGCCGTCGCCGCCGCCCGTGTGGTTACATCTGCCGCACAACTGAATACCTCATCCAGAGGGGCAGAGGGATACGGCCCGTTGAAGCCCCGGCAACCTTTTCGGTGACTCTCGTTCGCGAGGCCGCCCGGAAGTGGTGCCAACTCCGACCTGACAACCAGGGAAGATGAGAAGAGAGGCCTCGTCGATGACCAGTCAGACCACCACCCCCTCGCTCGGCGCTGCGTACGCGCTGAAGTGCCGCGAGTGCGGTGCCACCACCGACCTCGATGCCAGCTACGCCTGCGTCGAGTGCTTCGGCCCCCTCGAGGTCGCCTACGTCCCGACCGTCGTGTCGCGCGCGGAGATCGAGGCCGGCCCCAACTCCATGTGGCGGTACGAGTCCCTCCTTCCGGTCGTGCCCGGCGCGGGCGGACGGCCCGGGCTCCAGCCCGGGCTCACCAAGCTCGTCCGGGCAGACAACCTCGCGGCCGCCCTCGGCGCGAAGTCCGTCTGGGTCAAGGACGACTCCGGCAACCCGACCCATTCGTTCAAGGACCGGGTCGTCGCCGTCGCGCTCGAGAACGCACGCCGGCTCGGCTTCGAGACGATCGCCTGCGCGTCGACGGGGAACCTGGCCAATGCGGTGGCCGCGGCGGCTGCCCGCGCCGGACTGAAGTCGGTCGTGTTCGTCCCGTCGAACCTCGAGGCGGGCAAGATCGTCACGACAGCCGTGTACGGCGGCACCCTGGTCGCGATCGACGGCAACTACGACGACGTCAACCGGCTGTGCTGCGAGGTCGCCGCAGCGCGCAACTGGGGCTTCGTCAACGTCAACCTGCGGCCCTACTACGCGGAGGGGAGCAAGACCGTCGGCTTCGAGGTCGCCGAGCAGCTCGGCTGGCGGCTGCCGGACGCGGTCGTATCGCCGGTCGCCTCCGGGTCGCTGCTGACGAAGGTGGACAAGGCGTTCCGCGAGTTCATCGGGCTCGGGCTGGTGGCCGACCGCCCGTACCAGGTGTTCGGAGCGCAGGCCACCGGCTGCTCCCCGGTCTCGCAGGCCTTCGCCGCAGGCCATGACGTCATCCGCCCGGTGAAGCCCGACACCATCGCCAAGTCTCTCGCGATCGGCAATCCCGCCGACGGCCCGTACGCGCTCGACGTGGTCCGCCGTACCGGGGGGGCGATGGCCGACGTGACGGATGCCGAGGTGGTCGAGGGCATCTCGCTGCTCGCCCGCACCGAGGGGATCTTCGCCGAGACCGCCGGCGGAGTGGTCGTCGCGACGTACCGCAAGCTCCTGCGCGAGGGGCTCATCGACGCCGCTTCGGAAGTGGTCCTGCTCAACACCGGCGACGGGCTCAAGACCCTCGACGCGGTGGCCCCCACGTCTGGCCCGACCTTCACCATCAGCCCTTCGTATGACGACTTCGAGAACCACTACTCCGAGGTGACCGCATGAGCATCGCCGTCAAGGTCCCGACCATCCTGCGCACGTACACCGGCGGCACCGCCGACGTGACAGTCAGCGGGACCACGCTGCAGGAGGCGCTGGCTGACCTCGACGCGCAGTTCCCCGGCATCGGGGCGCGCGTCCTCGATGACGACGGCAAGCTGCGCCGGTTCGTCAACGTCTACGTCAATGACGACGACGTGCGCTTCCTGGAGGACCTTCAGACGCCGACACCTGACGGGACGAGCATCTCGATCATCCCGGCCGTCGCCGGCGGCTGAGCCGCCTCACCTGGTCTGCCGCCGCAACGTCAGCCCGCCGACCGCCAGGGCGGCCAGCGCGAAGGCCAGTACGGCACCCAGGTTCGCGGCGTAGTAGGCCGTCACCGTGGTATTCACGATGGCCTCCTTCGCAGCGTTGATCGAATAGGTCAACGGCATGAGCCAGGACAGCCACTCCAGCACGGGCGGCATCTCGTCGCGCGGGACGATCAGCCCGCACAGGATCAGCTGTGGGAAGAGCATGAGAGGCATCATCTGCACTGCCTGGAACTCGGTGCGGGCGAGCGAGCTTGCGGCCAGTCCGAGGGCCGTTCCGAGAAGCGCATCGGCGACTGCGACGAGGCCGACCAGCAGGGGCGAGCCGGGGATGTCCAGGCCGAACAGCCCGAAGCTGAACAGCGACACGACGACAGCCTGCGCGGTGCCGAGGAGGCTGAAGGCGAGGGCGTAGCCGCCCAGCAGGTCCCCTCGGCCGATCGGCATGGCCAGCAGTCGCTCGAGGGTTCCGCTCGTCCGCTCGCGCAGGGTCGCCACCGACGTGACGAGGAACATCACGATGAGCGGGAAGACGCCCAGGAGCGGCGCCCCCCACGCATTGAAGGCGCCTGGCCGGTCCATGAGGATGAGTGCGAGCAACCCCATGAGCAGCGTGGGAAGGCCGAAGATCAGCAGGAGCGTGCGGTGGTCGTGCCGGATCTGCTGCAGGATGCGCCGCGTCGTCGCCAGCGTGAGATGGACGCTCATGCTCCCGCCCCCGCGGCCGGCCCCGACGCAAGGGCGATGAAGGCCGCCTCGATGTCGTCGACCCCGGCCCGCTCATAGAGCTCCTCCTGCGCGCCCTCGAACAGGATGGCGCCCTCGCGCATGAGTACGAGCGCGTCGCAGCGGCTGGCTTCGTCCATGACGTGACTGGACACGAGCAACGTGGCGCCGGCATCGGCGAGCATTCGGAACATGCGCCAGAGGGACTGCCGCAGGACCGGGTCGAGCCCGACGGTGGGCTCGTCAAGGATGAGCACGCTCGGGCGGGCCAGCAGCGCGACGGCGAGCGACGTGCGGCTCGTCTCGCCACCGGAGAGGCGGCTCACGAGGGCGGTTGCCCGGTAGGTCATGTCGACCTGCGCGATGACCTCGGCCGCCCGCTCCATGGGCAGGGAGTAGATCCGGGCGAAGTACTGGAGGTTCTCGGTGACGGTCAGGTCGCTGTAGAGCGCAGGGGCCTGTGCCATGTAGCCCACGCGCGCCCGGACCCCTGGGGAGCCAGCCGGCTGGCCGAGGACCGTGATGGTCCCGTTGTCGATGTACTGGCTGCCCACGATGGCGCGCATGAGCGTGGTCTTGCCGGAGCC
>JAUXRN010000232.1 GCA_030681835.1 Actinomycetota bacterium
CGTCTCGCGCCGCCACCAGGAGCGGGTAGCCGGGTTCGTCGACCGGTCCCGCACCGACGGCGGAACGGTGGTCGTGGGCGGCAACGCCCCCGGAGGCGAGCTCTCCCGAGGCTGCTACTACCTGCCGACGCTCGTCACGGGCCTGCCCCAGACGGCCGAGCTGGTCCGCAGCGAGGTCTTCGGTCCCGTGCTGGTCGTCCTGCCGTTCGATACCGACGACGAGGCCTTCGCCCTGGCCAATGACACGCCGTTCGGGCTCGCCGCCTCCGCATGGACGACCGGGGTCTTCCGGGCGCTGAGAGCGCAGCGCGAGCTCCGGGCTGGGTGCGTGTGGATCAACGACCACATCCCGATCGTGAGCGAGATGCCCCATGGGGGCTTCGGCCAGTCCGGATTCGGCAAGGACATGTCCGGCTACTCGTTCGACGAGTACACGCAGGTCAAGCACGTGTCGATGGACATCACCGGCGAAAGTCGCAAGAGCTGGCATCGGACTGTTTTCACCGAGCGGCCATGAGCATGGGTAGCGTAGGCACATTCCACCCGAGGGATGTCACGATGATTGGGGAATCACGATGAGCAGCAAGCGACCCGAGGCAGTAGCGGCCATCGCAGGTGCCATGAAGTCGTCCGTATCGCGCCGCCGCATCCTGCAGGCCGCCGGGCTGGGTGGCGTGGCCATGGTCGCAGCGGCCTGCGGTGCCTCGGGCGCCGACGACGCAGAGGCGACCGGCTCCCCCTCCGCGGCCAGTGCCGAGGACATGTCCGACACCGACAAGATGCTCAACTGGTCGAACTGGCCCCTCTACATCGACATCGACGACGAGTCCGGTACCCGGCCTTCGCTGGAGGAGTTCCAGAAGCAGTCCGGGGTCACCGTCACGTACACCGAGGACGTCAACGACAACAACGAGTTCTACGCCAAGGTGCGCACCCAGCTGGAGCAGGGCCAGGACATCGGGCGTGACCTCGTCGTCCTGACCGACTGGATGGCGGCGCTGTGGCTCCAGAACGGCTTCGCCCAGAAGCTGGACAAGTCCTTGATCCCCAACTCGGCGAACCTGCTGCCCGCGTGGCAGGGCGTGTCGTTCGACCCGAACCGCGACTACACCCTGCCGTGGCAGTCCGGCTTCGGGGCGCTGGGATGGAACAAGGCGGCCCTTCAGGAGGCCATTGGCACCGACACGATGAGCTCGCTCGACCAGTTGTTCAACCCTGGGTTGTCAGGCCGGGTGACCGTCCTGTCCGAGATGCGCGACACGATGGGAATCCTCATCGCCTACCAGGGCAACGACCCCTCGAACTTCACCGACGACCAGTTCAGCCAGGCGATCGAGCTGCTCACCCAGCAGGTCGACAGCGGCCAGATCCGCCAGGTCACCGGCAATGACTATGCAGGGGCGCTCGAGAGCGGCGACGTCATCGCTGTCATCGGCTGGTCCGGCGACATGATCCAGCTCGGCGAGGACTTCGGGGTCGCCCTGCCCGAGACGGGCGGCACGCTGTGGACCGACAACATGCTCGTCCCGGCCCTCGCCCAGCACAAGAAGAACGCTGAGCTGGTCATGAACTACTACTACGACCCCGCGGTTGCCGCCGAGGTCGCCGCCTACGTGCAGTACATCTCGCCGGTGGCCGGCGCCAAGGAGGCCATGGCCGCGATCGACCCGGCCCTCGTCGACAACCAGTGGATCTTCCCCAACGAGGAGACGCTCTCCAATTCCTACGTCTTCATGACCTTGACGCCCGAGCAGCAGGACCAGTACGAGCGCTCATTCCAGAAGGCCATCGGCAACTAGGCGCCTGCGGAACCACGACTGCGGAACCACACGAGGGAAGAGGTCAGCAGTGGCAGACGGGGCGCGGCCGGTCGAAGACCTGCACCTACGCAACCTCACCAAGAGGTTCGGCGACGTGGCGGCGGTCGATGACCTCACCCTCACCATTCCGGCAGGGTCCTTCTTCGCGCTGCTGGGTGCCTCGGGATGCGGCAAGACGACCACCCTGCGCATGGTGGCGGGGCTGGAGGACCCGACCGGCGGCACGATCAGCATCGGGGACAAGGACATCACCGCGCTGCGCGCCTTCGAGCGACCCGTCAACACGGTCTTCCAGTCGTATGCCCTGTTCCCGCACCTGGACATCTTCGAGAACGTCGCGTTCGGGCTTCGTCGCCGCAAGGTCAAGGACGTGTCCGCTCAGGTGGAGCAGATGCTTGCGCTGGTCGAACTGGGACCGATGGCCCGCCGCAAGCCGGTCCAGCTGTCCGGAGGCCAGCAGCAGCGCGTAGCGGTGGCCCGGGCGCTGATCAACCGCCCGGACGTCCTTCTCCTCGACGAGCCGCTCGGCGCACTCGACCTCAAGTTGCGCCGCCAGATGCAGATCGAGCTCAAGCGGATCCAGGTGGAGGTCGGGACGACGTTCGTGCACGTGACGCATGACCAGGAGGAGGCCATGACCATGGCCGACACGGTCGCCGTCATGAACTCGGGTCGCATCGAGCAACTCGGCCATCCCGCCGACATCTACGAGCTGCCCCGCACGGTCTTCGTGGCCAACTTCCTTGGCCAGTCGAACCTGATCCAGGGGGCCCCGGCCGGCCATTCAGGCGACGACGTCCTGGTCAGCGCGTTCGGCGAGACCTTCGCGGTCCCGGCTGCGAGGAGCTTCGCGGTGGGCACCGACGTGATCGTGGGCGTCCGACCGGAGAAGATGACGATCCTCGACCTGGTCGACGAGCAGCGGGTGCCTGAGGCACATAACCGCGTCCACGGGCGGGTCACGGACGTCTCGTATACCGGTGTGTCCACCCAGTACCTCGTCATGACGCCGTGGGATCAGGAACTCATCGTCTTCGAGCAGAACGTGGTCGTGGGGGACCGCTGCGAGGTGGGCGACGAAGTCGTCGTCCACTGGTCCACGCAGCACACGTTCGGCCTCGACGGATCGGCCGGGACGAGCGTCGGGGTCGACCCCGAGGTGCTCGCCCTCGAGGCCGCCGCACAGGCACTCATCGCTGACGCCCCGGAGTCCTGAGCATGGTCGCCGTCGTCCCGACTTCGGCCGCTGCGCAGCCGGCCTCCATGGTGGCGCAGCGACGTGGCCGTACCGGCTACCTCCTGCTCTTCCCCGGCATGGCCTGGCTGGCGGTGTTCTTCGCCATACCGTTCGTGACGCTGTTCCTGACCAGCCTGCAGAAGCCGATTCCCGGCAAGCCAGGCAAGTACACGTCCGGCCTGCAGTTCAGCAACTACGCCGATGCGCTCGTCGAGTACTGGCCGCAGTTCCTGCGTTCCTTCGTGTACGCCGGCATCGCCACGCTGCTGGCCCTGGTGATCGCCTACCCGTTGGCGTACTTCATCGCATTCCGGGCTGGCCGGTGGCGAGGGCTCATGCTGGTCCTGGTCATCGCCCCATCCTTCGCGTCATTCCTGCTGCGCACCTATGCGTGGAAGACGATCCTGGCCGACGAGGGGGTGATCACCAGTACCCTCAACTCCCTTAACCTTCTTCCCGACGGCCGAATCCTGAACACCGGGATCGCGGTGGTCGCCGGGTTGACGTACAACTTCCTGCCGTTCATGATCCTGCCGCTCTACGCGGCCCTGGAACGCGTCGATCCCCGCCTGATCGAGGCCGCGGGAGACCTGTATGCCTCGCCGCAGACCGCGTTCCGCAAGGTGACCTGGCCCCTGTCGATGCCGGGCGTGGTCGCCGGCACGCTGCTGACCTTCATCCCCGCGGCCGGCGACTACATCAACGCCGAACTGCTGGGTTCGACCAAGGACCGCATGATCGGCAACGTCATCCAGACGAACTTCATCGAGTTCCGCGACTATCCAACGGCCAGTGCGCTGTCGATCGTGCTCATGGCCGCGATCCTCGTGCTCGTGTTCACCTATATACGCCGTGCCGGGACGGAGGACCTCGTCTGATGCGCTGGCTGCGGAGGAACCTCATCGGCATCATCGCCATCCTCGTCCTGGTGTACCTGTTCATCCCGATCTCCGTCGTCATCGCGCTCAGCTTCAACAACCCGAGTGGCAAGTTCAACACGAGCTGGAACGAGTTCTCCCTCGACGCGTGGAAGAACATCTGCGGCGTCCCTGGCGTGTGCTCGTCGTTCGTGACGAGCATCCAGATCGGGCTGGTGTCCACGCTCATCGCCACCCTCCTGGGCTCGATGATCGCGTTCGGCCTCGTGCGCTACCGCTTCCGCGGCCGGGGCACGACGAACCTGCTCATCTTCCTGCCGATGGCCACTCCGGAGGTCGTCATGGGCGCCAGCCTGCTGGCCCTCTTCCTCAACCTCCGCTTCCCGCTCGGCATGGGCACGGTCATGGTTGCCCACATCATGTTCATCATCTCCTTTGTCGTCGTGACAGTGAAGGCGCGCCTGCAGGGCATGGACCCACGCCTGGAGGAGGCGGCTCGCGACCTCTACGCCAGCCCGCGCGCCACGTTCCGGTACGTGACCTTCCCGCTCGTCCTGCCCGGGATCATCGGCGCCGCGCTGCTCGGATTCTCACTGTCGTTCGACGACTTCATCATCAGCTTCTTCAACGCCGGGACGCTGGTCACCTTCCCGATCTTCATCTGGGGCGCAGCGCAGCGAGGAATCCCGGTGCAGGTCAACGCGCTGGCGACCCTGGTGTTCGTCGTGGCCCTGCTCATCGTGCTGGGGGCGCAGTTCGTCGGCAACCGGCGCCGCAAGGCCCTCGAGGCCCCGGTGCCGGAACCGATTCTCGTGGACCGGCTCTCGCGCTCCTAGCGCGCGGCCGGCCCCGGAGATCCCATGCAGTACGGCTCTCGCCCTTCCGATGCGGCAATCGCCATGGTCGCCGAGTCGCGCCGTGCCCCCTACTGGCTCGACGACCCGCGGCGCCCGGCCGCAGCACCGCCGTTGGACGGGGATGAGCGGGCCGACCTGCTCGTCGTCGGCGGGGGGTTCACCGGCCTGTGGTCCGCCCTCCTGGCGAAGGAGGCCGATCCGGGGCGCGATGTCGTCCTGCTCGAAGGTGGTCGCATCGCCGACGGTGCATCGGGACGCAACGGCGGCTTCGTGGCCGCCTCGCTGACGCACGGCTTCGCCAACGGCATGGACCGATGGCCCGAGGAGATGCCGGAGCTGCTTCGGCTGGGACGGGAGAACCTCGAGGCCATTGCGGAGACCGTCAGGCGCCTGGGCATCGACTGCGACTTCACCTTCGCAGGCGAGCTGGACGTCGCCGTGGAGGCCTACCAGGTCGAGGCCTTGGCGAGGGCAGCTGGCCGCGCTGAGGCCATGGGAGTGGTTCTCCAGGTCCTCGATGCGGCCGCCGTGCGGGCCAGGCTGGACTCCCCGCTGTACCGAGGCGGCGTGCTCGACCGCACCGGGGTGGCACTGGTCAACCCCGCTCGCCTGGCATGGGGACTGCGGACGGCGGCCGAGGCACTCGGCGTGCGGATCTTCGAGCGGACGCCGGTGCAGGAACTATCGGGGCGGGGGGCGCGAGTGACCGCGCGAACCCGCGGCGGGACGGTGCACGCCGACCGGGTGGCCCTGGCCACGAACGCCTATCCACCGCTTCTCCGGCGCATCGGGCAGTACGTCGTGCCCGTGTACGACTACGTGCTCGTGTCCGAGCCGCTCACGGACGGGCAGTGGTCGTCGATCGGCTGGCAGGGCGGCGAGGGCGTCAGCGATGCCGGGAACCAGTTCCACTACTACCGTCCGACACCGGATGGGCGCATCCTCTGGGGTGGCTACGACGCCATCTACCACCGAGGCAACGGCTTCGGCCCGGAGTTCGAGCACAGCGTGCCGTCCTTCGAACGGCTCGCGCAGAACTTCCTGACCACCTTCCCCCAACTCGCTGGCCTTCGCTTCTCCCATGCCTGGGGAGGCGCGATCGACACGTGCTCGCGCTTCTCTGCATTCTGGGGCATGGCGCATGCCGGGCGCACGGCCTACGTGGCGGGCTACACCGGGCTCGGGGTCGGCGCGGCGCGCTTCGGCGCGGCGACCATGCTCGACCTGCTCAACGGCAGCGATACCGAGCGGACGCGACTGGAGATGGTCAGGAGCAAGCCGATGCCCTTCCCTCCCGAACCCGTTCGTGCGTGGGCGATCGGCCTCACCACGGCATCCCTGCGAAGGGCGGACGAGCGTCAGGGTCGGCGCAACCTGTGGCTGCGCGCACTCGACCGGCTCGGGATGGGCTTCGACAGCTGACCCGGCTGCGTGCTTCGGCCGACGGTCTATTCGAGCTTCTCGGAGGGCTCCACGCGGAAGACGAAGGTGACGACCGCCCCGGCAACGGAGAGGATGGCGATCGCGCCCATCACCTGGTTGAGACCGAACGCGGCGACGGC
>JAUXRN010000234.1 GCA_030681835.1 Actinomycetota bacterium
TGCGGGCGTCGAGCAGCTCGACGAGGTCAGAGCCCAGCTGTCCGCTGCTGCCGGTGACGAGGACGCGCATCCGCGTGCCTACAGCGCCGCGGAGGCCTTGAGCGGCCGCCACCATGCTTCATGGTCGCGGTACCACTGCACCGTCTCCGCCAGGCCGTCCTCGAAACGATGCCGCGGCTGGTAGCCCATGGCGCGCAGCCTGCTGTCGTCGACGGAGTAGCGCCGGTCATGGCCCTTGCGGTCCTCGACCGGCTGGACCATCGCCCAGTCGGCACCCATGGCATCGAGCACCCGCTCGGTGAGCTCGCGGTTGGTCAGCTCAAGACCACCGCCGATGTTGTAGCTCTCGCCCGCCTGCCCCTTCTCGATGACGAGCGCGATACCGCGGCAGTGATCGTCCACGTGCAGCCAGTCGCGCACGTTCAGGCCGTCGCCATAGAGGGGCACCTTCTGCCCGTCGATGAGGTTGGTGACGAACAGCGGGACGACCTTCTCGGGGAATTGGTAGGGGCCGTAGTTGTTGGAGCAGCGCGTGCTCAACACATTCAGGCCGTACGTGACGAAGTACGCGCGGACGAGCAACTCCGCTGCCGCCTTCGCCGCGGAATACGGCGAGTTGGGCTTGAGTGGCTGCTGCTCGTCCCACGAGCCGGAGTCGATTGACCCGTATACCTCGTCGGTGCCGATGTGGACCGTTCTTGCGATCCCGTGCCGAAGGCACGCGTCAAGCAGCGTCTGCGTCCCAACCACGTTCGTGACCACGAAGTCCTGCGGCCCGTGGATCGAACGGTCCACATGCGTCTCCGCCGCGAAGTTCACCACCACGTCGTGGCCGGGCAGCACGTGGTCGAGTAGCGGCCCGTCGCAGATGTCGCCCAGGACGAAGGAGTAGCGCGCATCGCCATCGACCTCGGCGAGGTTGGCCAGATTGCCCGCGTAGGTGAGCTTGTCGTAGACAGTCACCTGCGACGGTTCAGGGCCGAAGTCGCCCGCCAGCAGGCCGCGGACGAAATGCGAGCCGATGAACCCGGCCGCACCAGTGATGAAGTACCTCACGAGACATCCCCTCTCAGGGCGTTGATCCACTGCTGGGCCTCGGCGAAGTCCTCGTCGGTGACGCCGGGGCGGAGGACCGGCTGCTTGCCGTCGTGCCGAGGGTAGGAGCCCAAGAAGCGCACATCCAGGCACACCCGATGAAGGCCGGCCAGGGCCTCTGCCACGCGGGCATCGGCAACGTGGCCTTCGACGTCGACGCTGAAGTAGTAGTCGCCCAGCACCTTGCGGGTGGGGCGGGACTCGATCCGGGTCATGTTCACGCCGCGGACGGCGAACTCGTTGAGGATGGCCATCAGCGCGCCGGGCTGGTCCATCCGCATGAACAAGGTGAGGGTGGTCTTGTCGGCTCCCGACGGCGCCGGGAGCCGGCCGGGCCGCTGCACGAGGACGAACCGCGTGGTGGCCTCCTCGGTATCGCCGATGTTCTCCGCGAGCACGTCGAGTCCGTAGCGCTCGGCGGCCAGCAGCGGGGCGACCGCCGCGTCGTAAGGAGCCCCCTCCTGCAGCAGCGCGGCAGCGCCGGCCGTGGACTGCGCCGGAATCACGCGCACCGCGGGAAGGTGGTCGGCCACCCAGCCGCGGACCTGTGCCAAGGCGTGCGGATGCGAGGCCAGCGACGTCACGTCGGTGAGTGCGGTGCCGGGACGGGCAAGTAGGGCGAAGCGCACGGGGATGGCCACCTCGTCGACGATCACCAGTCGCTGGCCCTGGGCGAGCTGGTCCAGGGTGACCGACACCGACCCCTCGATCGAGTTCTCGATCGGGATGAGGGCCGCCTCGGACTCTCCCGACCGGACCGACTCGATGGCCGCCCGCTCAGAGGATGCAGGGACGTGCTCGGCCGCCTGCAGCCCGGGCATCGAGAGGAGTGCCGCCTCGCAGAACGTGCCGCGCGGGCCCAGGTAGGAGATACGCCCCGACCCGCTCATGAGTCCGCCCCCCGGGCTAGTCGGACGGCCTGCTGCTCCTCCGGCGACAGCGTGATGTCGCTGTCGCCGGCATGCAGGCCCTTGAGGTAGGTGCGGGTCTCGCTGCGGGCGTGGATCGACGTGATGACCAGCCCGTCGCCTGCGTCGTCGAGCAGCGCCGCCGAGAAGGAGAACCGGCCGCCCATGTCGCCGAACGCGTCGTACCGGACGACCGACACGTGGCGCAAAGCCATGGCGAGGTCACGTCGGGTCGTGGCCAAGGCCGACTCCAGTCGGGCCACGTCGTCGCGCAGGTCCGAGAACTCGTCCATCGTGCGGCCCATGACATCGACGATGGTCTCGCGGCCCTCGGCGACCTGGAGCAGCTCGTACGAGTGGTAGAGACGCGACATCCGGACCACGGCGAAGGCGGCCAGGGCCACCCCCACGACCCCCACCGCAAGGCCGATGACGGCCACGAGGAAGGCCGATTGCGGATCCGATGTCACCCCCCGAGCGTAGTCGGCGCATGTGGGACCATCTCCGGGTGTCGCAACTGGCTGCCGACCTCCTGTCACGAGGCGCCGCCACGCTCCTAGGCCTGTTCCTGGCCACCGCAGCGACGCTCAGCCTCATGCGCACGGTGGTCATCCCACGGGCGCTGCGCTCGGCGATCAGCGACGGGGCGGCGAACGCCGTCATCTGGACCTTCCGCTCCATCTCCCGGCTTCGGCGCACCTTCGTCGCGCGTGACTCGGTGCTGGCCTGGGTCGGCCCGACCACGATCATCGTGCAGCTGCTCACGTGGCTGATGCTCTACCTGGTCGCCTACGGCCTGCTGATCTACGGGGTGAGCGGGGCGTCGTTCGGCGAGTCGCTCCGCCAGGCAGGGTCGAGCCTGTTCACCCTCGGGTTCGCCGCGGCGGACAACCAGAACGAGACGATCATCGACTTCATCGCGGCTGCCACCGGGCCCATCGTCATCGCGCTTCTGATCGGCTTCCTGCCGACGATCTACTCCGCCTACCTCGAGCGCGAGGTTGAAGTGACGATGCTCGGCGCCACCGCGGGCGAGCCAGCGTGGGGCCCGGAACTCCTCTCGAGGTTCGTGCTCACCAAGGACCTTCAGCAGGTACCTGCTGTCCTCGAGCGATGGTCTCACTGGGCCGCCCGCTTGCGCATGACCCACGTGACCTACCCCGTGCTGGTCTGGGTCCGCTCGGCACGTGCATCGCACCACTACGTCACGTCGCTGCTCGCCGTGCTGGACGCCGCTGCGCTGCACCTGGCCCTCAGCCGGACCCTTCCACGCCATCAGGCCTACGCCGTGCTCCTGCAGGGCGGGCAGGCGTTCAACGTGCTGTACCTCGTGCTGTTCTCCAAGAGAAAGTGGAGCGCATCGCTGCCGTTCGTGGGCCGCTTCGTCGGCGGCTCCCAGACGTCACTGCATGCGGCGGGCGACGTCCCGCAACTGGACCGATACCTCATCGCCACCCAGATGGCTGCGACCCTCGATTCTTCGAGCGGGCTTGACGGAGCCGCGGTCGCGAGGCTTGCGGAGGGCGAGGAGCAGGCCCTGACCGTCACGCGCGAGGACTTTGACAAGGCTGTCGACATGCTCAGGAGATCCGGCTACCCCATCGAGGCGGATCTCGACACCGCCTGGGCGGAGTTCCGCCTGGCCCGGTCGCGCTACGAGTTCGCCGCGCTGGCGATGGCCAAGGCGCTGGACGCAACCCCCGCCCCGTGGTCGGGCGACCGGCAGCCGCCGACGGCCGTCATGTGGCCGACCATGGTCGTCGACATGATTCCCGAAGTGGACCGCGACGGCGATCACGACGCATGATCGACCTGACCGCGGAGCATGTGGCCGTGGAGGAGTCGGCCGTCGCAGCACGGGCCGGCGACGGCGCGACCGTGTCGCCCGTGCGCATCTACCTCATCAGCTTCGTCGTCCTGTTCACCGCTGAGTGGGGCGACCTCAGCCAGCTGCTCACCGCGTGACTGCGGATCCGGCTGGTCTCAGGAACGATCCTGGCGGTGCTGGCCTGCTGGACGGCCATCGAACTGGTCCGCAGCTGAGCTCCGCTACCGCAGGGTGACCTGGCGCATCGACGCCCGCGCGCGGCGCTCGTCGCTGGTGAGCGGAGTGGACTGGGCCAACGCCTCGGCCAGCCGCTCCCCGAAGGACGCGGCTGGGGCCTCGACCGCCTCGCTCCCGGTGCCCAGGGGCAGGTCCCACACCGGGCAGAGCAGGCCCTGCGCGCGGAACATCCCGGCCAGCTTGGTGCCCTCCCCGAGGGAGTCGGCACCGGACGCGTGCAGCCGGGCCAGTGCGTCAAGCAGCCGCTCCTCGTCGTGCGGCATCACCCAGCGCAGGTGCTCCTTCTCGCCCATGCGGGTCCAGTAGGCGGCAGCCACGCCCTCGAGCCGAGCCGTCGGGTGGGCGAAGGAGCGGGCGCGGTCGAGCGAGGCTCGCACGTCGTCGGCCATGCTCTCCGCATCCTCGATCCAGAACTCGAAATCCTCGTGGACGGTGATGTCGAGGACGGCGTCCGGATCGACGAGGCCTTGAAGCCGGGGACTGTGCGCCGTGACCCGGCCCAATGCCACCGGCTCCCCGGGCTCGGCTACAAGCGCCCGGCCGAGCGCGTCGGCGAGGTCGCGGCTGGCATCCCCTGAACCAACGGTCACCTGGAGGGCGAGCACGATCCCACCGTCGGCGCGCACAAGAGCCGGCCAGGCCATGGGCAGCACCGTCGCCAGTGTGACCGAGCGGCTCGGGTCATCGCGCAGGGTCAGCGGCGCGGTCGCAGCGGGGACGAGCTCGCGCAGGGCGACGATGTCGCACTCGGATGCCATGCCGGCGAACGGTCGGCTGGGCACCGCCATCGCGGCGGAGGCATCACGGCCGTGGCAGGCCTTGTACCGACGGCCCGAGCCGCACGGGCAGGGCTCTCGCATGCCCACGACCGGGATGTCGGCATCGTCCATGCCGGCCGCAGTGGCCTGGGGGGCCGTGCGGGCCGCGTTCTTCTTGGCCATGCTCGCAACCTACCGTCCGAGCAGGCGAAGCACCCGGCCCGGTCGATTCGTGATGATGGCATCGACGCCCAGGTCGATGCAGAGGCTGACGTCGGCCTTCTCGTCAACGGTCCACACGTGCACCTGGCCCCCGCGGGCATGGACCCGTCCGACGTACTCCGGGTGCTTGCGGATGAAGTCGACCGACGGTCCCGCGATCGGCACCCCGGCCGGCAACTGGCCATGGCGCATGCGCTTGGGCACCGGGTCCAGGAGCAACACCGTGGCCAGACCTGGCGAGAGGTCGTGCACCCGTCGCACCGCCGACCGGCTGAAGGACATGACCCGGGCCCGCTCGGCACCCGGGCCGCGGGATAGGCCGAAGTAGCGCAGCAGGTCGACCAGGGCCTCCTCGACGTACCCGCCGAACCGGGTCGGGTGCTTCGTCTCGATCGCAAACCGCACTGTTGGCGACGCATCCAGCATCGTTGCGAGCAGAGCTTGCAGGGTGAGCACCGACGTCCGCGACTCGTCGAGTGGCGGGGCCTCGAAATCGTGCCAGGCCCCGGGACCTCCGCTGTAGTCGAACGCGGACAACTCCCCCAACGTCTTGGCTGACACGGCGCCGCGGCCCGTACTGGTGCGGTCGATGCGCCGGTCATGCACGCACACCAGTGTCCCGTCGGCCGTCAGTCGTACGTCGCACTCGATGGCATCGGCCCCCTGGTCGATGGCGGCCACGTAGGCAGCCAGCGAGTGCTCGGGCTCCTCGTCGCTGGCGCCTCGGTGCGCGACGACCTCGACGCCGGTACCGGGGGGCGCGGACGGCTGCACGAGGACCAGCGTAGGCCCGTGCATACTGCCCCCGTGCCAGCCGCGAGCCCGCCGTCGCTCATCCTGTTCGACCTCGACGGGACCCTCACCGATTCGGGCGTGGGCATCGCCAACTGCATCCGGTACGCCCTGGATTCCTTCGGGATCGCTCATCCGGATGACGCGACCATGCGGTCGCACCTGGGCCCGCCGCTGGTCGAGACCTTCCGCGACGGGTACGGGCTTTCCGACGACGACGTCGAGCGGGCCATCGCGAAGTACCGCGAGCGCTACCACTCCGTCGGCCTGTTCGAGAACGCCGTGTACGACGGGATCCCCGAGGTGCTCGATGCACTGTCCACCTCGTCGGCCACGTTGGCCGTGGCGACGTCGAAGCCGACCTACTCAGCGACGAAGATCCTCGAGCACTTCGGCCTTTCCGGCAGGTTCGGCTTCATCGGCGGTGCCGAGCTGGACGGCAGCCGCCAGCACAAGGCCGACGTCATCGCGCATGTCCTCGACGCAATGGCCTGGAGCCCGGAAACCGGACCGATCGTCATGGTCGGCGACCGTGGTCACGACGTGCGCGGGGCCGCCGTGCACGGCATCCCGGCCATCGGTGCCCTGTGGGGCTACGGCGACGAGGCCGAGCTCCTGGAGGCCGGCGCGATCGCCGTCGTCGAGCGCGCTGGGGGCCTGCCCTACGCACTAGCCCCGTGGGTCAGCTGCTGAGCACACGGTCGCCGTGATAGTCGGACCGCCTCCCTAACGTGCGATCGCCCCAATGCGGCGAGGAGGACCCGATCGATGGACCAGTACCTGTACCTGGACGAGACGGGGACGCTCGATTTCGAGGACAGGCCCGGTGAGCGCTACTTTGGGGTCGGTTCCGCCCACTCGCGTGGCCCACACGGCGATGCCCTGTGGGCCGGCCACCAACTGCGTCTGGAGTTGGAAGCAGCGGGCATTCACCTTCCCAAGGGGCTCCACGCCAAGAACGACTCGGCAATGACGCGGGCCCAGGTGTTTGGGCTCATCGCATCTCAAGTGCCGAGGCTCGACGTCACGATGCTCTACAAGGCACGTGCAGACCAGCAGATCAGGGTCGCCGGGAAGGCCCACCTATACAAGTTGGCGGTGTGGCTCCACCTCACACACACCTTGGAGCACGTGTCGTCGCCTGGGGACCGGGTGTTCTTGGTCGTTGGGCAGTTGCAGACCGCAGGACACCGCCACGCCATCAGGCACGCCGTCGCGGATGCAGCAACGAAGCTGACCCACGACCGCACGCTCGTGCCGTGCATCTGGGACGCCCCGACCGCCTGGGGGATCCAGGCCGCGGACTACGCGTTGTGGAGGACCCAACGTGAGTTCGAGGGCAAGGCAATCCCCGGATACGCGCAGGCAATTGATGAGTGCTTCGGCGGCCGGTACACACCTTGGGGGAGGGCATAGGAAAGGCCGGCTATCTCGGCTCCCCGAGAAGAAGTCCCCTGGACCTCTTGTCACCGGCCTGCCTCGACAGTGTACGTCGGAGCACCGACGCGACTCAATGGTCGGGGACCTCAGCTGCTGAAGATCACGCCCGGGTTCATGAGCGCCTGAGGGTCCCACGCCCGCTTGATCGCCCGCATAGCGGCGATCTCCGCCGGCGTCCGGCACAGGAGCAGCTTGCCCGCCTTGGCTCGGCCCACTCCGTGCTCGGCCGAGATCGATCCCCCGTACCGGGCGATGCACTCCAGGACGGCGACGTCGACCGCGTCGTCGTCGGGCGCGGGACCGTGGATCTCAACGTGGATATTGCCATCGGCCAAGTGGCCGAACACGCCGTACGTGGTCACCTCGGGGAACGCGGCCACGACCTGCCGGAGCTCCTCGGCACAGGAGGCGAGCACGGGCAGCGGCAGCGACACGTCGAGCTTGTGGATGACCCCGAGGGTCGAGAACGCCTCGCTCTGCCTCTCGCGGAACTGCCAGAGCCGCTCCCGCTCGCCCGGCTCCACCCCGACCGCCACATCCGCCTCGTCGAGGCCGACGAGGCCCGAGGCGTCTCCGCCGTCGACCACCTCCAGCAGCAGCAAGATGGGGTGCCGGGACTCCAGTGGCCACGCCATCCCGGTCACGGCCACGGCCAGGTCCATGCCAGTCTCGTCGATGACCTCGGCGGCGAGCAGGCGGACGCCGGGTGCCACTGAGCGGGACATCAGGTCGAGCGCTTCGGCGTAGCCGGAGCAGCCGACGAGTGCGACCGTCGTGCGACCCGCGGGACGGTGCAGGCGCAGGCGGATCGCCGTGATGACGCCGAGCGTCCCCTCCGATCCGCACAGGAGCGACGGCAGGTCGTAGCCGGTGTTGTCCTTGAGCAACCCGCCGAGATGCGAGAGGACGGTGCCATCGGCCAGCACGGCCTCGATGCCGACGACCTGCGCCCGGGTCATGCCGTAGGCGATCACGTGAATGCCCCCCGCGTTGGTGGCCACGGTGCCGCCGATGGTGGCCGAGTCCCGGGCAGCGAGGTCGACGCCATAGGACCAGCCGGCCCGTGCGACGTGACGATGGACATCGCCGAGGGTCACCCCGGCCCCCACGGTGACCTGCCCGGAGAGGGGATCCACGTCGCCCAGCGAGGTCAGCCGCCGAGTCGACAGCACGACGGGCGGACGATCGCCATCAGGGCTGGGGACGGAGCCCCCTACGAGACCGGTGTTGCCACCCTGCGGGATGACGGGCACGTTAGCGGCGGAGCAAGCACGCAGGACATCCGCCACTTCGCTCGTGGATGCCGGGCGGACGACCGCCAGGGCCGGCCCCTCGAACCGGCGCGCCCAGTCGACGACGTACTGGTCATGCAGCGACGAATCCGTGAGCACGTGCTCCGCGCCCACGGCCTCGATCAGGGCCGCGACGAGACTCGCGGTTGGTTCGGCGGCCTGGGGCACGGGGTTATCCTTGCTGAAACGCGGCACCGAGGCGACGGGAGGTCGACCATGCGCATCCGGGCGCTGGCGATCGCCGTGACGGCAGCCGCGTGTGCGGCGGCCCTGCTGGCACCGGCCGCAACTGCGCGGGCGCCACGGGAGCCGAAGGAGACTGTCCCGGCAGCCGGCTCGTTCTCCTTCTCCACCGCCAACGGCATCCTGCCCACGTGGTCCTCGGAAGACATCGCGATCATCGGAGTGAGCCCCGGAGCGGTCACCACCGCGTCCAGCAACCTCACCGCTCGCGTGGTCGTCCCGATCATCGCCAAGACAGGATCGGCGAACGCAGCCGGCGGTGGGTTCCGCCTCAACAACACCACCACGGGAGCGAGCGTCCGCTGCTCGAATCCGACCATCGACACTCGCGCCCGCGTCATCGACTGCGTGCTGCCGACACTGCGCAACGCAGCGCTCTTCGACATCCGGTCGATCGAGTCCCGGTCGCGGATCATCGGCGAATCCACCATCACGTGGATCTACCGAGGCGTCGTCATCGGCATCAACGGCGACGACATGGCCGACCTGCTCAACGACACCTTGAGCACGTCGGCCTTCAGCCCCTACGTGACCGTGGGGCGCGGCGACCTCGTGGTCACCGTCGACCGCTAGCCGCTCGTCCACGGGACGGCCCGCCGACCCCCGTTATCCACAGGAGCGCAGGTCGCGGTTCCCTCGCGGGGCGCGCGGGCAGAACCTTCTCGACACGTCCACCGGACCTTCGAGGAGCGCCCATGAACCATCGAGCCGACCGCCCCGGCCTTGCCCGCCTGGTTGCCCTACTCAGCGCAGCCACCCTCGCCCTCGCAGTCGCAGCGATCGCACTGGGATCCCCGGCACGGTCCGAGGAGATCGTCGCCAGCGACCCCGGCACCTCAGGATCGGTCATCACCGCCGCTGCGCAGGCCCCGGGTCCTGGTGCCGTCGCGCGGGGACCGCGCACCATCGTCGTCTCAGGGCACGGCGGCCAGCCCGTGTCGCTGTTCGCCGAGGGCCTGGCCCCCATCCGCAAGCATCGGCCTGGCCGCTCGCCCGTGTCCTTCACCGGGCTCCGCGCCGGCGTGGCCTACACCGTCATCGTGGGCCGCCAGTCGCTCGGGCCGGTCGTTGCCCTGGACCGGCCAGCAGCGGCGTCCGGGCTGGTCGTGCGCACCGTCGAGGCGCCCGACGCCGTCATGCTCACCTGGCGGCACCAGGCCTCCGTGGCCACCGGCGGCCGTGCCGTCACGTTCACCCTGAGCGCAACCAGCCCGACCGCCCCGGACGTGTCCACCGTGGTGCGCGGTGGTCGTAGCGGGCGGCTGCAGGGCCTGGAACCGTCGGCCCTGTACACGTTCAGCGTCACCCCTCGCAACGGTGCCGGCGCCGGCAGGGCCTCCTCGGCTCGGATGACCCGGCCGCTGGCAGCGATCATGGGCATCCCGGCCACGGCGCCCGCGCCGGCACCTTCCGCGCCACCGACGCCCACGCCCCCCTCGGCGGCCGCGGTTCCCGCCACCACCACGCCCGCGCCGGCACCGGCTCCCGCTCCGGCTCCCGCACCCGCACCTGCACCTGCGCCTGCCGCACCCGCCACCAAGGTGATCTACGTGTGCCCGGACGGCTTCCCCGAGTCATCAACCGGCCTGTGCCAGAAGACCACGCCCTACACCTACGAGACGATGGCCTATACGACCCATGTCGAGGACGTGTACGGCTACGGCCAGACCGGCTGGAACTACAGCTGGGGATACTGCTCGGGAAGCGGGACGAGCGGCAACTGGGCCAACGGCGATCCCTACTGCCGCACCGCGGTGTACGGGGACGGAGCGGTGGTCGGCACGAGAGTCGTGCGCGACGCCACTCCCGCGGGATGGACCGACTCCGGCACCAACTGGCAGCGCCGCAACCCGGCACCGGACGGCTACCTCGACGACGGCAGCCAATGGGTCCGCACGGTGCCGAAGGAGGCGCGGACGGTGCCGGCGTGACCACCGCCAACGAGGTGAACCGGCGTGCTTCGATCAGGAGTGCTGCAGTGTCGGCAGCCCGCGGCGGCGCAGGCCGTCCTGCGTTCCGCCCCAGAAGCTCGTCACGTTGAGGGACCGGGCCCGCTCACGAGCCGCGGCCTGGGCCTGCTCGAGCCGGACCGGATCCCGCAGGAAGCTCTCGACGAGGTCCGGCACGTCCCGCGGATCGGCGAAGAAGCCGAACTCCCCCGGCGCCCAGAACCGCGACGTGCGGTCTGCGTCGTCGGTCAGCACGATGCATCCCATCGCGGACGCCTCGAGCACGCGGGTCTTCAGCTGCTGGAAGTCACCCGCGCTGGAACGCGAGAAGTTGATGGTCATCCGGCTGCGGGCAAGGCCTGCCATGTAGTCGATGTACGTCGGCTGGTTCGCCCGGCTCTCGGCGAGGTCGCGGGTCTCGTCGGACCGATGCGGGTTGACGGCGACATTGACCCCCCGCGCGGCCAGCTCGTCGATCAGATCCACGCGATACGGGTAGAGAGCCCCGATGAAGGAGACGTCGAACTCCTTGCCCATGCCTGCGACGTGCTCGTCGATGAGTGCCAGCGACGCATCGGACACCGGCATGTTCACCGGCCCGACCTCCGACCGGTGCGGTACGAGCACGCCGTCCATCGGCGTGCAGATGTCGACGAGCATGAACCTGTCGGACATGCGGCCCATGCGCCGGGTGTGGATGGTGAGCCAGCGGTAGGCAGAGTCGAACATGACCCCGAGGAACACGCCGTCCCACCGGGTCATCAACTGCGACCAGAGGATGTCCCACGTCCACGACGGCGGAGCGTTGGGATCGCTCTCCACCTGGGCCATCACATGGGTGGCCCCGGTCTCGACGAGGTGCCGGATCAGCCGCTCATGCCAGTCTGCGGGTCGCTCGCCCGGGGCCACCGCGAAGATGCTGACCTCGTCGGGCGTGAGGTACTCGCGGGCCGCCTGGGCGATCTCGAAGAAGAAGTTGCCCCCCGCGATGCGCCAGGTCGGGACGTCCGGACCATCCATCGGGACGACGACGAGATGGGTCGGACGCGTGGGTGCACCGCTCGATGAGACGTTCGCGAGCCGGCCGTCGTAGTCCTCGCCCGACACGATCGCCGCGCACTCGCGGTCGCGGGCCCGATTCCACAGCCACTCGTCCAGGCCCGGCATCGCCCGGCCCGGCATCGCCCGTGCCCTGGCCAGGAATCCCTCGGCATGCGGCACGACTGCCAGCCTAACAACGCGGTGTAGGTTCACGCCGTGGTGCAGTGGCGGCATCGACTGCTCGAGCCGGTCATGGTCCTGCTCATCACCGTGTTCACCGGCCTGGTCTCGCAGCGGTGGTCAGGACTGGACACCCCCGACTCGTCCTTCTACGCCTCGCTGGGGATCTTCGGCGACGACGTCTCCGATCGCGCCCCGGAGAACTCGTACTACTGGACGAGGCTGGGGGTCATCGTCCCGCGCCTGGTCCTCACCGACCTCGCCGGCATCTGGCCCGGTCTGGCGCTGCACCGCATGCTGCTCCTGCTGCTGCTCGTTATTGGCGTGTACGTCACGCTGCGCCGGTTCACCGGGGTGCCCACGGCGGCCTTCCTCACCACGATCACGTCGCTCAGCACGGTGGTCCTGAGCTACCTGGGCAATCCGTTCCCCACCGCCACGGTGCTGGCCGGCACCAGCATCGTCATCGCCTGCGCGATGTTCGACGGCCGGCGGTCGGCCGCGGTAGCCGGCACCACGCTCGGCTGGCTGGCCATGTCCAACCCGCCGGGGGTGCTGCTGGCCGGCACGGTCTGGCTGGTCCTGCGGCTGCAGGCGCGGACCAGGCTCCGGCCGATCCTCAGCGCGGTGGTTGCGGCAGCCGTCACCTTCGCTGGCTTCTGGCTGGTCGGCAGGTGGGTGTTCCCCCGCATGGACTGGCTCGGCGCTTACCTGGAGTCCAACGCGCGCCTGGACTACTCGGTCTTCGCCAGCCAGGACGCCGTGTGGCTGGGCGACATCTCGCTGATCGTTCCGGTGAGCGTCCTCGTCATCTGTGCGATCGCCTGGTGGATGCATCGCGACCAGGTGGCGGCCCAGCGGGCGCTGGTGATCAGTTCGTCGAGCGTCGCCTTCCTGCTCGTGTTCACGCCGATGTTCGGGGGGATCCCGCTCGAGGCGCCGATGTACCAGGCGATGCTCTGGCCGCCAGCGCTCGTCGCGCTGGCCCTGGTCGCCACAGTCCCGCTGCCGGCCGCCCGGTGGACGTGGCCGCAGGCTGGCACCGGGGCAGTCGGCATCGTCGTC
>JAUXRN010000242.1 GCA_030681835.1 Actinomycetota bacterium
GACGACCGCCTTCGCCCGCGTGTCATAGAGCCGCACCCGCCCAGACTAGGCGCTCCCGGCGCCAGCGCCCGGCGAGTCGGCGGCCCGGCCGCGACCTCGTCATGGGACAGGGTTGTGTAGGTTGTCCCCGTCGACCCGCGGCACGGAATTCGGAGGCTCTGGTGACCTACGTCATCGCTTTCCCCTGTGTGGACCTCAAGGACAGGGCCTGCATCGAGGAGTGTCCGGTCGACTGCATATACGAAGGCGACCGGATGCTGTACATCCAGCCCGACGAGTGCGTCGACTGCGGCGCCTGCGAGCCGGTGTGCCCCGTCGAGGCGATCTTCTACGAGGACGACGTCCCGGCCGAATGGAAGGACTACACGGCTGCCAATGCCGAGTTCTTCAACGAGCTCGGCTCGCCAGGAGGCGCGGCCAAGCTGGGCGCCCAGGACTTCGACGCGCCGCTGCTGGCCGGCGTCCCGCCCCAGGAGCATGACCACTGAGCCCACGCGGCTGCCGGACTTCCCGTGGGACGTCCTAGCCCCGTTCGGTGAGCGGGCCGGCCGGCATCCGGGGGGCGTGGTCGACCTCTCGGTCGGCACCCCGGTCGATCCGACTCCCGAACTGGTCCAGGCGGCCCTGCGGGCCGCCGCCAACGCACCCGGCTACCCCACGGCCGCAGGTCGCCCCGAGCTTCGGGAGGCCTGTGCCAGGTGGCTGGCCCGGTCGCACGGCTGCGTCGTCGCGCCCGGCGCGATCCTCCCCGCGATCGGGTCCAAGGAGCTCGTGGCCGCATTGCCCCGACTGCTGGGCGTGGGGCCGGGTGATCGCGTGGCCATCCCTCGTATCGCCTACCCGACGTACGCCGTCGGGGTGATCCTTGCCGGCGCGGAGCCGGTCCCGACCGACCGGCCGGAGACGGTCGACGGCGCCGCCCTGGCCTGGCTGAATTCACCGGGCAATCCCACGGGCGAGGTGCTGGCCCCTGAGCGGATGGCCGAGATCGTGGCGTGGGCTCGCGAGACGGGCGCAATCGTGGCCAGCGACGAGTGCTACATCGAACTGGGCTGGGAAGCGAGCCCGCGGTCGCTGCTCCACCCTGAGATCTCCGGCGGTTCGCATGATGGCGTGCTCGCGATCCATTCGCTGTCGAAGCGGTCCAACCTCGCCGGCTACCGGTTCGGGTTCGTGGCCGGCGATCCGGGCATCGTCGCAACCATGCTCGGCATCCGCAAGCACTCCGGGATGATGGTTCCGGCGCCGGTGCAAGCCGCTGCCATCGCGGCCCTCGACGACGATGCGCACGTCCTCGAGCAGCGCGAGCGCTACGTGGGGCGCCGCCGGGTGCTCATCGAGGCCTTGGCGGGAGCCGGCTTCCGGATCGACCGCAGCGAGGCAGGGCTGTACCTGTGGGCGACGCGTGACGAGCCGTGCTGGGACACGGTCGACTGGTTCGCTGATCGGGGAATCCTCGTGACTCCGGGGGACTTCTACGGGGAGGCCGGCGCCGACCACGTGCGCATCGCCCTCACGGCGACGGACGAGCAGGTCAGCACGGCTGCCGAACGGCTCCGTTGATGCCGACGGGGACCTCGGGGAGACACCCGCGGCGAGATGGGTACGCTCCGGACAGGAGGCAACAGTGAGCGAGATCGTCCTGAAGTACCCGGACGGGGAACTGCCCCTGGCGGCGGTTCCGTCCACCGTGGGGGAGTCCGGGGTCGACATCGGGCCCCTGCTGAAGCAGACCGGCCGAGTCACGCTGGACATCGGATTCACGAACACCGCTGCGTGCACGTCGGCCATCACCTACATCGACGGTGACAAGGGGATCCTCAGGTACCGCGGCTACCCGATCGAGCAACTGGCCGAGCAGTCGACCTTCCTCGAGACGTCGTACTTGCTCATCTATGGTGCGCTGCCGACTGCCGAGCAGCTCGACGACTTCAAGCTGCAGATCCGCAAGCACACGATGCTGCACGAGGACCTGCGGCGCTTCTTCGACGGCTTCCCCCGCGATGCCCACCCGATGCCGGTCCTGTCGTCCGCGGTGTCCGCACTGTCGACGTTCTACCAGGATTCCCTCGACCCCTTCGACCCGCACCAGGTCGAGATGTCCACGATCAGGCTGATGGCCAAGATGCCGACGATCGCCGCGTACGCGTACAAGAAGTCGGTCGGCCAGCCATACCTGTACCCGGACAACTCCTTGGGATTCATCGACAACTTCCTGCGCATGACCTTCGGGGTGCCGGCCGAGGAATACGAGATCAACCCCGTGGTGTCGAAGGCGCTCAATCAGCTGCTCCTGCTGCACGCTGACCATGAGCAGAACTGCTCGACCTCGACGGTCCGCCTGGTGGGTTCATCCCACGCCAACATGTTCGCGTCGGTGTCAGCCGGCATCAATGCCCTGTTCGGCCCCCTGCACGGCGGCGCGAACCAGGCCGTCATGGAGATGCTCCAGGGCATCCACGCCCAGGGGGGCGGGGTGAACACGTTCATCCGCCAGGTCAAGGACCGGCAGGACGGCGTCAAGCTCATG
>JAUXRN010000243.1 GCA_030681835.1 Actinomycetota bacterium
GAAGCCGTCGAAGAAGTGCAAGAACGGCACCCGTGTCCGGAGGGTCGCGGCATGCGATACCAGGGCGAAGTCGTGGCACTCCTGGACGTTCGACGCGCAGAGCATGGCCCAACCCGTCCCCCGGGCCGACATGACGTCTGAGTGGTCGCCGAAGATCGACAAAGCGTGGGTGGCGATGGCCCGCGCAGCGACATGGATGACCGCAGGCGTCAGTTCCCCCGCGATCTTGTACATGTTGGGCAGCATGAGCAGAAGCCCCTGCGAGGACGTGAACGTGGTGGCAAGCGAGCCCTTCTGCAGGGCACCGTGCAACGCGCCTGCAGCCCCGGCCTCGGACTGCATCTCGACGACCGTGGGCACCCCGCCCCACAGGTTGGTGCGGCCGGCAGCGCTCCACGCATCGGCGTACTCGCCCATCGCCGATGCCGGCGTGATCGGGTAGATCGCACACACATCGCTAAGGCGGTGGGCTACCAGCGCCACCGCCTCATTGCCGTCCACGCATCGCCAAGCAACCACTCCGACACCTCCGGTCGTCTTGTCCTAGACGCTACGGCGGGATGAGCAGCCACGCCTAGGGTCATTCGTCCTCGTCGGCGGGACCTAGGGCGGGGCGGCAAGATGAAAGCGGCGCCCGGAGTCCCGTTGAGTGTCAGTCCCCTTGTCTAGGTTCGGGTCATGGATCTTTGCCTGGGGCCGCGGACGGTGGTGGACCCGGACGTCGCGGTCTTGATGGTGGTGGACTGCGAGGCACAGATCGCCCGGTTGCAGGCCGAGCAGCTGGCCTGGCTGGTGGCCGCGGCATCGGGGCATCCACGGGTGGAGGAGATCCTGGTCCTGGACCCGGTGACCGACTGCGAGCGGACCATCCGGATCGCGGACGCGGTCCGGGAGGAGGTCGCCTGCGCGCTGCGGATGTCGCCGGTGACCGCGCAGCAGCGGCTCGACACCGCCCGCCTCCTCGCCGGGCCGCTCGCCGGGACGAGGGACGCGCTGGCCACCGGGCAGGTCACCATGGCCCACGTCAACGCGATCACCGAGGCCGCCTCACGCCTGGACGGA
>JAUXRN010000253.1 GCA_030681835.1 Actinomycetota bacterium
GACGAATCCGGGCAGGGCCTCTCCCGCCAGGAGGTGCGCGACCAGGTGGTCACGTTCATCGTGGCCGGGCACGAGACGGTGGCCAGTGCGCTCAGTTGGTCGTGGGCGCTGCTGGCCGGCCACCCCGACGCCCAGGCGCGCCTGCAGGAGGAGGCCGACGCGGTCCTTGGCGCGCGGATGCCGGGGTTCTCGGACTACGAGCGGCTGCCGTACGCCCGGGCGGTCCTCGACGAGGCGCTGCGGCTGTTCCCCCCGGCGTGGCTGGTCACCCGGTCGGCGCGCGAGGCGGATGTGCTCGCTGGGGCGGATATCCCGGCCGGGGCGTTGATCATCCTGAGCCCGTGGATCGTGCACCGCCAGCCGTCGGCGTGGGCGGACCCTGAGGAGTTCCGCCCCGAGCGCTTCCTGGGTGCGTCGGTCGACCGGTCGAGCTTCATCCCGTTCGGGGCCGGGCCGCGGATGTGCATCGGGCGGGACTTCGCGTACGTCGAGGGTGCGCTCATGCTGGCCGCCATCGCCGGTCGGTACGAGCTCTCCTATCCGCCGGGCTCCGGCCTGCCGCGTGCCGAGCCGCAGGTGACGATCCGGCCCGTCGGCGGACTGCCGTTGCTCGTGCGCCGCCGCTAGCCGTCGACACCATGGTTTGGCGTCAATCCGGAGGCCCGGGAATGACGCCAAACCATGGTGTCAGCGAGCGGGCTCGCGCGGCGTGCCCTGGTGGAAGACCCAGCGCCAGCCGTCCTCGGCGCGCACCCAGATCGTGCTGCGGTTGGACACCTGGACCTGGTCGTAGGTGGCCGTGCTGACATAGGTCGCGAGCACCGCGTCGGGGCCGATCGGGTGGACGGCGAAGTCCTGCAGCGGCAGCACGACATCGAACGGCACAGGGGCGGCGGCCAGGATCGCCTCGCGGTCGTACGTGCGGCCGGACCGCCCGAACTCGAACGCGCAGGGGTCGGTCACGCCCTCCATGTACTCGCGGTCATATCGCGTCTCGGGCCGCCAGAGCGACTCCTCCAGCGCGTACAGCGCCTCGCGCAGGCCCGCTGCCTCGTCGATCGCGGGCCTCTAGCCCTTGGTGATGTACTCGAGCATTGCTGCGCGCTCGCCCTCGAGTTCGCCGAGGCGCGACTTGACGACGTCGCCGATGCTGACGATGCCCATCAGGTTGCCCTCGGCATCGGTGACGGGGATGTGGCGGACCCTCTTCTCTGTCATCAGGTGCATGAGGTCGTCGATCTTGGCCTCGGGTGGCGCGCAGTAGACGTGGGTGGTCATGATCGACGCCACGGGCGACGTCAGCACCTCGCCGCCCCGCGACAGGGCATGCACGACGTCGCGCTCCGAGACGATGCCCGCGATCGTGCGACTGTCGGCACTGACCACCAAGGCGCCGATGTTGTGCTCGGCCAGCATGGCGACGAGGTCGCCGATCGTGGCGTCGGGCTGGATGGTCACGACGGACATCCCCTTGGCGCTGATGATCGTGGACAACTGCATGTCGCCTCCAGGCTTGCCGCGTGCGGTCCGCCCATGGTGCCGTGACCGGCGGTGTTTGTCACTAGGCCGGCCCGGCTCAGCCTGCGGGGTCAGGCGCCGGCTGCCAGCAGGGCCAGTACCTCGTCGTGCAGCAGCCCGTTGGTCGTCACCGCGCTGCCACCCCCGACTGCCGGCCCCGCGTCGAACGAGGAGATGCGCCCGCCGGCCTCGACCACGATGGGCACCAAGGCCGCCACGTCGTAGCTCTGCAGGGCCGGTTCCGCGGCCACGTCGACGGCACCCTCCGCGACGAGCATGTGCGACCAGAAGTCCCCGTATCCGCGCTGGCGCCAGGTGCCAGCCTTGAGGGAGGCCAGCCCCGAGCCGGACCCGCGCTCGGCCCAGCCGACCTCGTCCGACAGGGACAGGGAGGCGTCCGCCAGCCGGCTCACCCGGCTGGCCTGCAGCCGGCGGTGCTCGATCCGGCCCGGCTCGCTCATGTGGGCACCGTGCCCGAGGGCGGCCCACCATCGCCGGCCGAGCGCGGGCGCCGACACGACTCCGACGGTGACCTCGTCGCCGTCCAGCAGGGCGATCAGGGTTGCCCACACGGGCACGCCGCGAACGTAGTTCTTGGTTCCGTCGATCGGGTCGAGGATCCAGCGCCGAGGCGAGGCGCCGACGGTGCCGTACTCCTCGCCGAGGACGGAGTCGCCCGGCCGCTGCGCGGCCAGGATCCCGCGGAGGGATTGCTCGACGGCACGATCGGCCTCGGTCACGGGGGTGAGGTCCGGCTTGGTCTCCACCGCAAGGTCCGCGGCACGGAACCTGCCCATGGCGAGGCCATCGGCCGCATCGGCCATGAGCAGCGCCAGTGCGAGGTCGTCCGTCAGGGCAGGGTCATCCGTCGCTGGGCGGGAGGTCATGGACGGCACGCTAGCGGGAGGCACCACGGAGAGGCCCGAAGTCCCTACAGTGTGCGCGTGGACTCGCTCCTGGACACCGTCAACGGACTGCCGGTGCACGCACTCATCGTGCACGCGGTCGTCGTGCTCCTCCCGCTCGCGACCATCGGCGCCATGCTGATGATCGCCTGGCCGTCCTTCGGCCGCCGGTTCGGCGTCCTCGTCGTCATCGTCGCCGGTATCGGTGCCGGGTCGGCCGTCATCGCGAGACTGTCGGGGGAGCAGCTTGCGGAGCGGGTCGGCAGGCCTGTCCCGCACGCGGACCTCGGCGCGTGGCTGCCGGCCATCGCCATCGGCTTCTTCGTCCTCGTGGCCGCCTACTGGCTGTTCGCTCGCGGGGTCCCGCAGAACCGGCCCCGCCCGGGCTGGCTCGTGGGACTCGGGGTCGTCGTCGTCCTGGTCTCGCTGTTCACGCTGTGGTGGACCATCCGCGTCGGGGATTCCGGTGCCAACGCGGTCTGGTCCGGGATCATCGAGAGCACCAACCCGCGCTGATCCCTACGACGACGGGTCGCCTTCGTCGGCTCCCCGGCTGCGCAGGAGCCGGCGAAGCGACTCCACGCGGGCGGCCTCGTCGCCGACCCCGGCCTGGTTGAGCGCGCATTCCGGCTCGTCGTGCGTGCAGCCCCGAGGGCAGCCCTCGGCAAGCGCGTCGAGGTCGGGGAAGGCGTCGATGACACGATCGAGATCCACGTGGGCCAGCCCGAAGGATCGGATGCCGGGAGTGTCGATGATCCAGCCACCGCCGTCGAGGGGCAGGGCCTCGACACTGGTCGAGGTGTGCCGTCCGCGGCCGGTCACGTCGTTGACGACGCCGGTGGAACGGTGGGCCGACGGGACCAGGTTGTTGACGAGGGTGGACTTGCCGACCCCCGAATGCCCAACGAGCACGGTTGCCTCGTCGGCCAGGGCCGCGCGCAGCCCGTCCGGGACGGCCTTCCCCCGGATCAGGTGCATGGGAACCCCGAGCGGCCCGTAGAGCGAGACCAGGTCGTCCGGGGATGCGAGGTCGGTCTTCGTCACGATGAGGACCGGGGTGATGCCCGCGTCGTAGGCAGCCACGAAGGCGCGATCGATCAGCCCCGTGCGCGGCTCGGGGTTGGCAACCGCCGTAACGACGGCGAGCTGCGTGGCGTTGGCCACGATCACCCGCTCGACCGGATCGGAGTCATCCGCCGTGCGCCGAAGGGTCGATGAGCGCTCCTGCCGGCGCACGACGCGACCCTGGGTGTCCGTGGTCCCTGACACGTCGCCCACCACGTCGACGCGATCCCCGACGACGATGCCCTTGCGGCCGATCTCGCGGGCCTTCACGGCGTAGATCGGAACGAGGTCGTCGAGCTCGATCGTGAAGCGGCCACGGTCGACCGCGATGACCGTGCCCGGGCGGGCGTCGAGGTGCTCAGGACGGTCCTTCGACCGTGGCCGGGAGTTGCCGCGCCCCGGCCGGACACGCACGTCGTCCTCGTCGAGCTCCCGGGGCCGACGGGCCACTCCTAGCGACCCGCCTCGTCGACGAGGGCGGTCCACCGGTCGGCGAACCGGGGCAGGGTCTTGGCCGTGGTCCCGACGTCCTCGACGAGGACCCCGGCAACCCGAAGGCCGAGGATGGCGCCCGCGGTCGCCATCCGGTGATCGGCGTGGCTCCGGAAGGTGCCGCCGTGCAACGGCCGTGGGTCGATCGCCAGGCCGTCGTCGGTCTGGCGGACGGACCCTCCTAGGCCGGTGATCTCCTCGGTCAGGGCGGCCAGCCGGTCGGTCTCGTGCCCGCGCAGGTGCGCGATGCCGCGCAGCCGGCTGGGGGAGTCGGCGAGGGCGGCGAGCGCCGCGAGGGTGGGCGCCAGTTCGCCGACGTCATGCAGGTCGGCGTCGAGGCCGATGATCGACCCGGTGCCGGTCACGGTCAGGCCGTCAGGCCCCGTTGCCACGTCGGCACCCATCGCCGAGAGCAGGTGGCGAAGGGCATCGCCCGGCTGGGTGGTGCGCTGCGGCCAGCCCGGGATGGTGATGCTCCCACCCGTCACCATCGCGATCGCCAGGAACGGGGCAGCGTTGGACAGGTCTGGCTCGATCACCCGATCGACAGGATCGATGCCGCCCGGGTCCACGTGCCAGACGGCCGGCCCGTCACGCCGCACCGCGACGCCGTGCTCCGCGAGCATGGCGATGGTCATGTCGACGTGGGGCATGCTCGGGATCGGGTCCCCGACGTGGTGGATCGTCACCCCGGCGTCGAAGCGGGCCGCGCTGAGCAGCAGGCCGGAGATGAACTGGCTGGACCTCGAGGCGTCGACGGTGACCTCGCCGCCGCGCAGTTCCCCGGTGGCGGCGATCGCGAACGGAAGCCGCCCGGTGCCGCGGTCGTGCACCGTGGCGCCGAGTTCCTTGAGGGACTCGATGATGGTGGCCATCGGGCGCTTGCGTGCCTGGGCATCCCCGTCGAAGGAGATCTCGCCATGAGCCATGGTCGCCAGCGGCGGCAGGAAGCGCATCACCGTGCCGGCCAGGCCGACGTCGATGGCGGCCGGGCCGCGCATGAAGTGGGGGGTCACCACGACGTCGACGTTCCCGACGTCGTGCCGGTCGGCCACGACGACCTCGTTGCCCAGGAGCCGCAGGCCCCCGGCCATCAACTGGGTGTCCCGGGCGTCGAGGAGGCCCGTGATCGTGCTGGGGCCGTCGGCGAGGGCGGCCAGGATCAGGGCGCGGTTGCTCGCGGACTTCGACCCCGGGATCGCTACGACGGCCTCGACCGGACCCGTCGCGAGCGGGGCGGGCCACAGGTCCGCGGGGGTGCCGTTCGGTATCGATGCCATCGTGGCAAGGCTAGCGGCGCGAGGCGATGCCCGAGGCAGCCGGTGCGGTGACCCGGCCCTCTAGCCTGTGCTGGTGCCCGTCGACCGTACGCCCGATGTCGACGACCTGCTGCCCGACCTCGACCTCGGCACGGTCATGCGGCAGCGGCCGCTCGGCCTCGGCTCACTGAGGCAGGTGGCACGGCTCACGATCGCCGTCACCGTGTCGTGGGCCGTGGCCGTCGCGGTGTCGAAGAGCCAGATGGCGCTGTTCGCCCCGGTGACGACCCTGATGGTCGTGCAGTCGTCGGCGTGGACCACCCTGGGCCTGTCGATCCAGCGGATCGTCGGCACCGGCATCGGCGTGCTGGTGGCCTCGATCTGGGTGAACGTGGCCGGACTGAACTGGTGGTCGTTCCTCATCGGGGTCGGTGCCTCGCTGCTGATTGCCCGGCTGCTGCCGTGGTCCTTGGGCGGCCAGTTGCAGATCCCCGTCGCAGTCGTCTTCGTGCTGGCGATGGGCGCCGGGTCGCTCGCACAGGATGCCTGGCGGGTGGCCGACGTCTTCATCGGCGGCGCGATCGGGCTGCTCGCCGTCTTCATCTACCCGCCCAAGCCCCGTCCGGAGCCACTGGAGTCCGCACTGCGGTCGTATCGCGACGCCGTCGTCGACACCCTGCGCGAGGTGGGCGCGGAATCGGGATCGCACCCCGGGCCGCTGGCCGACGGCACGCCGCACGACTACGTGGCCCCGAGCCGCCGGTTGCGCGCGCTCGCCGACGCGGGCCGGGACGAGCTGGTCCGCTACGTCGAGGGCGCTCACCTGAACCTGCGGGCCAGGGGAGTGGAGGACTACATCGTCGGGCAGGCCGTGCGGCTGCGCCGGCTGTCCGGGATCGGGGTGCAGGTGCGCGGCGTCGTCGGCGAGGCCAACCGGCTGTACGACAGGGCGGGGCCCGAGCCTGCCTTGGCGACCGATCGGATGCGTGGGGTGGTCCTCGGCCTCACCGAACTCATGGCGGCCGTCCTCGGGGCCGAGGGAGATCCGGTCGGTCGCGGTGACCCCGCCCGCACGGAACGCCTGGCGCAGGACCTGGAGGGCGACCTGCGCGCCGCAGCGGATGCCTTGGTCGACCATCACGGCGGCGTGGGCACCGTCCTGGGCTCGGTCACGCTGCTCGGGCGCCTGGACCTGATCCGGGTGCAACTCGTGGAGTTCTCGGACTGGGAGGGCTGAGGGATGTGCGGAAGGTATGCCGCGGCGAAGGACCCAGCCGCGCTCGTGGAGGAGTTCGAGGTCGTCGCGGCACCAGCCGAGTCGCTGGGGCCGGACTACAACGTGGCCCCGACGAAGAAGGTGTACATCGTCCTGGACCGGCCCGATCGCGAGGACGCGAGCCTGCACCCGCGGTCGATGGAGATCGCTCGCTGGGGGCTGGTCCCATCATGGGCGAAGGACCCGTCCATCGGCTCGCGCATGATCAACGCCCGGGCCGAGACGGTTGCCGAGAAGCCCGCCTTCCGGAGGGCCTTTGCCAAGCGCCGGTGCATCGTCCCGGCCGACGGCTACTTCGAGTGGTACCTGCCTACTGAGCCGGGGGCGCCGGTGGGCAAGGGGGGCAAGCCGCTCAAGCAGCCCTTCTACATCCACCCCGTGGATGGCTCCAGCCTGGCGATGGCCGGCCTGTACGAGTGGTGGCGCGATCCCACCCGGGCGGACGACGATCCGCAGGCGTGGCGGCTGACCTGCACCGTCATCACGACCGAGGCGTCCGACGAGGTGGGCCGGATCCACGACCGCATGCCCATGACGGTCGCCCGGGATGACTGGCCCGCCTGGCTGGACCCCCGGATCGGGCCGGACGCCGCAAGCCCGCTGCTCGCCCCCGCGATGACGGCCGCCCTGGCCGCGTACCCGGTGTCGACGTTGGTCAACAACGTCCGCAACAACGGCCCGGAACTGCTCGACCCGCTCCGGGAAGGGGAATGATCGCGACGCGGGGCTGGTTATGGCACACGTGCTCCTCATCGCGGCGCCTGAGGGCGGCCTCCCCACCCTGGGCCTCGATGGGCCGGCGGCGGGTCTAGGCTCGCCAGCAATGAGCCCGACGCCGCCCACCGAGCCAGCCGAGACCGCCGAGCAGGCCTCCGCGCGGTTCGAGCGCGACGCGATGCAGTACCTCGACCAGCTGTACGGCGCGGCGCTGCGCATGACCCGCAACCCGGCCGATGCCGAGGACCTCGTCCAGGAGACGTACATGAAGGCGTTCGCCGCCTTCGCCTCGTTCAGCGAGGGCACCAACCTCAAGGCGTGGCTGTTCCGGATCCTCACGAACACCTACATCAACATCTACCGCAAGAAGCAGCGCCAGCCCTACCAGACGGGCACCGACGACCTGTCTGACTGGCAGCTCGCCGAGGCGGAGAGCCATACGTCGAGAGGGCTGCGCTCCGCTGAGGCAGAGGCCCTCGACCGGCTCGCCGATGCCGACGTCGTCGAGGCCCTCGCCGCCCTGCCGGAGGACTTCCGCATGGCGGTCTATTACGCCGACGTCGAGGGATTCTCGTACAAGGAGATCGCCGACATCATGGAGACGCCGATCGGCACCGTCATGTCGCGCCTGCATCGCGGGCGCAAGCTGCTGCGGGAGCTGCTCGAGGACTACGCCATCGAGCGCGGACTCATCCCGGCCACCGTCGGGGCCGACGGGGGCGACGAGTCATGAGCTGCGGCAACCCGCACGCGACCGACTGCCACGACGTGCTGGCGATGGTCAACGAGTTCCTCGACCAGGAACTCGACACCGAGCGGCGGGCGGCCATCGCGGAGCACCTCGACGAGTGCGGTCCGTGCCTGCGGCAGTTCGGCCTCGAGCAGGCCGTCAAGTCATTGGTGCACCGCTCCTGCGGGTGTGCCCCCGCCCCCGAGCACCTTCGTGTCGAGATCGTCACCCGGATCCGCCAGATCTCGATTACCTACCGGTCCTACGGGGAGTAGCCATGGAGCAGACGCTGCGGGCCGAGATGGTCGCCTCGGTGCACTCGGTCGTTGCCAGCGTGGGCGACGTGGTCACGATCGGTGACACGGTCGTCATCCTGGAATCCATGAAGATGGAGATCCCGGTGGTCGTCGAGGTGGCCGGCACCGTGACGGAGATCAGCGTGGCGCCCGGCGACGTCGTCCGCGAGGGCGACGTCATCGCCATCCTGACCTGACCCCTCCGCCCCGTACGGCGCTACCCCCACCCCCTCGCCCACTCGGCGAGATGGCGGGAGAGGGCTCAGGGGAAGGGGACGGGACGGCGGTAGGCCAGCAGGGTCACGCCCGGGCGGGGAGACCAGTCGCGCTCCGGCAGCCGTTCGAAGCCCAGCCTCTGGTACAGCCGGTGTGCCGCCTCGTTGACGTCGATGACGCAGATGACATGCGCCGAGGCCCCCCGCTCGCGGGCGCGCTGCTCGCACGCATCGACCAGCGCCTCGCCGACGCCGGTGCGCCAGGCCGACGGCGCGACGGCGAGGAAGCGGAACTCTGACTCGCCGGCCCGGCCGATCTCGGCATAGGGACTCTCGACGGGGCAGATCGTGACGGTGCCAACGATCGCGCCATCGCGGTCGGCCACCATGACCTCCGTTGTTGCGGCCCGGTCCCCGGCGTCGCGGAGTGTGTCGGCGTAGTCGTCGTCCGCGTCGAGGTGGCCCCCGGCCGCGTAGGCCGTGACGCAGATCTGCCCGACGAGGTCGAGTTCGTCGGCACGGGCGGGGCGGATGAGCAGCGGCACGGCGCAACTATCGCGTACCGCCCCGCGCGGCCAGCGCGCAGGCACGGGCGTGCACCGGGCGTATCGTTCCGGCTCATGGCCATCTCGAGGCGACTGGTCGCCGAGCGGACTGATCTCGGCGTCGCCGATGTCGAGCGGCTGGCCTCGCTGGTCCGGCAATGGTCCCTTCTCGCCGACCTCGGGCTGAGCGACCTCGTCCTGTGGGTGCCGACCTGGAATGACGGCGGCCTCGTGGCGGTCGCCCAGGTCCGGCCCACGACCGCCCCCACCGCCGTCCCCGACGATGTCGTGGGGGAGTTCTCGCCGCGCGGCCGGCATCCCTCCCTGGACCAGGCCGTCGCCTTCGGCCGTGCCGTGGCGCTGAGGGATGGCCGCACGCCCGAGGCTCCGGTCGGGACGGGCGCCTACCCGGTCCGGCTGGGCGGCCGGGTCATCGGGGTTGTGGCCCGCCATGCATCGGCCGAGCCCCGCGTCGCGGGCCGGCTGGAGGGCATCTACCTCGCCACGGCCGACGACCTCCTGGACATGCTGGTGGAGGGCCGGTTCCCGGTCGACGAGGCGGAGGCTGCGTCTGCATCCGCCCCCCGCGTCGGGGACGGCCTGGTGCGCCTGGATCCGCAGGGCCGGGTGGAGTACGCAAGCCCGAACGCGGTGAGTGCCTTGCGGCGCCTCGGCCTGGCCAGCGACGTGGTCGGGTCCAGCTTCGCCGACCTGGTCGTCCGGCTGTCTCGGCGCACCGGCCCGGTCGACGAGGTCCTGTCGGTCGTGGCCAGCGGCCGGGGCGCGGGCCGGGCCGACATCGAGACAGCGGCCGCCATCGTCACGTTGCACGGCATCCCGCTTCGGCGTGGGGCAGCTTCGGTGGGGGCCATCCTGTTCCTGCAGGACGCCACGGACCTGCGGCGGCGCGAACGAGCGCTGGTGAGCAAGGATGCGACGATCCGGGAGATCCACCACAGGGTCAAGAACAACCTCCAGACAGTTGCGGCCATGCTGCGCATGCAGGCGCGCCGGGCGTCCAGCCCTGAGGCCCGGGACGCCCTCGCCGAAGCGGAGTTGAGAGTGGCCGCGATCGCGGTGGTGCACGAATCCCTGTCCACCGAGGAGGGGGAGCGGGTCGACTTCGACCCGGTGGTGGACCGGATCATCGCGCTGGTCGGGGACCTCGCCCCCGCCTACAGCCCGCCCGGCTCGGCGCCGGCGCTCGTGCGGGAAGGGTCCTGGGGCACTCTCCCGGGCGAGCTCGCGACCAGCCTGGCCATGGTCGCGTCGGAGTTGCTGCACAACGCGGTCGAGCACGCGCAGGCCCGCCGGATCGTGGTCGCGCTGGATCGGGACGGAGCGGGGCTCGTGATGCGCGTGGTCGATGACGGCCAGGGGCTCCCGGCTGGCTTTGACCCGACCGCGACCGGGCTGGGCCTGTCGATCGTCCGGTCCCTCGTGGCCGACGACCTCGGGGGCACCTTCGAGGTGTCGGGGACGGGCCAGGGCACAACCGCCACGATCGTCGTGCCGACCGACGGGGCGCGCGAGTAGTGCAGGCTAGGCGTTCGACCGGGCCCGCAGCCGAGCGTTGCGGCGCTTCAGGGCACGGCGCTCGTCCTCGGACAGCCCGCCCCACACGCCAGCGTCCTGCCCGGTCTCCAGGGCCCAACGCAGGCATTCGTCCACGACGCTGCAGCGACGGCAGACCGCCTTGGCCTCCTCGATCTGCACGAGCGCGGGGCCCGTATTGCCGATCGGGAAGAACAGCTCGGGATCCTCGTCACGGCAGGCGGCCTCGTGGCGCCAGTCCATGCGTCATCACTCCTTGGCGTGGCGCCGGGGTCGCCGGCGCTCGTGATTGCTTTCACGTGACGGCGCATCAAATGGGGGCCGACCTGGGGTCTCCAAGCCGGTCCCCGGAGGAAGTGCACCATCCCGTGAGAACAACGGTCCCTCATAGGGTCGCAGAGGTGGCAAGGTCTCACAAGAGCAAACACCCGATTCGGGCGCGGAGAGCATGTCTGATAGGTCACAAACCGATAACTGATGGGTGAATTGTCCCCTTTTACCCTCCCGATAATCGGATAGCAAGCGTTTTCAGGCGACCACCGGCAAGGCGCCCGGATGATGCGAGAAGACCACCTCGGTTGTCGGCCCGAGACCCTCCCCGTCGATCTGCAACTCGATCGGGCGGCTGGCCCGCAGCGTGAACGCGGGCAGGTCGTGCCACAGGCCGAGTCCGCCGCGGGCGGTGCCGCCGGCCGAGCGGGCCAGCATCCGGCGGGCGGCGACCAGGGCGGTCGGCACCCGCATGCGCCGGACCACGAACACGTCCAGGGCGGCATCGAAGCTCGCGTCCGGGCACGGGCTGATGGGCCAGGTGCCGAAGTATGTCCACGGGGACGAGTTCTGCACGATGGCCACGAAGACCCCCTCGATCCGGTGCCCTTCCGGGTGCTCCGGGGTCGCGGGGATCGACACGGTCAGGGCCGGTTCCTTGCGGTTGGTGTGCCGGAAGAACTCCGACAGCGTGGTGCGCAGGTATCGAGCGGGCGTGGCCACCTTGCCGGCCCGTCGGTGCTCCTCCATTGCCGCGATGATCTCGGCATCGATGCCCAGGCCAGCGTTCGCCACGAACCAGCGATCGCCCGCCCGGCCCAGGCCGATCATCCGCCGGGTGCCGTCGCGCAGCCGGTCGAGCAGCAGGCCGGTGGCCTCGACCGGGTCGGTCGGCAGGCCGAGCGTCCGGGCGAAGACATTGCCGCTTCCACCCGGCACCGTGGCCAGCAGCGGCACGTGCGGCCCGATCCCCTCGCTCAGCATCCCGTTGACGACCTCGTTGACGATGCCGTCGCCACCGAGGGTGATCACGATGTCGAGGTGCTCCTCCAGCGCGAGTTCCCCGAGCAGGACACCGTGCCCGCGATGGGTGGTGACCGTGACATCGAGGTCGATCTCGTCCGACAGGGCGTGGACGATGACATCGATCACGCGCGGCGAGGTGGTGGTGGCGCGGGGGTTGACGACCAGGAGCCCGCGCATCCCGCGAGCCTAGCCTCGGCGGGCGTGCGATCCCGGCTTGCCTAGAGTGGCGCCGTGACCATGCCGAACCGGCCGATCGCCGCGCTCGCGGCGATCGCCGCCGTCGAGGGCGCCGCCTGCATCGGCTACGGGGTGTACGAGGCGGCCGAGGCGGTGCGGTTCGGGGCCACGGGTCCGGAAAGCGTGTCGAACGTGCCGGCGATCGTGCTGCAGGTCGTGCTGTTCCTCGGGTTCGGCGCGGCCATGCTGGTCATCGCTCGGGGGTGGTGGCGGTTGGCGGCTTGGGCCCGGTCCCCGTTCGTCCTAGCCCAGCTCATCGTCGGGCTGATCGGCTACGAACTCGCCCAGTCGGCGTCCGCGAGCATCCACTGGGCCGGGATCGCCATGGCTCTGGTGGCCGTCCTCGGGCTGGTCCTCGTGTTCACCCCCGCCGTGTCCCGCTCGCTGCAGGCCTAGCGGGCAGGCTCGAGCCCGGCGCGCATCCCGGCGAGGGTGCGCGCCAGGAGACGAGACACGTGCATCTGCGAGATCCCCAGCTGCTCGGCGATCTGGGACTGGGTCTTCCGCTCGAAGAAGCGGAGTATGACGATGCTCCGCTCGCGGTCGGGCAGGGCGGCCAGCAGTGGGCGCAGCACCTCGCGGTCCTCGACGGCGAGGAAGGCGGGATCCTCCGCGCCGATCGACGCCGCGACCGTGCCGCCGGAGTCGTCCCCGGGCGGCGAAGCGTCCAGCGAGTCGGCCGCGTACGCGTGCCGGGCCTCGAGGGCGTCGAGGATGTCCGACTCCGGGACATCGATGGCGACGGCCAGCTCCCGGACGGTGGGCGCGCGGCCCAGCGCAGCGGTGAGCACCTCGGCCTGCGCGCTGACCCTCGACTGGAGCTCCTGCAGCCGACGGGGCACCTTCAATGCCCAGGACCGGTCACGGAAGTTGCGTTTGATCTCGCCGAGGATCGTCGGGGTGGCATACGTCGAGAACTCCACGCCCCGGTCCATGTCGAAGCGGTCCACCGCCTTGATGAGGCCGACCGTGCCGACCTGCACGAGGTCCTCCCACGGCTCGCCCCGGTCCCGGTACCGGCCGGCGAGGTGCCACACGAGCGGCAGGTGCATCGTCACGAGCTCATCGCGCACGGGCGCCCGCCGGGGATCCCCGGCGGGCATGGCCGCGAGCTCGGCCAGCAGGACTCGCTCGCGCGCGCGGTGCGCGGGACCCCACCTGCTCGTCGCGGGCGGATCGCTCACGCTTGGACCGTGACGCTCCGCGCGATGCGCAGGTCGAGGGTGACAACGCCGTCGCTGACCTCCGCGCCCACGTCGTCGACCAGGGCGTTCAGCACGGTCCAGCCGAACGTGTCGCGCGGGGGCGTGCGGCCGGATGCGCTGGGCGCACGCAGGACGATGTGCAGGTTGAGACCGGCCGCCTCGAACGTGCAGGACACGACGGCGCCGTCCGGCGCGTCGGCAATGAGCTGGGACACGGCCTCGTCGACCGCGAGCCGGACGTCCTCGAGCTGGTCGATCGGCAGGTCCGCCCGCGCGGCCATGGCCGCCGCGACCGTCCGGGCGAGCGCGACGTTGGCCGTGTCGGCGGCGAAGGACAGGGTGACCGGGCTCATGGCGTCCCCTCCGTGGCAGGTGGGCCCGATCATGGTCGGTGGGGCAGGGCATCGTCCAGCCTCGGTGATCGTGACGCTGCCAGTCGGGTTGCGCGGCGGAGCCTCAGCCCGCTGCCGCAAGGTCCTTGCGGAAGTGCAGCTGCGCGTGGCCCATCGGGTACTCGGGCGTGCTGCCTACCTCGCCGTAGCCACGATGCCGGCGTCGTCGACCGCCCGCATCGTCAGCATGCAGCCGTCGTCCTGCCCGTCTCCTCCACGGTGAACTCGTGGATCCGGCTATCGAGGAGGGCGGCCAGCGCGCGGTCCTCCCCGCCCAGGTGCAGGGCGACGTGCCCCGGCGGCGTCACATCGCGCCGATGTCGGCGAGGTCGTCCGGGTCCAGGCCCGCCGCGGCCAGCCGCGGAAGCGCGTCGCCGGAGACCCGGTAGGGGATCCACTCGGTGAGCGCCGAGGCGCCGTGGGCCTCGTAGAACTCACGGCTGCTCGCGTTCCAGTCGAGGACCCACCAGTCGAGGCGGCCGTAGCCGTTGGCGACGCATTCGGCCGCGAGGGTTGCCAGGAGCCGCTTGCCATACCCGCTGCCACGCAGTTCGGGGCGCACGTACAGATCCTCGAGGTAGACGCCGTGCCGGCCGAGCCACGTGGAGAAGTTGAGGAACCACAGGGCGAACCCGCCCAGCCGCAGGCCGCCCGGGCCGGGGTGCTCGACCACGTGCGCGAAGACCTTGGGCTCCGGGCCGAAGAGGGCCCGCTGGAACTGCTCCTCGGTCGCGACGGCCTCGCTAGCGGCACGCTCGTACTCGGCGAGGTCGTGCACCATGCCGAGGATCTCGGCCACGTCATCCGGCGTGGCGCGCCGGATGCGGCCCTCGATGGGCGGAAGGGTCACGCGTGCATTCTCCATGGCTCGTCCCTCACTCAGGCGACGGGAGGCCCAGCAGCCGGCTCGAGAACCAGCCGATGCGGTCAGCTGTCTCCTCCGGGGAGTCGGCCGGCTGCATGACGTAGGCCAGGACGAGGCGGACGAGGCCGTCGACGGCCATGTCGACGTGCCCGTGATCCAGGGGTATGGGATAGCGCGCCAGTCGGGCGCCGAGAACCGCTGCCGCCGTGCCACGGAGGTCCTGCGAAGCAGTGGTGAGCAAGGGCAGCAGCTCGGCATCGGCTCCATTGGTCGCGGTGACGATCGCGCGCAGCAGCTGGTTCTGCTCCGACAGCATGAGCACGGCGCGCGCAGCGCTGCGGATCGCCTCGACCGCATCCTCGGGATGCTCGTCGAAGGATCGCTCGACCGCGGCGAGGAACAGGGACAGTTCGTGCCCGACCATCGCGGCGGCCAGCGCTGGCTTGGACCCGATCTCGTTGTAGACGGTCTGCCGGCTGACGCCGACGTCGGCCGCCAGGCCTGACATCGTCACGGATGACCAACCTGACCCGGACGTTCGCTCTGCCGCGGCGCCGATGATCCGTTGCCGGAGGGGGATGGCGTTGAGCTGAAGCGTGCCGCGGGGATGCCTGGCGTCAGGCCGCGTCACGGTCGCCCGTCGGTTCCAGCACGATGAAGTCGACCTTCTCCCGAACGCCGCAGTCCGGGCAGCACCAGGTGTCCGGGACATCGCTCCACGGCGTCCCGGCCGAGAATCCCTCGCGGGCTTCGCCAACCGCCTCGTCGTAGACGTATCCGCAGACCGGGCAGCGGGCCCCGCGCACGTCGCTCCCGTGCCGCCGGCTATCGCTTCCAGAGCCAGTGGTACTCGTGGCATCCGGCGCGGCAACCCCCGCCGCAGGCGGCGCTGGCCGGGCATAGGACGCCAGCACCGCCGCTCGACGGCGACGATCGATGTTCGCCAGCGCCATGTCGCCGTCGTAGTGGTCGAGGACCCGGGGGTCCATGATGCGGCGCCAGGCGACCGGAACCAGGGCCAGCAGGATCATGGCGGCATAGCCCGTCGGCAAGACCGGCGACTCCTCGTAGTCGCGCAGCGCCTGGTACCGCCGGGTCGGGTTTGCGTGATGGTCGCTGTGTCGCTGGAGGTGGTAGAGGAGCACGTTCGTCGCGAGATTGTTCGAGTTCCAGCTATGGCTGGCATCCACGCGCTCGTACCGCTCCCGGCCGGGCTCGCCCACCCGCTGCCTCAGCAGGCCGTAGTGCTCGAGGTAGTTGACCGCCTCGAGCAGCGTCAAGCCGATAACGGCCTGGATGGCGAGGTAGGGCAGGATCCCGACACCGAGCCACAGCAGCATCGCGATCCAGAGCGCTGCGGACATCAGCCAGGCATTCAGCACGTCATTGCCGAGGTGGAACGCGTGCCGACTGGAGCGCGAGTACCGCCTTGCCTCCAGCCGCCACGCACTTCGCACCGAGCCGACAACAGTCCGCGGCCAGAACCGGTAGAAGCTCTCGCCGACCCGGCTGCTGGCCGGGTCGTCCGGAGTGGCGACCCGGACATGATGGCCCCGGTTGTGCTCGATGTAGAAGTGCCCGTACCACGTCTGGGCCAGGGCGATCTTCGACAGCCAGCGCTCGACGCTCTCCCGCTTGTGCCCGAGTTCGTGCGCGGTGTTGATACCCAGTCCGCCGATGAAACCGACCGTGATCGCCAGTCCCACCATGTCGATGACCGACATGCCACCCTGCGCGATGAACCAGAACGACACGGCGAACCCGGCGTACTGGATCGGCAGGAACAGGTACGTGATCCACCGGTAGTACCGGTCGCTCTCCAGTACGGAGATCAGGTCGTCTGGCGGGTTCGCGCGGTCAAGCCCCGTGATCGCGTCGATCATCGGGACGATGCCGAGGATCACGATCGGGCCTAGCCAGAACCACACTCCCCAGCCGGTGAGGGCGTTCAGCCCGAGCGCGGCGAACGGAAGCACCGGCATCACCAGGGCGACCAGCCACAAGTAGCGCTTGTGGTCGTGCCACATCGCCGCTCCTCCCGCTGAAGTTTACAGAAACTAGCATTCTGTAAACCCCAGCACAAGGTCCATCGGCCGGCATGGTGGGCGAAAACGACGTGGCGCTCAACGGGGATCACCACGACGCGCATCGGACCCGCACTGCCGCCTACCGTGGACCTGACTCGAGAGGGACACCCGCGTGAGAAGTGCCGGGAACTTCCTGGTGGTCACATCCGCGGCCGTGATCACCGGGTGCGCGCTGCACGCCCCCACTCCGGTCAACGCAGCACCGGCAAGCGGGTGCACGGCATCCATTGCGGATACGTTCGGATCGTCCACGCCCACCGATCAAGTCACCATCACCATCACCGTGACGTGGAGTGACTGCCGCGCAGGCAGGCGGATCCAGGTGGGGACGCAGATGTACGTCGACCTTGGCGCAGTGATGTTCCCGCGATACGGAGGCTTGCTCGAGGACGCATTCAGGATGTCGTCACCGAACGGCACCGCCACGAAGACGTACCGCGTCTACGTGCAGACCAAAGGGGAGATAGACCGCGGCCTCACCGTTGACAGGAACGCCATGGGAGTGGTGGTTCCGTACGTGAACTGCACGGTCCCGCCACAGCCATGGGACGCACCCGGCGCCCGGGACGACTATTCGGTCGACTCCCGGTACTCGATCTACTCGGCAGACGACACTCGGCTCGCGCGAGGACGCAGCGCGAACGCCTCCTGCACGCCGCTGCCAGCCGGCTAGGCCTGCTTGGTCTCCAACTACGCCCCCACCGTTGGTGGGCGTTGGCAAGTAGTGGTTCAGGGTCGTTCCCCTCACGAATGGCCGTTGGCTGACGTTGGCAAGTGTGTACCTGTCTCGACTGTCTTGCGGACTCTATGCGGACTGCGACGACCCCACGAACCCCTGCCCAATCGGCAGGTGCCCGCCCGCACTCATCACGGGCTGGGCGAGCACGAAACACCCCAACCACCGAAGGAGCTTGTAATGAGCATTGACACCGTATCCACGATCACGACGCCCGCCCCCTTGACGGCAGCCGAGAAGGCACGCCGGGCCGCCCTGTGGACCCTCTGCCCTGACTGGTGCTCAGGGCTCGAACACCTGGAGAACGACTGGCTGGAGCACAACACCACGATCGGATCGGTCGAGGGTGTCAGCGTGACGGTCGTCCAGTCGGTCGGCGAGGACGGCCAGCCCCACGGGTGCGCCAGGGTCAAGGTCTACGGCGAGAACTTCGGGGATGCCCTCGACCTCCACCAGGCCGAGGACCTGCAGGACCTCATCCGCAAGGCGTGCGCCCTCGTCGAGAAGGCCGGCGGGGCGTGACCGACCTTGAGGCAATCGAGGCCTTCCTGTCCTATCTCAGGGCAGGAAGGATCTCGGCCTCAACGCAGCGGATCTACAGGTCGCACCTGACCAGGCTCAACAGCGCTTTGCCGAGTGGCCTGCTGGCTGCGAGCCATGGGGAACTGGCCGAGTACCTAGGGGCGCAGAACCTCGTCCTCAAGCCCGAGAGCATGAAGTGCAAGCGGGCCGTCATGGGCGCCATCTACCGATGGCTGGTGGAGGAGGACGTGCTCGACGCCGACCCGGCGCGGCGGCTGCCAACGGTCAGGGTGCCCAAGAGCTCGCCCAAGCCGGTGCCCGAGGACGTGCTGGCGCGCGCCCTCCGAGAGGCCGACGAGGAGACTCGCTTCATGTTGCTGCTCGGAGCGTACGCCGGCTTACGCAGGGCCGAGATTGCCGGGCTGCACTCGGAGCATGTGAGCGAGACCCACCTGAGGATCACGGGCAAGGGCGGGCGCACGCGGGCCGTCCCGGTCCACCCGTTCCTGCGGCCGTACCTTGGCTTCGCTGGCTGGGCCTTCCCAGCGCCCCGCGTGCAGGGGGCGCACATCATCCCGGATACGGTCGGGGAGCGCGCCGCGGCGGCGCTCGGGGTGCCATTCACGACGCATTGTCTGCGTCACAGGTTCGCGACTCAGGCCTACCGCGCCAGCCACGACCTGCGGGCCGTGCAGACGCTCATGGGCCATTCCAGCCCCGACACGACGGCGCGTTACATCCAGGTCGGGGAGGACTCGCTCAGGGACGCCGTGCTGGCGCTGGCGTGAGTCCTCAGGCGGGCATGAAAAGGGGCCGGGCGCCTGCTTATTCAGCAGCGGCGACGATGCGCCGGTAGCCGCACCCGGCCCCTCTTTCCATCCACCCACTTCTACCCGAAGTGTCTTGCTTCCGAGGCGTCCCCACTCCGATAGAGCGCCTCGGAGTCTGTGCTAGGTGAGCGTCAGCTTGACGATTGCGGCCGCGTTGAGCGGCTGCACGTCATAGCGGGCGGTCACGCGAATGCCCACGATGTCGTAATCGGCGTAGGTCTGGTCAAGGACCGTGACCGACGCCGGCGCGCGGCCCGTGGCGATCTTGCTCTTGTCAAACAGCACGAGGGCGGTGTCCGGCACGAAGCTCGTGACGGTGTACGGGTGACCGAGGATCGTCGACGGCGCACCCTCGCTGAGCGCCGGAGCAAGTACCCGCGCTCCGTAGTTGTCAGACATGAGCCGGATGCGCTTGAACGTAGTCGGCGACATCGCCCAATGAGCCCGCGAGTCGTCGGCGAAGGCCAGTTGGTACTTCTCGTCCATCGCGAACAAATCGCTCGAGACAATCGCCGTCGAGGCTGCCGTGCCGGCGTTGGTGAAGCCGGTCATGTTCGTCAGGCCGATTGGGCTCCCGGTCGTCGCGGTGCCGCCGGACCAAAGGGCGGTGTCCACGAGGGCGCTGACCCGCGTGGTGATGGCCTGGGCCATCGCGGACTCCAGGTTGATCGCGGCGGTCTCAATCGACTCGCGGGTCATCTTGACCACGGTCTTGATCGAGTAGACCGTGCTCGGCAGCAGGACGACCTCGGAGGTCGCGACCGATGCCTCGGTGATCTCGGAGCCTTCGGCGATGTAGCCGACGGCGGTCCCGATCGAACTGAGCGAAGGCAGGCGCACGGCGTTGCCGTCGCTGACGAACTCGGGCGTGCCCAGCCGAAGCCAGGTGCTTTGCTGGGCCAGTGGTGCGAGGAGGATGCGCTCGACGATGTCCTGCGACAGGGTGCCATTCGCGGAAGTTGTAATAGCCATTGGGGACTCGATTCGTGAGTGACGAATGCGAGTCGCGCCTGGCGACCTTCGCGATAAGTGGCCTCAAGCCACGCTGATACCTTACCACTGGATTGATCGCTTTTGCTTATGACTCTCCGGGCGTCATCGGACCCCGTCCCGCACCACGGCCAGCCATCCGATTTCGGGCGGCGCGCTCTCGCGCATCCCTTGGGCTATCGGCGTCGTCGGGGTCCGCTTCGCCAGGTACGGCTTAGCGGCGACGAGCACGTCGACCGCTGCGCCGACCTTGTCGCGGTCGACGAGGCCGTCGTCGCCGAGCAGGTCGTCGGTGTAGGCGAGCGCCTCGGCGTCGACCAGGCGGCCCGTGGACGCCGCGTAGGCGGCCGCAAGCCGGGCGTTGGCCTCGTCGGTGCGCTTGGCCCTCACGCGGGCCTCCGCGGCCTCTGCGCGCAGGCTGGCGACGTACTCGCGGCCGAAGGTCTCGGGCTCGGGCTCGGGCTCGTCGGGAGCGGCGTCGGCGGCGGTCGCTGCACCGTGCAGAGACTCGTCGAGCGGTGCGTCTTGCGGTGCGTCCTCGGGCAGGGGCTCGGTCATGCGATGGCTCCGATCTCGGTTGGGGTGGACAGGTTGCGCTCGATCTCCAGCGGCGACAGGCCGAGCTCGGTGAGCGCGGTCCGGCGGTCGATGATGTTGGCGCCGTAGGTCTTGGAAACCGCGTCCGCGGTCTGCGCGTCAGTCGCGGGCTCGGGGTCGACCCACAGGGTTTCCAGGTCGGTCAGGCGCGGGTCCTCGTAGCCGTCGCGGATCGTCACGGCCAGCCGCATGAGGTCGGCATAGGCCGGACCCCACCATGCGGCCCGCTGGCGTGCCTTGGCCGTGAGCCTGGCCTCGCTGCTCCGGATGGCATCCGCGGATTGTGGATTGGCGGTGCCGCCGCGGACGTAGTACGGCGGCAGGCTCGCCAGCGCGGCGACCTGGTCGACCAGCAGCTCGATGGCGGCGCGGAAGTTGCTCAGCTCGGCGGTGTCGAACGTGCCGACCCGGGCCTGCTCATTGCCGCTGCCGCCGACGACGGTGAACCGGGATGCGTTCGGCGACGCCGCGCTGCGAGCGAGGGCCTCCTGTGCCTCCTGGGCCTGCTCGGGGCTCATCGAGGCGCTGACGGTCATCCAGCGGCGCGGGATCGAGGCGTACTCGCTACTCACCATGAGGTCGCTGGCAAGCTTGCTGATGGCCTTGACGGGCGCCGACAGGTCAGACAGGTCGCTCTCGCCGTCCGGCGCGGCCAGCCGGGGCCGGTTGACGAGCGCGACGACGGGCACGCGGCCGAGCGCGTTGGGCTCCTGGCCGGCGAGCACGTTGTCCTCGCCCGCCAGCGGCAGCGCGGCCCGCATGAACTCATCCGTCGGCGCGGCGTGCCGACTGGCGTACTCGGTGACCGTGTCGGCGGTGATGACCATGCTGCGCGTGTAGCCGTCGGGATCGCGCCACCGCTTCAGCGCGCCGACGACCTCGCGGGTGATCGGGTCGCGCGTCACGGTGAACTGCAGCGGGCTCTCGGCCGTCACGATGGGCTCGCCTCGGCTCCCGGCCCAGGCCAGGAAGTAGGACCGGCCGTAGACCAGCGCGTCGAGCTGCGCGAGGGCAGACGATGCGGGCAGGCCGAGGGACTTCCACAGCGCCACGAGCATGTTGTCGACCACGTCGCCGGGCGACGAGCGGAAGCCCGCCACCTGGCACCGCTGCGCGAGCACGTCGACCGCGAGGCGGCACAGGTTGATCGGCAGGGGCTTGACGCGGTTGTCGAGCGCCCGCAGGGTCGCAGGGTCGATGAAGGCGAGCGGGCTCGTGCCCAGGTACAGGCCTTCCATCTCGGTCATGGTCGCGCGCTCGCCGTCCAGCTTCTTGACGAGGTAGTCGCGTAGCGAATCGTTGGTCATTTGATGCCTTTCATTGTCGGTGGTGCTCGGGGGTCAGACTTGGTTGCCCTTGTTGACCTCGCGCATGATGCGGCGCATCCGGGCGGGGTCCATGCGCTTGGATGCCTGGCGGGCTTGCAGTTCCTCCAGCTTGTTCGGGGCGGTGGAGCCGGGCGGGGCGACGACCTGGCGCACTCGCAGGCGGTCGGAAGGCGTCAGGCCGAACGCGGCCAGGCGCAGCCGGATCTCGGCCGCAACCTTGGCGTTGCCGGACCAGAGATCCGCGTGCAGCAGGGCCACGTCAACGAGCTGCCGCCACTCGACCTCGGTCCAGGTCGATGCCGCGGCGTCGGTCCGCAGCGCCTGCCAGAACTCGACGGTCTGCTCGGGCCACTCCATGACCTCGGGCAGGTCGGGACCGTGCACGACCCCGTCGGGATGCAGCACCGTGAACTCGGCCGCGCGGCGCTTCGTGTCGCGCTCCCGGATGCGCGTTTGCTTCGGTGCTGGTCCTCTACCGGCCATCTTCGATCCTTTCGTCGGATTTGGGTGACCTGCGCGCGCAGGCGTCGGGGGGAGGCCAGGGTGTTTGGGGGGGCCTCATCCTTTGGGGGCCTCTCCGGTGGGCGCTCACGACTCACCATCGCCGAGCAGGGCAACGAGTTCATCGTCGATCCGAAGCGAGCCGGCCGCGAGCAGCCAGTCCGCGCCGGCACCGATCTCGTGGCCGGTGAGCGTGAACAGGATCATGTCGGGACCGCGACCTTGGACCGGCACCGAGACACTGACGCGGACCTCGGGGCCGTCGACGGTTGTCGTCACGTTGAGCAGCCGCTTGTCATGGATGGCGAGCATCCAGTGAGCGAAGCCGACCTGACCGCCCAGGCGGTCCACGAGCGCGTCGCGCATCTCGGGCAGGGTGCCGAGGAGGTAGTCGACGTACGCGCCGTACAGGGCTCGCCAGGCGTGGTGCGGCAAGTCGTATCGGGTGGCGCTCATGTGTCGGTCCTTTCGTCTCTTGCGTTGGGGCAGTTGCGCCGATGGGTCATCGGCCAGGATGGGAACTCGGCGGCGCCGCAGGACTCGCAGCGGCGATAGGTCACGGGCTCGGGCTCGGTCATGCGGCTACCAACTGCCGGTGTAGTTCCAGTGAGCGGTCGACGATGGCCGGAAGGGATGAGAGCAAGTCGGCGCCCCCGGCCTGCGTGACCACGTTGCAGTGACCTCGCTCTTGGTAGGAAACCTCAGTGGCCGGCCACTTTCTAGCGGCGCTTCGTATATCGCTCGCCTGCGCCTCGGTGCATGGGAACTGGACAAGCACCTCGTGGAGCCGCCCGAAGGTGAAGGGGTCGGAGTCCATTGCCTCGCAGTGGACAGTGAGGTCGCCGAGCGTGGCTTGGACGTCCCATCTCGCGAAGTCGTCGTCGTCGCCGGTGCCGTCTGCGGGGCAGTAGCTCGCGTCGACTAGTTGGCCGCCTCGCGCCTTGATGGCGCCGACAACGCGCTCGACCTCGGGTGGCAGGTATCCGTGGCGTCCGTTGCCCTTTGGCAGCCCGCAGGTGTTGCAGCTGGGAGTGTCGGCGTCGCCGTCAAAGCCGTGGCCGCGCTCCGCGATATCGGGGGAGTCGGCGGAGCGCCCTAGCGCGACGTCCGGCTCCCCTTTCCTCTCTCTCCTCTCTTTGGATCGGAGAGGAGAGGATTGGGGGCCGTTACTAACGCCGTTCGTAACGCCGTTACGCCCCTTGCTCGGGCAGGACTTTGTGCAGATCGAATGATCGCCGGAGGCGTGCAGTCGGCCGCGCTCGCGGTAGTCGTCCTGGCGCTTGCGGTTGGCCTCGCGGTCGCGCTCGACCCGTTCTCGGCTGCGCTGCTGGTCGAGGTAGCCCACGACAACGAAGCCGTCGGCGGCTCGCTCCCAGAGCCCGGCAGCCACGAGCTCGGCCGCAGCGGCATCGGGGTCGGGCGAGTCGCTGATCCGCGCCAGGCGTATCCGCAACTCGCCATCGGTCAGCGCCGTGGCGCAGTAGACGATGGCCTCGACGTGCAGTAGTCGGGCGTCGCGGCTGATGCCGGCAGCCTCCAGGCGAAGCATGAGGTCATCGGAGAGCAGGGCGTAACTCACGCGGCCCCCCGATCGACACGGCGCATATCGCGCTGGACGCGCTCAAGCCGGCGCAACTCGGTAGCGCGGCCGGGGTGCTCGGCGCGGGCACGCTCCAGGGCGCGTTGCTCGCAAGGTGTCCGTTCGGCGTAGTCGAACGCGCGGACGGCGATGCGGTGGGCGAGGTGCGCGACCCACTCGGG
>JAUXRN010000254.1 GCA_030681835.1 Actinomycetota bacterium
GGGCAGGCGCAGGTCCGCCGGCGCGAAGCGTGCGAGGACGGTGAGGCTCTCGCCCGGGCCGAGCGTGGCGGTCACGTGGGCCGCGGCCTTGCTGCCTTCGTCCGATGCCACGGCGCTGGCATCACCCGCCACGACCGCGTCGTTGATGCCGTCCTTGGGGTGCGGGGATTCGTTGGCTGAGCCGAACAGCAGCCTCGCGTTGGTCTCGTTCTCGCAGAAGAGCAGGGCCGGCTCCGCATCGACCGACGACGTCACGAACAACCACCTCTGCCCGATGGCCGGGTGCTCGGTTGCCATCGTCCCGCCGGCCCCGCGGCGGATGCGCGGGGCTGAAGCGTCCGTCTCCCACGACCAGGTGTTCCGGTACCAAAGGTGCGGCAGCACGTGGATCGGTGCCTCATCCGGACCCCGGTTCGTCACCGTGATTCGCATGACGACGTCCTCGGCGGACGCCTTCGCATACTCGACCTGCACGTCGAAGTACCGGCTCGCCAGCCACTCCGCCTGCAGGGCATCGAACAGCTCGTACTCGGGGTCCTCCTGGCCTCGCGACGCGTTCTGCGCGACGAGGTCGGCATACGGGAAGGGCGCCTGGGGGTACTTGTAGGTCATGGACGCATAGGCGTGGCTAGGCAGGTTGTCGGTGTAGAACCAGTAGTCCTTGACATCCTCGCCGTGATTGCCCTGCTCGTTCGTCAGCCCGAACGGCCTTTCCTTCAAGAACGGATCACGGCCGTTCCACAGGGCAAGGCCCAGGCAGATGACCTGGTCGCGGTCGCACCAGCCGGCCAGGCCGTCCTCGTTCCAGCGGTATGCCCGGCTGCGGGCGTGCTCGAACGGGAAGTAGCGCCAGGCATCGCCGTCGGCGCTGTAGTCCTCGCGCACGGTGCCCCAGGCCCGCTCGCTCAGGTAGGTCCCCCACCGCCGCCAGTCGGCGCCACCGGCCGCCGCTTCGGCGAGGCGGTCGCCTTCGGCCGTGGTCACCTGCCGAGACTAGGACAACGGTGGCGCTAGAACAGCACCGTCGCGAAAGCGCCGACCTCGCGGAAGCCCACGGCGCGGTAGGCCTTGCGTGCCGCCGTGTTGTAGTCGTTGACGTACAGGGACACGGACGGTGCGATCGTCGCCCGGGCCAGCGCCACCACGGCGGCCATGCCGGCCTCCGAGATCCGCCGGCCGCGGTGAGCGGGATCCACCCACACCCCCTGCACCTGGCAGGCGGCGCCGCTGACCGCCCCGACCTCTGCCTTGAAGACGACTGTGCCCGCCTCGATGCGCGAGAAGGAACGCCCCTCCGACACGATCTCGGCGATGCGCGCCCGGTAGGCCAGGCCGAGGCCGCCGGCCGTGGGCGACACGCCGACCTCGGCCGTGAACATGTCGGTGCAAGCGGGCACCAGCAGGTCGAGGTCGTCCTGCGACGAGGCCCGCACGTGCGGGTCGGGCGTCAGCCACGGGTCGTGATCGATGAGCATCAGCGGCTGGGACGCCCGCACCTCGCGCGCAGGACCCCAGGCCGGCTCCAGCAGCCGCCACAGGTCGAGCACCTCCTCGGCCGGACCGACGAGAGACGAGCATCGGCGCCCGCGAGGCCTTAGCCGGTCCGCGAAAGCGGCGCGGGCCTGCGGCGTCGTCGCCACGGGCACGAGGTTGGCGCCTACGTACACCAGCGAGGCAAGTCCCGTCCCGGTGAAGTACCCGAGCAGGTCCCCGCCGAGCCGCCACGGGTCAGCACCGGCCTGCGCCACCCGCGATGCGACGAAGCAGTGCGCCACGGGGTCCTGGGCGAGCAAGGCCACGACCGCATCGGTCTCGCGGGCAGTGATCGGCCGCACCGAGCCCACGACCTGCGAGCCGACGACACCTGAAAGCGTCACGCCGTCCCGTGCCCTCAGGACGTGGACACGACTGGGGTGCCCGAGACGTCGCCCATCTGCTCGGCCAGCTTCATGGCCTCCTCGATGAGGGTCTCGACGATCTGCGATTCGGGGACCGTCTTGATGACCTCCCCGCGGACGAAGATCTGGCCCTTCCCATTGCCCGACGCGACCCCGAGGTCAGCCTCTCGGGCCTCCCCCGGGCCATTCACCACGCAGCCCATGACGGCAACGCGCAAAGGCACGTCGAGTCCCTCGAGCCCGGCGGTGACCTGCTCCGCCAAGGTGTACACGTCGACCTGGGCACGGCCACATGACGGGCACGACACGATCTCCAGCCCCCGCTGACGAAGGTTCAAGGACTCCAGGATCTGGTTGCCGACCTTGACCTCCTCGACCGGCGGGGCCGACAGCGACACCCTGATCGTGTCGCCGATGCCGCGGCTGAGCAGTCCGCCGAAGGCGACGGCCGACTTGATCGTGCCTTGGAAGGACGGGCCGGCCTCGGTCACGCCGAGGTGCAACGGATAGTCGCACTGCTCGGCCAGTTGCATGTAGGCGGCCATCATGACGACGGGGTCGTGATGCTTGACCGAGATCTTGATGTCACGGAAGCCGTGCTCCTCGAAGAGGGAGGCCTCCCACAACGCGGACTCGACCAACGCCTCGGGCGTCGCCTTGCCGTGCTTCGCCAGCAGGCGAGGATCCAGTGAGCCGGCGTTGACCCCGATCCTGATCGGGGTGCCGTGATCCTTCGCCGCCCGGGCGATCTCGGCGACCTTGTCGTCGAACTGCTTGATGTTCCCGGGGTTGACCCGGACCCCGGCGCAACCGGCCTCGATCGCCGCGAAGACGTACTTGGGCTGGAAGTGGATGTCCGCGATGACCGGGATGCCGCTCTTGCGGGCGATCTGCGGCAGGGCGTCCGCGTCGTCCTGGCTGGGCACCGCCACGCGGACGATCTGGCAGCCCGAGGCGGTCAGCTCCGCGATCTGCTGCAACGTGCTGTTGACGTCGGACGTCAGCGTGGTGCACATGGACTGGACGCTGATCGGTGCGCCGCCGCCCACCGCCACGGGGTGGGTGGGGTGGTTCAGCAGGATCTGCCGGGAGGCCCGTCGCGGCGCGACGACCGGTGGTGGGGCGGACGGGATGCCCAGGTTGATGGTCACGCCGCCATTATGGCCGCCCCGGCCAACTCCCCGGCGCTAGCCGAGGGAGATGGGCTTGACGAGGTCGGCCCAGATCACCACGACGCCCATGAGCAGCAGCGCCCCCGCGACCACGTACGCCACCGGCAGCAGTCGCGCCGTGTCCACCGGCCCGGGGTCAGGGCGGCCGCGCAGCGCCGCCAGGCGACGCCGGGCACCTTCGTACAGGGCGCTCGCCACGTGCCCGCCGTCCAGCGGGAGGATGGGCAGCAGGTTGAACAGGAACAGGAACAGGTTCAGGGAGGCCGCTAGTCCGAGGAAGGTGGCCACCTTGGCCTCCAGTGGCTCATCCATGGCCGCGACCTCACCACCGATGCGGCTCACGCCCACCACGCTGACCGGGCTGTCCGCCGCGCGCTCCTCGCCGCCGATGAGGGTGCCGGTCACCAGGTCGTACAGCTTGACCGGCAACGTGAGCAGCGCGACCGCCGAGCGCGCGGTGATGTCCCACATGTAGGCCGGCACGGAACTCCATGGCTGGGCCACGAAGTCGAACTCCGGCGACAGGCCGACGTATCCCGCGGTGACGATCTCCTCGGTGGGATTCCCCTGCTCATCCAGCACCGGGCGCTCGGCCGTCGCGATGACGACGGGAACGTCCACCACGCCGCCGGCCCGATCGATGGTGAACACCGCCGATACCCCGGCGTGCGCCCGGATCCACGCCGTCGCCTCGTCCCATGACGTGGCCGGGACACCGTCGATGGCGAGGATCACGTCGCCTGCAACGATGCCGGCCACGACTGCGGGCGATGCCTCCGTGCCCGTGGGGCAGGCGCCGGACGGGAGCGGCTCGGTGGACTGGCTGGCGCTCGGGGTGCACGCGACGACCGCGCGGACCTGCAGCGTCGGCTCCGGCAGCCCGATGCCAACGAGCACGATCGCGAAGAGCACGAAGGCGAGCAGCAGGTTCATGACCGGCCCGCCAAGCATCACGACCAGCCGACGCCTGACCGGCAGCCGGTAGAAGGCGCGCGACTCCTCGCCAGGCACGACCTCCTCCGCCGCCGCGCGCCGGGCGTCGTCGATCATCGCGCCGAAGCGACCAGTGGACATCGGCCGCGAGGTCCCGTCGGGACCAGGGGGCAGCATGCCGATCATCCGGATGTAGCCGCCGACGGGGATGGCCTTGAGCCCATATCGGGTCTCCCCCCTCCGGGTGGACCACAACGTCGGCCCGAAGCCGATCATGTAGTCGGTGACCTTGACCCCGAAGCGCTTGGCGGGCAGGAGGTGGCCGAGCTCGTGCAGCGCGATGGACGCGCCAATGAGAGCGGCAAACAGCAGGATGCCGACCAGCTCAAGCATGGCCATCCCTTCCTGCCACCCGGTCCGTCATGCCACCCCGCCCGTCACGCCACCCCGCCCGTCATTGGGCACCGATCACATCATGGGCCCGGCCGCGGGACCAGGCATCCGCAGCTGTGACGTCCTCGAGGGTCGCCTCGTTCCCCGGGACCCAAGCCGAGCCCGGGTCGCCCGACGCGCCATCGAGATGCTCGGCCAGCACCCGCTGCACCGTCGGGACGATGCCCGTGAAGGGCAGGTCGCCAGCGAGGAATGCGGCGACGCACGCCTCGTCGGCACCGTTCAGCACGGCCGGCGCGGTACCGCCGGCAACCCCGGCGGTGCGGGCAGCCGTCACGGCCGGGAACACGTCCTCGTCGAGGGGGAAGAATTCCCAGGTGGCCGCGGCCGTCCAGTCGCAGCCCGGGGCTGCGTCAGGGACCCGGTCCGGCCATGCCATGCCCAGCGCGATGGGCAGCCGCATGTCTGGGGGGCTCGCCTGCGCGAGCGTCGACCCGTCGACGAACTCGACCATCGAGTGGACGATGGACTGGGGGTGGACGACGACGTCGATCCGGTCGTACGGGATATCGAAGAGCAGGCTGGCCTCGATGACCTCCAGGCCCTTGTTCATGAGGGTCGCCGAGTTCACCGTGACCAACGGCCCCATGGACCAGGTCGGGTGTGCCAGCGCCTGCGCGACCGTCACCTCCGCCAGTGCCTGCGCGTCCCAGCCGCGGAACGGGCCTCCGCTGGCCGTGAGCACCAGCCGGCGAACCTCTCCGGCAGCGCCCGCACGCAGGGCCTGCGCCAAGGCGGAGTGCTCGGAATCGACCGGGACGATCTGGCCAGGCCGGGCCTGGGCCTTGACCAGCGGGCCGCCGATGATGAGTGACTCCTTGTTGGCCAGGGCCAGGACGCGGCCGCACTGGAGCGCCGCCAGGGTGGGTCGCAGGCCGCTCGCCCCGGCCATCCCATTGAGCACGACGTCGGCTTCCCACGCGGCCGCCTCCGTGGCCGCGTCGGGACCGGCCAGGATCGCCGGCATGGCGAATCTGCCTTCGGGATAGCCGCGGGCCGACGCCTCCGCGTACAGCGCCAGTTGCAGGTCGGCTGCCGCGGTGGCACGCGCGACCGCGACGGCCTCCACCCCGAACTCCAGGGCCTGGGCGGCGAGGACCGCGACATCGCTGCCGCCGGCAGCCAGGGCGACGATCCGGAACCGGTCCGGATTGCGTCGCGTGATGTCGAGGGCCTGGGTGCCGATCGAGCCGGTGCTGCCCAGGACGACGACCCGACGGGGCCCGGTCATGCCCGGCAGCCTAATCGCCCAGGCTCCGCGGGGCGGCTCGCCCAGGCTGCGCTAGACGGCGAGGTGCATCTAGGCTCCTGCCACGACCCTAGGAGGAACGATGAGTGCCCCCACGACGCAGGAGGTCCACGGCGGCGTGCCGCAGGAGCGCCGACTGGTCACCAGCATCCCCGGCCCGAGGTCCACTGCCCTGCAGGCCCGCAAGGTGAATGCGGTCTCGGCCGGCGTCGGGGTCACCCTGCCCGTGTACATCACGAAGGCGGGCGGCGGTGTCCTGGTCGACGTCGATGGGAATCACCTGATCGACATGGGGTCGGGAATCGCGGTCACCACGGTGGGCAACGCCAACCCCATGGTTGTTGCCGGCGTGCAGCAGCAGGTGGCGGACTTCACGCATACCTGCTTCATGGTGACCCCGTACAGCGGCTACGTCGAGGTCTGCGAAGCGCTGAATCGGCTCACGCCCGGCGATCACGAGAAGCGGTCCGCGCTGTTCAACTCCGGCGCCGAAGCGGTAGAGAACGCGGTCAAGATCGCGCGGGCGTACACTAAGCGCCAGGCCGTCGTCGTCGTGGAGCACGGCTATCACGGGCGCACCAACCTCACGATGGCGCTGACCGCCAAGAGCATGCCCTACAAGCACTCCTTCGGCCCATTCGCGCCAGAGGTGTATCGCGTCCCCACCTCGTACCCGTTCCGTGACCGCGGCCTGAAGGGCCCCGAGATGGCGCAGATCGCCATCTCCAGGATCGAGAAGGAGATCGGCGCCGGCAATGTCGCCGCCATCATCATCGAGCCGATCCAGGGCGAGGGCGGGTTCATCGTGCCCGGCGACGGCTACTACGCGGCGATGGCCCAGTTCGCCACCGACAACGGAATCGTGTTCGTGGCCGACGAGATCCAGTCCGGCTTCTGCCGTACCGGCGATTGGTTCGCCAGCGAGTACGAGGGTGTTGTGCCCGACCTCATCACCACGGCCAAGGGCATCGCCGGCGGCATGCCCCTGGCAGGGGTCACGGGCCGTGCGGAGATGATGGACGCGGTCCACGGGGGCGGCCTTGGCGGCACCTACGGAGGCAACCCGGTCGCGTGCGCCGCCGCACTTGGCGCCCTTCGCTGGATGGAGGAGGTCGACGCGAACGGCCTGGCCAAGGCGATCGAGGCGGTCATGCTCCCGAGACTCCGCAGCATGGCCGAGCGCTTCCCGGCCATCGGCGACGTGCGCGGCCGGGGGGCGATGATCGCGATCGAGCTCGTCAAGCCGGGCACGATCGATCCTGATGCCGACCTGGCCGCGGCCCTCAACAAGCACTGCCACATGCACGGCGTGGTCACGCTGACGACCGGCACCTACGGCAACGTATTCAGGTTCCTGCCGCCCCTGACCATGCCTGTCCCGCTGCTCGAGGAGGCCTTGACCATCCTCGAGGCAGGATTCGAGTCCCTCGCCACCTGACGCGGTCTCGGCCTTTGCGGGTGAAGCGAAGACAGCGGGCCCTCGCCGGCCCTAGCCTGCAGGGCATCACCCTCAGGAGGGAGCAACCATGAACCGCAGGATCTGGAGCCTGGTGGCGGCCGTCGGCCTGACCGCCACGTTGGTCCCCGCCGTAGGCGGGGTTGCGCAAGCTGCGCCGGCGCCCCTCGCACCGGACGCCCAGCCCAGGGCCCAGGTGTTCTTCTGGGACTGGGAGGACGGCGTCGACTCGCGCAAGCGCACGTTCCGCGAGAGCGATTATGGGAGCGCCGAGAACATCCCACGGCTGATCGTGACCGCCGAGCCGGCACGGCCCAGTCAGTACATCAAGCTGCAGTACAAGCAGAACGGCAAATGGCGGCGAGAGGATGCTGACACGACCGACGGGAACGGCGAGGCATTCCTTGCATTGAACCCCTACTGCAACGACAACACCTGGTGCGACGGCACCTACAAGTACCGCCTCCTGGTCAACGGCAAGTACACGCTGTTCACCATCACGTACATCGACTAGCGACGACGGGAAGGACGACGTGGGCAGGGCTTGGGGTTCGGTTGCGGCCACCGTGGTGCTCGCCACCGGTTTCAGCGTGCTTCCGGTCGCAGCCAGCGGAGCGGCCCCGGCTCCGCTGGCACCTCAAGCCCTGCCGATGGCGCAGGAGTACTACTGGGAATGGAGCGACGGGTCGCGCAAGGCCACCCGCACCTTCAGCCAGGCAGAGTTCGGGATGCAGAGCAACCTGCCGCACCTGGTGGTCACGGCGGTGCCTGCGCGGCCGAGCCACGAGGTGCTGCTCCAGTACTACCAGGACGGTGAGTGGTTCACCGAGAACGAGGTCCCCACGAACAGCCGCGGGATCGCCAGCATCGACATCGATCCCTACTGCCGCGACGATGACTGGTGCGACAGCACCTTCAAGTACCGCCTCAAGGTCGACGGCCAGACGGCGCGCCTGAGGATCACCTACACGACGGACTAGCCGCAGCCGCAGGACTCACCCTTCCCGGATGCCGAACGCCTGGCCGTAGCCGTCACGCATCAGGTCGAGGTAGGGGACGGCGTCAAAAGCCTCGGGACCGAGCACCGCCGAGCCATGCCACGTAGCGTCGGAGAGGAGCTCGAGCGCGATCACGGGGTTCATCGCCGTCTGCCATACGACGGCCTGCACGCCGTACTCGCGCATCGTCCACTCGTTGTCGGCCACGTGGTAGAGGTAGACCTCGCGCGGACGTCCGTCCAGGCCCCTGCCGGTCACCCAGGTCCCGGCGCATGTCTTGCCACTCATGCGATCACCCAGGGTTGCCGGGTCCGGCAGGACGGCGGCGACGAGGTCCCGTGGGCTGACCGGCTGCCCCTTGACGATGACGGGATCCGTGCGGTCCAGCCCCAGGCGATGCAGCGTCTTCAGCACCTCGATGAACTCGTCGCCGAGACCGTACTTGAAGGTGACTCGCTTGCAGTCGATCCAGCGCGGGACGAGGAGCACCTCCTCGTGCTCGACGTTGACGCACTCGACGGGACCGATCCCCTCGGGGAAGTCGAACACCTCCGGCTCGGAGAAGGGCGCGGTCGTGAACCAACCGCGGTCGCGCTCCCAGATGACGGGCGGGTTGAGGCATTCCTCGATCGTCGTCCAGATCGAGAAGGACGGAGCGAAGTCAAACCCCCGGACAAGCAGGTTGGCTCCGTCGCGGATCCCGACCTCGTCGATCTCGCTGAACAGGTGGTCGGCGGCGTAGCGGGCGAACACGTCGGCGAGCCCTGGCTCCACACCGATCCCGCACAGCGCCAGCCGGCCCCGGTCCGCCCAGGCCGCAGACGCCGCGAACTGCTCGTCCCCCAGCTTGACGCCGACCTCCTCGAAGGGCCGGTCGCGATGCGGTGTCGACAGGCTCATGGCCGTGTCGAGGTAGTCGGCGCCTGCGGCGAAGGCTCCGTCGAAGATGGCCATGACGAAACGCGGGTCGACGGCATTGAGGACGTGCGTGATCCGGTGCGCTCGGCATAGATCCGCCACTGCCTCCGAGTTCGACGCGTCCACCTGAGCAGCCTCGAATCGGGTATCGGCCAACTCGTCCACGACGGCTGAGGCGCGGGCCAGTTCCACGTCCGACACGACCCACCGCTCGAAGTAGTCGCGGCGCGCTGCGATCCGGGCGGCGGCCGCGCCCACGCCACCGGCGCCGACGACGAGGACTCGCATCGCTACTCCCCCGTTGGCCGGTCGGCCAGCAAGGGCTGCAGCGGGTCCCACCCGGCGCCATCGCGGTCGTCCTGGCGCCGGCGCGCGATCGCTGACAAGGCCTCGAGCACCACCCGGTTGCCCAACAGCGCGGTGATGTCGGCGTGGTCGAATGGCGGCGACACCTCGACCACGTCCATCCCGACGACCGGCAGCTCGTAGCAGATCCGGCGAACCGCGTCGAGCAGCTGCCGGGAGGACAGGCCACCCGGTTCGGGCGTCCCCGTGCCGGGCGCGTGACCAGGGTCGCACACGTCGATGTCGACGCTCAGGAAGATGCCGCCGCAATCGTCCAGGGCGATGGCGAAGGCCTCGTCCAGGCATTCGTCGAGGCCGCGAGCAACGATCTCGGTCATCTCGAACGAGCGCATCCCCTGCTCGGCCATCCAGTCGAGGATGTCGGGCGGCGGCCAGTATCCCCTCAAGCCGATCTGGAGGAACCGATCACCGCGGGCCGCCCCGGACTCGATCAGCCGGCGCATGGGCTGCCCGTGCCCGATGAGGGAGCCGAACTCGATGTTGCCCGTGTCGGCATGCGCGTCGAAGTGGATCACGGCTACCCGCCCCCACCCACGGGCACGGGCGACGCCGGTCACGTCCGGCCAGGTGATGGTGTGGTCGCCGCCCAGCACGACGGGAATCGCGCCGCTCGCAGCCACCTGCTCGACGACGCGCTCGAGGCTGGCGCAGGCGGTCGCCGCATCGCCACTGAACATCTCCACGTCGCCCGCGTCGACGACCCGCAGGTCGCGCAGGCCGTCGGTCCGCATGGCCAGCGACGGCCGCGAGCCGTCGTGTCCGAGGTAGCACGCCGCCCGGATCGCGCTGGGCCCGAAGCGGGCGCCGCTGCGGTACGAGGTACCACCGTCGAAGGGTGCGCCGAGGATGACGATGTCGGCGTCCGCGTACGTCGATGCGTCGTCGAGGTCGCACCCATCGACGCCGAGGAAGGTGTAGTCAGGTCCGAACTGCGATCCGTAGCGGGCCATGCAGGCAGACTAACCGCCGCGAGCCCCCATGGTGAGATCGTCGAAGTTCGCATCGTTCACCGAACGTTCGCCTGAGCCCGATGGCGGGCCGCTTGGCGCGCCTAGGATCTGGACCGTGACCGGAGCGGAGGCCAGCGGCTCGCGTCCCGCACCGACCCGTGAGTCCGCCGCCCGAGCGCACGCCCTCGGGCGCACGCTCGACACGGCTCCCGTCACGCGCCGCCGGTTGATGTTGTGGATCCTGGCCGCATGCGGCATCGGACTGGACGGATTCGACCTGTTCATCATGAGCACCGCCGGGCCGCTCATCACGGCCGACTTCGGCCTCGGGCCTTGGGGCAAGTCCATCGCCGTCGGTGCCGCGGTCGTCGGAGCCGTGCCCGGCGCGCTGCTCTCCGGGCGGCTGGCCGACCGCATCGGCCGGCAGAACATGCTCAAGATCGACATCGTCATCTTCACCGCGACTGCGATCTTGTCCGCCCTCTCGCCCAACGTCTGGTGGCTGGCATTCTTCCGCTTCTGGCAGGGGTTCGCGGTCGGTGCCGAGTACCCCCTCAGTGCCTCCCTCATCTCCGAGATCATGCCGTCACGCACGCGGACCAAGTGGATCACCGGTGCCTTTGCGTTCCAAGCCCTGGGCATGGCTCTCGCCGCCTTCACCTCGCTGCTCATCCTCACGATCCACCCCGACGTGTCCGCCTGGCGCTGGATGCTGCTTGCCGGCGCGGTCCCCGCTGCGCTCGTCGCCGTCCTGCGGCTGGGGCAGCCCGAGAGCCCGCGGTGGGAGGCGGGCCGCGGCAACGTGGACCGCGCCGAGGAGGACACCACGTGGCTCACCGGCCTGCCCGTGGTCGTGGAGGAGGCGGACCGGGTTGCCGTTGAGAAGACCTGGTTGGTGCAGGAGAAGCCGGCAACGTACGGCGCCCTGTTCAAGCCGGGGATGCGCCGGATCCTGGTGCTGTGCGCGGTCCCCTGGTTCCTCATGGACATTGCCCTGTATGGGGTCGGGCTCTTCGCCCCGTCCATCATCACCGGCCTCATGTTCACCGACCCGGGTGATGGGTCCACCAGCTTCCTGCGCGACGACATCGAGGCCACCGCCATCACGGGCTTCACGGACGTCTTCCTCGTCGTCGGCTTCATCCTCACGATCCTCTTCGTCCAGCGCATCGGCCAGATCCGCCTGCAGATCATCGGCTTCATCGGCATGACCATCGGCCTGTCGCTCCTCGCCGCGACCGGCAAGGAGGGGTCCGCTGCCCTCATCCTCATCGGCTTCGTCATTTTCAACCTGATGCTGAACTTCGGCCCGAATGCCACGACGTACATGCTGCCCGCCCAGCTGTTTCCCACCCGCATCCGCGCGACGGGCCACGGCTTCTCCGCGGCCAGCGGCAAGGTCGGGGCGGTGAT
>JAUXRN010000264.1 GCA_030681835.1 Actinomycetota bacterium
CGCAGGCTAGGCCCAGCGGCGGGTGACGTCTACCGGGCCGCGACCGTCAGGGTGGCGCCCCACTCACGAGCCCGGTCGAGCTCGCCGTCGTGGATCGGCCCCGGGGTGCCGTCGACCCAGAACGTCATCGGCTCGGCTGCCTGCCGGCCACCGGCACCCTTCAGCGCCTTGGCTGCCTTCTTCGCCGCGGAGCCCGGCACCCGCGGCTTGGACACGCGGGTGTCGAATGTTGCGAAGCCCGCCGAGATGCCGCCCAGTCCGCCGATCCACTCGCGGATCCCCGGCTCGTCTGGGTCATCAGGCTTGCCCGACTGCCGGTGAGCATCGGCGCGGGTCGACGCGCGGGACATGCTGAATGCGTGAGTCGGGCCGCCGACGACGAGGAGGTCGACCTCCGGGCCGACGGAGGGCTTCGTGGCGACGTTGACGCAGGGCGCCCCGCCGAGCCCCGCCGCGACCGCGTGGGCGACGGCATCGGTGTTGCCGAACATGGACTCGTACACGACCAAGGTGCTCATGCGTCCATCATTCGCCCCGCCGGACGGCGTGGCAACGCAGGAGCTCCGCTTCCGGCCGGTTGCCGTCGGTCAGGCTTGCAGCTCGGCAAGGATCCCGTCGATCTGCCCCATGGCCTGCGACATGCCCTCCTCCATGCCCATGGCCACCAGCTGCTCCATGGATTCCAGCGAAGGGAAGGTGGTCGCGATGACCATGCGGGTGACGCCCGGTGCCTGCGGTTCCACCGAGACCTGGATCACCATGGAGGGCATGTCTGGATCGGGGTTGCCCTCGGCGTCGGCGAAGCCGTCCTCGAAGGACAGGCTGGCTGGCGCGTCCACGGCGAGGATCCGCCACCAGCCGCGCGGCTGGTCGCCTTCCGGGCCGGTCATGTAGTAGCTGACCCGGCCGCCGGGCGTGAGGTCGTGGTCGACGACGGTAGCCGGGTAGGTCGGCGGTCCCCACCAACGCTCGAGCAGGCGCGGATCAGCCCACAGGCGCCAGACGTGCTCCTGCGGTGCGGCGAACTCGGCGGTGACGGTCATGGTCAGGGCCTCGGGGTCCTTCACCGTGCTGATGACGCTCATGTGCTTCCCTCCTGGGGGGGCTGGGCCGGGATGGTCGCGAGGACCTCGCCGAAACGGCCGATTCGGTCGCGCCAGATGTCCTCGAAGTGGTCGAGCAGGCGCCGCGCAGCACGCACGTTGTCGATCTGCCCGGTCACCCGGCTCTCGCGTCCATGCCGCTCCTTCGTCACGAGCCCGGCCGACTCCAGCACGGCCACGTGCTTCTGCACGGCCGCGAGGCTCATGGCGTAGTTGCGGGCGAGGGACGACACAGAGTGCGGGCCGGCCAGCGAGCGGGTCAGGATGTCACGCCGGGTGGCGTCGGACAGGGCATGCAGGATCCGGTCGGTGCGCGCCTCGTCCAGCATTACTGCAACCATTTGGTTGCAGGTTAGTGGAGGCCTTGGGCTAGGGCAAGGCCGGCACGACCCCGAGGTCGCGGGCGATGAGCATCCGCTGCACCTCGCTGGTGCCCTCGCCGATCTCCAGCACCTTCGAGTCGCGCCACATCCGAGCCACGGGGTACTCGTTCATGAAGCCGTAGCCGCCGTGGATCTGGGTCGCCTCGCGGGCATTGGTCACGGCGATCTCCGACGCATGCAGCTTGGCGATGGCCGCCTGCCGCTTGAACGGCTCGCCGCGCAGCATCCGGTCGGCGGCGTCGTAATAGGCGAGTCGCGCCGTATGCGCGCGCACCTCCATGTCCGCGAGCTTGAAGGCGATCGACTGGTTGGATCCGATCGTGCGGCCGAACGCCATCCGGGTGTTCGCGTAGGACAGCGACTCGTCCAGGCAGCCCTGCGCGAGGCCGACCGACAACGCCGCGATGGCGATGCGGCCCTCGTCCAGGATTCGCAGGAACTGCGCGTAGCCCTGGCCGCGCACGCCGAGCAGGTTGGTCGCTGGCACGCGCACGTCGGCAAACGACAGCTCGTGCGTGTCCGAAGCGTTCCACCCGACCTTGGAGTACTTCGGTGCCACCCGCAGTCCCTCGGTGCCGGCCGGGATGATGATGGTCGAGATCTCCTTCTTCCCGGCCTCCGATACCCCCGTGACGGCCGTCACGGTGATCAGGCCGGTGATGTCGGTCCCGGAGTTCGTGATGAAGGACTTCGAACCGTTGATCACCCATTCGCCGTCGACGAGCCGCGCGGTGGTCTTGGTGCCGCCGGCATCGCTGCCCGCCTCGGGCTCG
>JAUXRN010000265.1 GCA_030681835.1 Actinomycetota bacterium
AGAACTTACTGAAAAAGGTTTAAAAGTTTTGATGTTAGAGCGCGGTATGAACATTGAGCATGTTAAAGATTATGAATCTGCAATGAAAGCTCCGTGGGAATTTGAGCATGCCGGTAAACTTACCGAAGAACAAAAAAGAACACATCCGGTACAAACACGTGATTATCCATATAATGAAGCTACCGAAAAATGGTGGGTTAATGACTTAGAATGTCCGTATACAGAAGACAAACGTTTTGACTGGTACAGAGGATTTCATGTTGGAGGAAAATCTTTAATGTGGGGTCGTCAAAGTTACCGTTTCAGTGACCATAATTTTGAAGATAATGCCAAAGATGGTCATGGTAATGACTGGCCTATCCGTTATAAAGACCTTACTAAATGGTATGATTATGTAGAGAAATTTGCAGGAATCAGTGGTCAAGCAGAAAACTGGCCTCTTTTACCAGATGGTAAATTTTTGCCTCCAATGGATTTAAACTGTGTAGAAAAATCAGTTAAAGAAAGATTAGAAAAGCATTATAACAGAACACGTATTTTAACCATTGGTCGTACGGCTAACTTAACTGTACCTCATAAAGGTCGTGGAAGTTGTCAATATAGAAATTTATGTAGTCGTGGTTGCCCGTTTGGTGCTTATTTCAGCACGCAATCATCTACATTGCCTGCTGCTATGGCTACTAATAGATTGACGGTTAGACCCTACTCTATTGTGAATCATATTATTTATGATAAAGACACAAAAAAGGCAAAAGGTGTAATGGTAATTGATGCAGAAACAAATGAAACTATGGAGTTTTATGCTAAAATTGTTTTTGTAAATGGTTCAACTTTAGGATCTACATTCATCTTATTGAATTCTACTTCAGAAGCGCATCCAAATGGGATGGGTAATGCTAGTGGACAATTGGGACATAATTTAATGGATCATCATTTCCGTTGCGGTGCTGAAGGAACTGCTGAAGGTTTTGAAGATAAATACACGTACGGAAGAAGAGCAAATGGTATTTATATTCCAAGATACCAAAATGTAGGTGGTGAT
>JAUXRN010000013.1 GCA_030681835.1 Actinomycetota bacterium
GGGCGCCACCCCCCCGGGGGGGCGCCCTTCTCTGCGTGGGTGGGCTGCCTAGAGGGCAGCGGACTGCTTCGCGATCGACGACTTGCGGTTCGCGGCCTGGTTGGCGTGGATGACGCCCTTGCTCGCAGCCTTGTCGAGCGCCTTGCTGGCCTCGCGCGCTCGCTCGCTGGCGGCGGTGGCGTCGCCGGCCTCGACCGCCTCGCGGAAGCGGCGGGTGGCTGTCTTGAGGGACGACTTGACCGCCTTGTTGCGCTGCCGCGCCTTCTCGTTCGTGCGGTTGCGCTTGATCTGCGACTTGATGTTCGCCACGGAGACAACTTTCGTGAGGTCGGGAAAGGCTGGTGAAGCGACGCCCAAGGTTACCCGTAGGCTGCCTTCTAGCCCAAATCGCCCCCGCACCGACCCCGCCGCCCTCCGGTGGCCCGTTACCAAGGATTCCCGTGCCCGTCCCGCAGCCCGGCAGCACCGATCCCTCGGTGATCCGGAATTTCTGCATCATCGCGCACATCGACCACGGCAAGTCCACTCTCGCCGACCGGATGCTCCAGCAGACCGGGGTGGTCGACGGTCGCTCGATGCGGGCGCAATACCTGGACCGGATGGATATCGAGCGCGAGCGCGGCATCACGATCAAGTCGCAGGCCGTGCGCCTCCCGTACACCAAGGGGTCCGACGAGTTCATCCTCAACATGATCGATACGCCGGGCCACGTCGACTTCACCTACGAGGTGTCCCGCTCCCTCGCCGCGTGCGAGGGGGCCGTGCTGCTGGTTGACGCTGCCCAGGGAATCGAGGCGCAGACGCTCGCCAACCTGTACCTCGCCCTCGAGAACGACCTGGCGATCATCCCCGTGCTCAACAAGATCGACCTGCCCGCCGCCCAGCCGGAGAAGTACGCCGCCGAATTGGCCCACATCATCGGCTGCGCGGCCGACGAGGTCATGCGCGTCTCGGCGAAGACCGGCGAGGGCGTGCACGACCTGCTGGACACCATCGTCTCGCGCATCCCGCCGCCCGTCGGCAATGCGGATGCCCCGGCGCGCGCCATGATCTTCGACTCGGTCTACGACACCTACCGGGGAGTCATCACATACATCCGCGTCATCGACGGCCACATCTCCACGCGAGAGCGGATCCAGATGATGTCAACGGGGGCCATCCACGAACTGCTCGAGGTGGGGGTCATCTCGCCTGAGGCGGTCCCCGGGCTGGGCCTGGGCGTCGGCGAGGTGGGGTACCTCATCACGGGCGTGAAGGACGTGCGCCAGTCGCGGGTCGGCGACACGATCACGTCGGAGCGCAAGGGGGCGACGGAGGCCCTCGGGGGCTACCGCGACCCGAAGCCCATGGTGTTCTCCGGCCTCTACCCGATCGACGGCTCGGACTACCCTGAGCTGCGCGATGCCCTCGACAAGCTCAAGCTCAACGATGCGGCGCTGGTGTACGAGCCGGAGACATCCTTGGCGCTCGGCTTCGGGTTCCGATGCGGCTTCCTGGGCCTGCTGCACATGGAGATCGTTCGTGAGCGCCTCGAACGCGAGGCCAACCTCGACCTGATCTCGACGGCGCCCAACGTCGTCTACCGGGTCGTGGGGGACGACGGCGACGAGATCGTCGTGACCAATCCGAGCGAGTTCCCGACGCAGAAGGTCGCCCACATCTTCGAGCCGGTGGTGCGCTCGACGATCATCCTGCCGAGCGAGTTCGTGGGGACGGTGATGGAGCTCTGCCAGCAGCGCCGCGGCTCGCTCCTCGGGATGGACTACCTGTCCGAGGACCGCGTCGAGATGCGCTACACGCTGCCGCTGGCGGAGATCGTCTTCGACTTCTTCGACCACCTGAAGTCACGCACGCGCGGGTACGCATCGCTGGACTACGAGCTCACCGGCGAGCAGGAAGCCGATCTCGTCAAGGTCGACATCCTCCTCCACGGCGACGCGGTCGACGCCTTCAGCGCCATCGTGCACCGCGACAAGGCCATGGCCTACGGCACGATGATGACGGCCAAGCTCAAGGAGCTGATCCCGCGGCAGCAGTTCGAGGTGCCGATCCAGGCCGCCATCGGCTCGCGCGTGATCACCCGCGAGACCATCCGGGCAATCCGCAAGGACGTCCTCGCCAAGTGCTACGGCGGCGACATCACGCGCAAGCGCAAGCTGCTGGAGAAGCAGAAGGAAGGCAAGAAGCGCATGAAGATGGTCGGCCGCGTCGAGGTGCCCCAGGAGGCATTCATCGCTGCGCTGTCGACGACCGACGCGCCGAAGAAGTAGCCATGCCCGGGCCGCCGGCTCTCGGCATCTACGTGCATGTGCCGTTCTGCTCCTCCCGCTGCGGCTACTGCGACTTCAACACGTACACAGCGAGCGAGCTGGGCGAGTCCGTGCGCCGGGAGGACTTCGACAGCGTCCTGGCGAGCGAGGTCCGGCTCGCCGGAGCCGCGCTCGGTCACCGTGAGGTGTCGACCGTGTTCGTCGGCGGGGGCACCCCGACCCTCCTGGGTGCGCGTGGCCTCACCGCAGTGCTCGACGCCGTCCGCGCGGAGTTCAGCCTCGCTCCCGATGCCGAGGTCACGACGGAAGCGAACCCCGACAGTGTCGACGACGCCATGCTCGAGGGCCTGCGCGCGGGGGGCTTCACGAGGATCTCCTTCGGCATGCAGAGTTCGTCGGAGAGCGTGCTGCGAATCCTCGACCGCACGCACACGCCTGGCGGCGGCGTGACCGCTGCGCGCGCGGCGGCGCGGGCGGGTTTCGAGCACGTGAACCTCGACCTCATCTACGGCACCCCGGGGGAGTCAGAAGACGACCTGCGCCGCTCGGTGGCCGATGCCATCGACGCCGGGGCCGATCACGTGTCGGCGTACTCGCTCATCGTCGAGGAGGGAACCCCCCTGGCCCGCCGGGTGCGCAGGGGCGAGCTTCCGGCGCCGGACGACGACGTTGCCGCCGAGCGTTACCGAATCGTGGATGCCATGCTCGCCGACGCCGGCATGGGCTGGTACGAGGTCTCCAACTGGGCCCGGCCGGGCGGTCAGTGCCGGCACAACCTCGGCTACTGGCGCGACCGGGACTGGTGGGGGGTGGGTCCCGGAGCCCATAGCCACGTGGCTGGCCGCCGCTGGTGGAACGCGAAGCACCCGGCCACGTATGCCACGAGGCTTGCCGAGGGAGCGTCGCCCGAGGCAGGAAGCGAGGTCCTGACCGAGGACGAGCGGCGCACGGAGCGGATCATGCTCGGTATTCGGCTGGCGGAGGGACTGCCGCTCGAGGCGCTCTCGCCGGCCGCCGTGGCCCGGGCCGATGAGCAGGTCGGTCAGGGTCTTCTCGAGTCGGACCGGCTTGCCGACGGGCGCGTGGTGCTCACGATGCGTGGTCGGCTGCTGGCCGACGCCGTCATCCGGGACTTGGTGGATTGAGAGCTTCTGCTCGAGCAACGGGACGATGCACCCCGCCTGCACCTCGCGCTGTCATGCGATGCATATTTATGCGTTAGCGTGATGCTAATATGCGGACATGCGAACCACCATGAACCTGAACGATGACCTCTACCGCAGGGCCAAGGCCTTGGCGGCGCTGCGGGGCTGCAGTGTCACGTCTGTAGTTGAGGACGCATTGAGGACCGCGTTGATGGACATGGAACAGCCGACTGAGTACCGCGGGCTGCCCGTCTCGAAGCAGCTGGGCGGCCCGCTGCCCGGCGTTGACCTCGATGACTCCCGGTCGCTCCAGGCGATGCTGGATGAGGGAATCCCTCTCGATGCTCTGCGTTGACGTGAATGTGCTCGTTCACGCATTCCGTCCGGCGGCGCCCCGTCACAACCACGTGCGTCAATGGCTCGACGCCGCCCTGCTGGGCCGCGAGCAGATCGCCATCCTTCCGGTCGTGGGTTCGGCCTTCATCCGCATCGTCACGAACCGCAGGGCCTTCCCCGATCCGACGCCCCTTCCCGAAGCCATGACCTTCATCGACGCCCTGCTCGCTGCGCCCAGGGCCTTGCTCGTGCCTCCGGGCCCGGCGCACTGGGCACTGTTCACCAGCCTCGTCCGCGACCTGCACCTCACCGGCGACGACGTGCCGGATGCGTTCATCGCGGCGGCCGCGCTCGACCTCGGCGCCGCCCTGGTCACCGGCGACCGCGGGTTTCGCAGGTTCCCTGGCCTCCGGGTCGTCGAGCCCGTGGCCGCATAGGCGCATGCCCACGCGGCGGTCGCGCCCCAGCGGCGCGGCCCGTACACTTGGCACTCCCGGACTTCGAGTGCCAACGATGGGGAGGTGGGCATGCTCGAGGAGCGTCGGCTCGCCGTGCTGCGTGCCATCGTGGAGGACTACGTCTCGACCCACGAACCGGTCGGCTCGAAGGCCCTTGTCGAGCGCCACAGCCTGGGCGTCTCGCCGGCCACGATCCGCAACGACATGGCCGCGCTGGAGGAGGAGGGGTACATCGCCCAGCCGCACACCAGCGCCGGCCGGGTGCCGACCGACCTCGGCTATCGGCTGTTCGTGGACCGGCTGTCCGGCGTCAAGCCGCTCACACCGCCCGAGCGGCGGGCGATCCACCAGTTCCTCGACGATGCCGTCGATCTCGACGACGTCATGGTCCGCACGGTCCGGCTGCTCGCGCAACTGACGCGGCAGGTCGCACTGGTGCAGTACCCGTCACTGTCGCGCAGCAGCGTGCGGCACGTCGAGGTCGTCAGCCTCAGCACCACCCGCCTCATCATCCTGATCATCACCGACAGCGGCCGCGTGGAGCAGCGCATCGTCGAGGTGCCGCGGCCGGTCACCGACGTCCAGCTCGGCGACGTCCGGTCCCGGCTCGTGGTCGCCATCGCCAACAAGCCGTTCGCGAACGTGCCGGACGCGCTCACTGACTTCGACGGTGCTTTCGCAGCCGACGACCAGCCCCTCGCAAGGCTCGTGGCCGCAGCCGTGCTCGAGGCGGTCACCGAGCGTTCCGATGAGCGAGTGGTGCTCGGCGGCACGGCGCACCTGGCCCGCTACGGGGAATCCTTCCCCCTCGCGATCCAGCCCGTCCTAGAGGCGCTGGAGGAGCAGGTCGTCCTGCTGCGGCTGCTCGGCGAGGCGTCCAGCCTCCAGGCAGTCACCGTGCGCATCGGCCACGAGAACCCGGTCGAGGGCCTCGAGGCCACGTCGGTCATCACGGCGCGGTATGCCCGCGGAGACCGTCCGGCGGCATCGCTCGGCATCGTCGGGCCGACCCACATGGACTATCCGGGCACGATGGGCGCCGTGCACGCGGTTGCTCAGTACGTGAGCCGGATGCTGGACGAGCAGTGAGCGACGCGTGACCACTGACTACTACGCCCTGCTGGGCGTGACCCGCGACGCGTCTCCCGAGGAGATCAAGAAGGCCTACCGGCGGCTCGCGCGTGAACTGCACCCCGACGTGAACCCCGACCCCGAGCACCAGGAGCGGTTCAAGTCCGTGACGGCCGCCTACGAGGTGCTCAGCGATCCCGAGAAGCGGCAGATGTACGACCTCGGCGGCGACCCCTTGAGTGCCCGGGGCGGCACCGGTGGTTACGGGGGCAACTCGTTCGACTTCGGCGACCTCATGGATGCCTTCTTCGGCGGGGGCGGCCAGCGCGGCCCGCGCCCGCGCGCGCGGCGGGGCCAGGACGCCCTGATCCGTATCCAGGTGGAACTCTCCGACGCGGTCTTCGGCACGACGCGCGACCTCACCGTCGACACCGCGGTGGCCTGCTCCTCGTGCGAGGGCGCGGGCACCGCTCAGGGCACCGAGCTCGAGACGTGCGTGCTGTGCAAGGGACGCGGCGAGATCCAGCAGGTGCAGCGATCCTTCCTCGGCCAGGTCATGACGTCCCGGGCCTGCCCGCAGTGCCAGGGCCACGGCACGACCATCCCGCATCCGTGCCACGAGTGCGCCGGCGACGGCCGGGTCCGCACTCGGCGCACGCTGACGGTGCGCATCCCGCCCGGTGTCGACACCGGCACCCGGATCCAGCTCAGCGGCGAGGGCGAGGTGGGCCCCAATGCCGGTCCGGCCGGGGACCTGTACGTCGAGATCGTCGTCGCCGCCCACCCCATGTTCGAGCGCAGGGGCGAGGAACTCCACTGCGTCGTCAGCGTCCCCATGACGGCTGCAGCGCTCGGAACGGCGACCACGCTCGAGAGCCTCGACGGGCCGCTCGATGTCGCCATCAAGGCCGGCACCCAGTCAGGCGAGTCACTCGTACTGAAGGGACACGGTGCAGCGCGGCTGCGCGGAGGCGGGCGCGGCGACCTGTACGTGCACCTGCGGGTCGAGACGCCCACGCGGCTCGATCCGCAGCAGGAGGAGCTGATGCGCCAGCTGGCCTTGCTGCGCGAGGAAACCACTGCCCAGGTCGGCACGGGCGCGCCCGAGCCGCAGGGGTTCTTCCACAAGATCAAGGACGCGTTCTCAGCCAAGTGACGCCACCGGTCTTCGTGGTTGCCCCCGGCGAGCTGGTCTCGGCGGTCGCAGGGTCGTGCGTGCGGGTCACGGGCAGCGAGGCCCGGCACGCGGTCACGGTGATGCGGGTGTCGGCGGGGGAGCGGGTCCAGCTCGTGGACGGCCAGGGCGTCCGGGCGACCGGCACCGTGGTGCGCTCTCCCGACCGCCAGGCCCTGGACGTCGAGGTCATCGCCGTCACTAGCGAGGTGGCACCCTCCCTGCGGCTGACGGCGGTGCAGGCCCTCGCGAAGGGCGAGCGCGGCGAGCTCGCGGTGGAGCAGCTGACCGAGATCGGGGCCGACGAGATCGTCCCCTGGGCTGCCGCGGCCAGCGTCGTCCAGTGGCGGGCGGATCGGGTCGAGAGATCCCGCCAGCGGTGGGTCGACGCGGCCATGGCCGCGGCCAAGCAGTCGCGGCGGGCGCGGTTCCCGGTGATCGCGCCACTCGCTTCCACGGACGACGTCCTCGCCCGCGTGCGGACCGCCACCGTTGCCCTCGTGCTGCATGAATCTGCCCGGCACGCGCTTGCCGATGTCGCCGTGCCGCAGCAGGGCGAGGTCCTCCTCGTCGTGGGGCCGGAGGGCGGCATCACCCCGGTCGAGCTCACCGCCTTCCTGGACGCAGGCGCGACGGCCGTGCGCCTCGGGCCGACCGTGCTGCGCACGTCGTCGGCCGGCATGGTGGCCGCGGGCATCGTCCTCGCTGCGTCCCCTCGATGGCGGATTGGCCGCGTGGAAGGATGACGTCATGAGCGACTGCCTGTTCTGCGCCATCGCCCGGGGCGACATCCCGGGCGACATCGTCCACTCGGACAAGCAGTCCGTCGCCTTCCGCGACATCGCGCCCGTGGCTCCGGTCCACGTCCTGGTGATCCCGCGTGAGCACTACGCGAACGCCGCGGACCTGGCCCGGCAGGATCCGGCCCTTGCCGCGCATCTGTTGACCGTGGCGGCATCCGTCGCCGAGCAGGAGGCCGTCAGCGCCGATGGCTACCGGATCGTGACGAACACCGGCGACCGCGCCGGGCAATCCGTGCGGCACGTGCACCTGCACGTGCTCGGCGGCCGCGACCTCGCCTGGCCACCGGGCTAGGAAGACGATCATGGAAGAGGCATGAGCACCCCCATCGCAGGCGGCAGCATCCCCGGCGGCGCGGCAGACGCACCGCGGGCTCAGACGACGATCGTCGTGCCCAACTCCCAGCCCATGGTCGCGCTGCTCGGGACGCGCGACGAGTACCTGCGTCTCATTGAGGACGCGTTCCCGGCAACCGACATCATGGCCCGGGGGAATGAGATCACCGTCGCCGGATCGCCCGAGGACGTCGGCGTGATCGACACCCTCATCGGGGACATGCTGGTCATGCTCCGCACCGGCCAGGCACTCACTGCGGAGGCGGTCGAGCGGAGCATCTCGCTCATGCGCTCCGGCACTCGCCCGAGCGACGTGCTGACAGCCAACATCCTCAGCAACCGCGGCCGCACCATCCGTGCCAAGTCGCTCAATCAGAAGCGCTACGTCGACTCCATCGACAACAACACGGTCATCTTCGGCATCGGTCCGGCCGGCACGGGCAAGACCTATCTCGCCGTGGCGAAGGCGGTCCAGGCCCTCCAGGCCAAGAAGGTCAACCGGATCGTCCTCACCCGACCCGCCGTCGAAGCGGGGGAGCGGCTGGGCTTCCTGCCTGGCACGCTATCGGAGAAGATCGACCCCTACCTCCGGCCGCTGTACGACGCCATGCACGACATGATCGATCCGGATTCGATCCCCCGGCTGATCACCAGCGGCACCATCGAGATCGCGCCCCTCGCCTACATGCGCGGGCGCACGCTCAACGACTCGTTCATCATCCTGGACGAGGCCCAGAACACGACGGCCGAGCAGATGAAGATGTTCCTCACCCGGCTGGGCTTCGGGTCCACGATGGTGGTCACCGGCGACATCACCCAAGTGGACCTGCCGGGGGGAGCGACCAGCGGTCTGCGGATCGTGGCAGACATCCTCGAGGGCATCGACGACGTCGCCTTCTGCCGGCTCACCTCGCACGACGTCGTGCGGCACAAGTTGGTCGGCCGCATCGTCGAGGCCTACGAGCACTACGACGCCAAGCGGGCCGAGTGAGGCCGTTACCCGCTCGCGTGACCGTGACCAACGAATCGGGCGTGGCCTGCGACGAGCCCGCGCTCGCGCGGTTGGCCGGGCACCTGTTCGGTGAGCTGCGGCTGCACCGTGACTGCGAGCTCGGCATCACCCTCGTCGACCTCGACCGCATGACCACGCTGCACGAGGACTGGATGCACGAGCCCGGCCCCACCGACGTACTGTCCTTCCCCATCGACGAGCTGCGCCCTGCGCCGGAGCATGTCGAGCCGGTACCGGGAATCCTCGGCGACATCGTGCTCTGCCCCGCGTTCATTCCTCCGCAGGCGGCCCTGGCCGGCAGGTCGATCGATGACGAACTGCAGTTCTTGACGACGCACGGGACGTTGCACCTCATCGGCTATGACCACCAGTCGACCGAGGAATACGAGGCGATGTTCAGGCTGCAGGACGCGTTGCTCGCTGGCTGGAGCCGCGCGTGACCGCCGATATCGGTCTCGTCATCGTGGCGGCCATCCTCATCGTGCTTGGCGGGCTGCTGGTGATGGCCGAGACGGCAATCGGCCGGGTGTCACGAAGTCACGTTGAGGAAGGCAGGCGCGACGACGAGAAGCGCATCAAGCGCCTCCTCGCAGTCATCGCGGACCGGCCGCGCTACGTCAACGTCCTTCTCTTCCTGTCGACGATCGCCTCCGTGACGGCGACCGTCCTGGTCGGATACGTGTGCGTCAATGCCCTCTCGACTCAGGGCGGATGGTCTTCCGGCTGGGCGCTCGGGCTTGCCGTTGCGATCATGGTCACCGTCTCGTACGTCGTGCTCGGCGTCGCCGCCCGCACGCTAGGCCGGCAGCACGCCGAGGCGATCGCGCTCTCGGCGGCGGGGCCGGCCCGCTTCCTGGCGGCGCTGCTGGGACCGGTGACGACCCTCCTCATTCACGTGGGCAACGCCGTGACCCCGGGCAAGGGCTACCGCGAAGGGCCGTTCGCCTCCCAGGCCGAGCTCCGCGAGATGGTCGACCTGGCCGAAGCGGACGATCTCATCGAGCACGACGAGCGGCAGATGATCCACTCGGTCTTCGAGCTTGGCGACACCTTTGCCAAGGAGGTCATGGTCCCGCGTACCGAGATGGTTCTCATCGAGCGCACCAAGACCTTGGGTCAGGCGCTCTCGCTAGGCCTGCGCTCGGGCTTCTCGCGCATCCCGGTGATCGGGGACAACGCCGACGACATCGTTGGGATCGTGTACCTGAAGGACATCGTGAGGCGGACGTTCGAGCACCGCGAGTCTGAGAACGCCGACCTCGTCGAGTCACTCATGCGGGCCCCGTACTTCGTGCCGGACAGCAAGGCGGCCGACTCGCTGCTGCGCGAGATGCAGGCGGCGCGCGTCCACATGGCGGTCGTTGTCGATGAGTACGGCGGCACCGCGGGATTGGTGACGATCGAGGACATCCTCGAGGAGATCGTCGGCGAGATTGCCGACGAGTACGACACGGCGGCCCCGGAGGTCACCGAGTTGCCGTCCGGTGCATTCCGCGTCCTGGCGCGCATGCATGTCGATGACTTCGCGGACCTCGTCAAGGTCGAGTTGGACTCCGAGGACGAGGGAGTCGACACGGTGCTCGGGCTGCTGGCCAAGCGCCTCGGCCGGGTGCCCATCCCCGGCGCCTCGGTCCGCGAGGGCGGCTGGCTGCTCACGGCTGAGCAGGGGGCCGGCCGTCGCAACCGCATCGGCACCGTGCTGGCGCAGCCGGTGCTGCCCGAGGACGATGCGGCCGATGGCTGACCCGGTATCGCTGGACGCCGAGGACGCGAAGCTGGTGACCCTCGCGCGAGGGGCTCGCGGGCGAGTCGGTGCCCCGCAGGGGGCCGCGTTGCGCGACGAGACCGGACGCACCTACGCGTCCGCGAGCGTCGACCTGCCGTCCGTGCGGCTCTCGGCCCTCGTCCTCGTGGTGGCGCAGGCGGCCGCGTCGGGCGCGCGCGGCGCGGAGGCAGCGGTCGTGGTCGGGCCCGATCCCAGCGAGGCCGACATCGCGGCCATGCGGGACCTAGCCGGGCCCGGCGTGACGGTCATGGTCTGCGCCCCGGACGGGACGATCCGCTCCCGAGCCGCGACGTGAGCGGGCCTCACCCCGCTTCCCCCGTCCTCCACCGCGCCAGCCCGCGCACCGCCGCCATCTCGGTCATGGGCGCGGCCGTGCTGTTCGGGACGTCGGCGACGTCGCTGCAGTTGCTGGCGCCTGATGCGCCGCCGGCGTCGGTTGCTGCGCTGCGCCTCTTGGTGGGCTCGGCTGGGCTGCTGGCATTCGTGGCGCTTCGGGGCGGCTTCGGAGGACTGGTCGGCCTGTGGCGGCTGCCGTCCGTCTGGCTGATGGGCCTGGCCGTCGCCGGATACCAGGCCCTGTTCTTCCTCGGCACCGCCAGCACCGGCGTCGCGATCGGGACCTTGATCAGCCTGGGCGTGGCTCCCTTCCTCGCGGGCATCATCGGCTGGCTGGCCCGCGAAGGCGCCCCGGGCTGGCTGTGGGCGGGCTCGACGGTGATCGCCATCCTCGGCCTCGGCCTGCTCATGGTCGGCAGCCTGGACTCCGGCCAGCCCGGCGGCATGGCCGCGGCCGCGGGTGCCGGGGCCTGCTACGCCATGTACACCGTCCTGGGCGTCCGGCTGTCGCGCGCCGACCATGCCCCGAGCGCGGTACTGGCCGCGTCCTTCAGCGTCGGGGCCGTCCTCCTCCTCCCCGCCGTCATGGGCACCACCTGGTGGCTGACGGCCAGCGGCGCCGCCGAGGTGCTGTGGCTCGGCCTCGTGACGACGACGGCCGGATACCTGCTGTTCGGCGTGGGATTGCGCGTCCTGCAACCCGGGCACATCGCGACGCTGACGCTGCTCGAGCCGGCCGTCGCGACCCTCCTGGGGGTCGTCGTGCTGCACGAGGTCGTAAGTGCGACGGGGTGGATCGGATGCCTGCTCATCCTCGGTGCTCTAGCGTTGCTGGGGCTGGGCGAGGGTCGGGCCCGCAGGTCGACAGGAGTCACGACGTGACGTTTCGCAGCGGCTTCGCCTGCCTGGTGGGGCGTCCCAACGCGGGGAAGTCGACCCTGACGAACGCCCTCGTCGGCCGCAAGGTCGCCATCACGTCGGATCGGCCGCAGACCACGCGACGGGTGCTGCGCGGGATCGTCAACCGGCCTGACGGGCAGCTCGTCATCGTCGACACCCCCGGCTTGCACCGTCCGAGGACCCTGCTGGGCGAGCGGCTCAACGACGAGGTCCGCGAGACGTGGTCGAGCGTCGACGTCGTGGGCATGTGCCTGCCGGCCGACCAGGAGATCGGGCCGGGGGACCGGTACATCGCCACGCAGCTGTCATTCCTGCGGCGCAAGCCGATCGTGGCCGTCCTGACGAAGATCGACACCATCGGGCACGGCCTGGTCGCCGAGCGGCTAGCGCAGGTGGCGGCCCTGGGAGAGCAGGTGGGCATCGACTGGTCGGAGGTGGTGCCGGTCTCGGCCTTGACGGGCGAGCAGGTGCAGCTGCTGGCTGACCGGCTGATCGTGCACCTGCCCGAGGGGCCCGTGCTCTTCCCCGACGGGGACGCAGCCGAGGAGCCGCTGGAGATCGCCGTCGCGGAACTCATCCGCGAGGCCGCCCTGGATGGCGTCCAGGACGAGTTGCCGCATTCGATCGCCGTCGTGGTCGACGAGATCGAGCCGCGCGAGGACCGGCCGGCGGACCGGCCGCTCACCGACGTACGGGCGTCCCTCTTCGTCGAGCGGGACACCCAGAAGGCCATCGTGATCGGAAAGGCCGGCGCGCGGCTCAAGCAGGTGGGCACCCGTGCCCGGGCCGAGATCGAGGCGCTGCTCGGTGTTCCGGTCTACCTCGATATCCGGGTCAAGGTGGCCAAGGACTGGCAGAAGGACCCCAAGCAGCTCCGCCGGCTTGGCTTCTAGCGAACCCGCGTCATCGACCTTGAGGTTGGCGCCGCTCCGCCGCGCCGAATCACGCGCCAGCCTCAAGGTCGGCGGGTTGGGAGGCGGGCGGGGGTCAGTCGGCGTTGCGTTGCACGTACGGGTGGATCTCGTAGCGCTGCCCGTAGGCCTCGAACACGGCGATCACGATGGCGGCCATCGGGATCCCGATGATTGCGCCGATCGGGCCGAAGAGCGCTGCGCCGATGAAGACGGACGCGAGGGCGACCCCGGAGTTGATGTCCATGGTCTTGGTCGAGATGCGAGGGGTGAAGACGTAGTTCTCGATCTGCTGGTAGACCGTCGCGAAGATGACGATCCACAGCACGTCGATCGGGTCGTCGAAGACGGCGAACAGGGCCGGGAGCGCTACCCCGATGTACGTGCCGATCGTCGGGATGAACTGGCTGACGACGCCCGCGAAGATGCCCATGGGCAGCCAGTACGGGATGTCGATCAGGTAGAAGAAGCCGGCATGGAAGAAGGCCGAGACGCTGGCCAGGGCCATCTTGGAGATGACGAAGCCACCGGCCTTGGTCACCGAGATGTCCCAGACCTTGATGAACACCACCTGGTGGGCGGGCCTGAGCCAGGACGCGATGAAGCGCTTGATCCGGGGCGAGTCGGCCGAGAAGTAGAACGAGAACACCACGATGGTGACGAAGTTGAAGATCGCCCCGACGATTCCGCTGAGCACGCCGAGGATCCCCCCGGCCAACGACGAGGCGATCTCGGTGATCTGATCCGATGTCAGGTTGAGGCTGTTGGTGAGCTCGACGGGGTCCAGTTCGGTGCCGAAGGTCCGGTTGGACCAATCGACGATCTCGAGCACGAGCGACGGCAGGGCGAGGACCAGCTCGGTGACCTGCTCGGCCAGGGCGCTGCCGAAGAGCGCGATGAATGCAGCGAGCAGCAGGGTCGTCCCGAGCGCCACCAAGGTGGTCGCCAGTCCCCGCCGCATGCCACGTCGGGTGAGGTAGCTGACGATGGGGTCGACCGAGATCGCGATGAGCCAGGCCAGCAGCATGTTGAACAGGAACCCGCCGAGCAGGCCCCAGCCCCAGTTGATGACCTGCAGAACGAGGATGGCCAGGACGAGCATGACCAGGGCCTTGCGCAGCCAGTGCGGGTCGAGGGCGACGAAGATGGGCTCCGGGACCGGGGGGTCCGAGTCGCCGGAGGCCTGGGGTGCCGCGGCTTGAGGGGACGCAGCGGCAGGGGCGGCGCCGGGGTCGACCGGGTCGGGTCCCGACGGCCCCTCGGACTGGTGCTCGGTCACGCGGCCTCCCGGTGCATCCGTGCGATGCGCGTCATCCCGTGCGGCGATGCGGGGGCGGCCGCCCCCGCCAGAGAGAATGTAGCGTGCCCCTCTACCGCGACGAGGCCATCGTGCTCCGTGCCCAGAAGCTGGGCGAGGCCGATCGGATCGTCACCCTGCTCACGCGGTCGCACGGCCGGGTCCGCGCCGTTGCCCGGGGCGTGCGCAAGACATCGAGCCGGATAGGCGCCCGGCTCGAGCCGTTCAGCCACGTGGACGTGCAGTTGTATGAGGGCCGGTCCCTGGACTCCGTGACCCAGGTGGAGTCGATCGCGATGCACGGGGCGGCCCTGTCCGCCGACTACCCGCTCTGGACAGCAGGCTCCGCGATGCTGGAGACGGCCGAGCGACTCACGCCGGAGGAGCGGGAGCCGTCGGTGCAGCAGTTCGCCCTGCTGGTGTCGGGGCTGCGTTCGCTGACCGGGCGGGACCACGATGCGAGCCTGATCCTCGACGCCTACCTGCTCCGCTCCTTGGCGGTCGCGGGCTGGGCGCCGTCCTTCGACCAGTGCGCCCGCTGCGGGGCCGACGGGCCGCACCGAGCGTTCTCGATCAGCAGCGGCGGGATGGTCTGCACGACCTGCCGGCCACCCGGATCCGCTGCGCCCTCCGCGGCGACGATCGCCCTCCTCGGCGCCCTGCTGAGCGGCGATTGGGCCAGCGCCGACGCCAGCCAACAGCGTGAGCGTCGCGAGGGCAGCGGCATGGTGGCTGCGTATCTCCAGTGGCACATCGAGCGCGGCCTGCGCTCGCTTCCGCTCGTGGACCGCTCGACGTAGCCGCGCTTGGCCGCGCGGGCACGGCAGGATGGGCGCATGGCCCGCCGCTCCGCCCCGCCGCCTCCGCATCGTCCGTCGCGGCATCCCTCGGGCGCGCTTCCGCCCGAGATCCCGCCCGAGCTCGTGCCGAGGCACGTTGCGCTGGTGATGGACGGCAACGGCCGCTGGGCCAAGGACCGCGGGCTCCCGCGGACGGGCGGCCACGAGGCCGGCGAGGCCAGCCTGTTCGACTGCGTGGAGGGAGCCCTCGAACTGGGCATCGGCTGGCTCTCCGCGTACGCCTTCTCGACCGAGAACTGGAAGCGCTCGCCCGACGAGGTGCGCTTCCTCATGGGCTTCAACCGTGACGTCATACGTCGTCGGCGCGATGAGATGAACTCCCTCGGCGTCCGCGTGCGGTGGGCCGGCCGGCGTCCACGACTGTGGCGCAGCGTCGTAGCCGAGCTGGAGGAGGCCGAGCAGCTCACGGCGGCAAACACCCGCCTCACCCTGACGATGTGCGTCAACTACGGGGGCCGTGCCGAGATCGTCGACGCTGCTGCCGCGCTCGCTCGGGACGTGCGGGACGGGCGAGTGGATCCCGACCGGATCAGCGAACGCGTCTTTGCGCGCTACCTGGATGAGCCCGGCATGCCGGACGTCGACCTGTTCGTGCGTTCGTCGGGGGAGCAGCGCACGAGCAACTTCCTCCTGTGGCAGTCGGCCTACGCCGAGATGGTCTTCCTCGACACGCTGTGGCCGGACTTCGACCGAAGGCACCTGTGGCATGCCTGCCAGATCTATGCGTCACGCGACCGGCGGTATGGCGGGGCCGTGCCCAACGAGCCGCCGGCCTAGCCCGGCCGGACCCCGCACTGCGCGCAGATCCCGAACACCTCCATCTGGTGGCTGACGTCCGTGAAGCCGTGATCCGCCGCCATGCGCGTGGCCCATGCCTCGACCGCGGGTCCGGCGATCTCGACCGTGCGCCCGCAGGACCGGCACACGAGATGGTGATGGTGCCCTGCGCCGCACTGCCGGTAGACCGTCTCGCCATCGTCATTGACCAGCAGGTCCACCTCGCCGGCCGCCGCGAGGGCCTGGAGGGATCGGTAGACGGTGGTCAGCCCGATCGAGTCGCCTCGCTGCCGCAGCTGGTCGTGGACCTGCTGCGCTGATCGGAAGCCGTCGAGCCCCTCCAGCAGGTCCTTCACCGCGGCCCGCTGCCGGGTCTGCCGCACGGCCGGCCCGGTGCTCACGAGGGCTCCCTGCGGCGTCGCCGGATCGGGACGGCGAGCATCGCCATGACGGCGAAGCCCGCAAGCGCGACCAGCACGATGGTCGGGCCGGGCGGGACCTCGACGTAGAAGGACCCGACCAGCCCGGCGAGGCTGGCGGCGAGGCCGATGACGATCGCGAGGACGGCGGTGCCCCGGAAGGACCGGGTCACCTGCTGCGCCGCGGCAACCGGGACGATCATGATCGCGCTGACGAGCAGCAGGCCGACGACGCGCATCCCGACCACGACGACGACGGCGGCGAGCACGGCCATCAGGGTGCTCATCGCCCGCACGCGGATGCCCTGGACCGCGGCCAGGTCGGGATCCAGGCTCACCGAGAACATCTCGCGCCCCAGAACGACGACGACGGCAACGACGACCAGGCACAGCGCGCCGAGTGCCAGCAGGTCCGCCTCCGCCACGGTCGACAGCGAGCCGAAGAGGTACGCGTTGAGCGATGACGAGGCACGTCCCGGGGCCAAGGACGCGAGCATCACCCCGCCCGCGATGCCTCCGTAGAAGAGCAGGGCAAGGGCCACGTCGCCCGCGGTGCGGCTGCGGTAGCGAATGAACTCGATGAGGAACGCACCGGCCACGGCGGTCGCCATCGCGGTCGGGATGGGCGCGGTGCCGAGCAGGAAGGCGAGGCCGACGCCGGTCAGGGCGACGTGCCCCATGCCGTCGCCGAGAAGGGCCAGCCGGCGCTGGACGAGGAAGACCCCGATGAGCGGGGCGATGAGACCGACGAGGGCCGCGGCCACCAGCGCCCGGCGCATGAAGTCGAAGTCCAGGAGAGCCGTCATGGCTCGAGCCCGATCGCGCTGGGGGCGTGCTCGTCGGGGCCGTCGTGATGGTGGACGCCGTCCGTGATGCTGCTGGGCAAGGGGGGCGGGCCGTCGAAGGCCACCGAGGTGCGCGCGAGCGGATCGAGGACGATCGCGCGCGTGACGAGGTGCGCGATCCCGGTGAGCTCGTGTGTGATGACGATGATCGTGGTGCCCCCGGCCGACAGTCCCGAGAGGACGTCGGTCAGGCGGGCCACGTGCTCGGCGTCGACCCCGGCCGTGGGCTCGTCCATGACGAGCAGGTCGGGGGACAGGGCAAGCGCCCGGGCCACGAGGGCTCGTCGTTGCTGGCCACCCGACAGCGCGTCGAGGCGGTCATGCCGCCGGTCCCACAGGCCCACGTCATGGAGGGCCTGCGTGGCCGCGGCCTTCTCCTCACGGGTGAAGGGGCGCCATCGCCGGCGAGGGGAGATCAACCCGCTGAGCACCGACTCCCAGACGGAGACCGGGATGCTGGATGCGCCCGGCAGTCGCTGCGGGACCAGGGCGACGCGCCGCCAGTCCCGGAACCGCTGCAAGGGGCTGCCGAACAGGAACACCCGGCCGTGGTCGAACTGCTGCAGGCCCAGTGCCGCCCGCACCATGGTCGTCTTGCCACTGCCGTTCGGGCCAAGCACGGCAACGAACTCCCCGGCCGTGATGGTGAGGTCGACGTCCTCGAGCACGTGGTCGCCGTCGTACTCGACGCAGAGCCGCTCGAGCCGCAATACCTCTCCGGTGGTGGTCACGAGCAGCCCTGCCCCGCAATCAGCGTGGCCAGGTTCGCGCGCATGATCGATGCGTAGTCGCCGGTGGCTCCCTCGGGCAGGCCCTCGAGCGGGTCGAGTACGGCCGTGGCCGCCCCGGTCTCGTCCGCGACCGTCTGGGCGACCTTGGGATCGACCAGGGTCTCGTAGTAGATCGTGGTCGTGCCGGTGGCCCGGACGAGGTCAGCGACCTCGCGCAGTCGGGCCGGGCTCGGTTCCGCGTCGGGGGACAGCCCGGAGATTCCGATCTGGGTCAGCCCGTAGGCATCCGCGAGGTAGCCGAATGCGGCGTGGCTGACCACGATGTCGCGCGTCGCGCAGGTGGCCAGTCCGTCCGTGAACTCCTGGTCCAGCGTGATCATCTGCGCGGCGAGCGCGTCGGCATTCGCCGCGAACGCGGCGGCCTGGTCGGGGTCGACCTCGCCCAGGCGGGTCGCGACGGCCTCCCCGATGGAGGCCAGGTTGACCGGGTCGAGCCAGACGTGCGGATCGGTGGCGTCGCCGGTGACCAGCAGGTCCAGGCCCTCGCCCACATCGAGTGCCCGGTCGGCCGCCTGCTGGGCGATGGCCTCGTCGACGGCAGGCTGCAGGCCCTTGACATAGAGAACGAGGTCGGCTTGCGCAATCTCGGCTACCTGCGCGGCCGTGAGCTCGAGGTCGTGCGGCTCGATGCCGGGAGGGGTCAGCCCCGTCACGGTTGCCGAGCCCCCGGCGACCTGCTCGGCCGCGTAGGCCAGCGGATACAGGGCGGCCACGACGGACGGACGGTCATCGGCCGGGCCTTCGGCGGATCCGCAGGCGGCCACGGTGAGTGCGCCAAGGAGGGTCGCGGCAACGAGGAGGGGGCGACGGGCCATGCCTCGACGGTAGGCGTAATGAAAATGATTGTCAATTTCGCATCGACTCGGCACCCTCGCCGACCTTGAGGTTGGCGCGCTCGGACTGCGTCCGAGACGACGCCAACCTCAAGGTCGCGGGGTGGGTGGGGCGAAATCCAGGAGGACCTCGACCAGCGCCCCGGCCTCCACGAAGCCCAGTCGCGCGTACACCCCGTTGCTCGTGGCGTTGTCGGCATCCGTGACCAGCATGATGATCGAGCAGGTCGGCAGCAGCGCCTCGACCACGGCGCTCGTCGCCGCCGTTCCGTAGCCGCGACCACGCAGGGCCGCCGGGGTGTAGACAGGACCCACGCGGGCGACGATGCCGGAGGGGGTCGGGTCGACGGAGGCGTGGCCGGCCATGGAGACGGGCGTGCCGTCCACCTCCCAGAGCCGCAGTGATCCCCGGTCGAGCTGGCCGTCGGTCGCGTCCGGGATCCCGTGGGCGGGTAGCCCGGCGTCCTCGGCGAACGCGAACATCCAGGCCAGGACGAGGTCCCTGTCCTCCGCGGTGGCCACCCGTGCCGCACCGGCGGCCGGAGCAGGCGAGGGCGTGAACTGGCCGAGCACGCGGATGATCTCGTCCATGTTGACGCGGGCTCGCGCGCGCCACCCTGCCGCGTCGACGACGCCGTCCACGACCGTGCGCGGGCCGACGATCCCCGGCAGCAGCGGGTCGGCCTTGGCCATGTGCCTGCCAACGGCGGCGGCGGCCGGGCCGGGCATGGGGGACACCGCCAGGTTCCACGGGGCGGTGCGCATCGCGCACCCGATGACCGTGCTCGTGCCGTCGAGGACCGCCATCCACCTGCAGGACTCATACGTGCGGCCGGCCAGCACGCTGCCCGCGACCGATCCGATGACGTTGGTGAAGACCGGCTCCGCCGCGCGGAAGGTGGCCGTCGCTTCGAGGAAGGCGGCGGGATCGGGGTACTCGAGGACCCGTGGTTCGGTCACGGCCACCGCGCCCCTAGAAGCGCCCGGCGAACTTCAGGATCGTGATGCCGAGGAGGGCAGCGACGACCATCGCCCGCACCAGCCGCGAGCCCGGGCTGATGACCGGCCACGAGAGGGCGGTCAGCCACGTGAGCAGCAGGAAGTCCACCAGCAGGAAGATGCCTCCCAGCCAGGCCCAAGGCCCAGTCAGGACGAGCCCGGCGACCAGCAGGACGGCCGGCAGCACCACGATGAGCCAGCGCGGCAGCGCGGTCATGACCCGCAGCAGCGGGAAGCTGGCGTCCTCGAATCGCCCGCGCAGTCCGGTGGCGGTCGACTTGCGCGCTGGGGTGCCCGCCTGGCCGCCGCCCTGGGGACCGCGGGGACCGCGCACGCCCGGCGTGGAGCCGTCCTTCTTGCCGGGGTTGCTGGCCATGAGAACTCCACGGGGGCCTAGGTTGCGATGGTGACTCAGACTAGCCCGTGGGCGTCCCTGGTCGATCCGGGCGCGTCGCTCCTGGTCGTCGGCCGGCACCGGGTGGCGCCCGAGGATCGCGCAGCGTTCCACACCGACGCTGCTGCCGCGCTTGACGTCCTCTCCCGCCAGGCCGGATTCACGCAGGGTTCGATTGCGCAGTCAACGGACGACGCCGACCTCCTGCTGATACGGACCGAGTGGTCGGGTGTGGGGGCCTACCGCCGCGCCCTGTCGGCATACGACGTCAAGGTCCGCGCCGTGCCGCTGCTGTCCGGGGCGCTCGACGAGCCGTCCGCCTTCGAGGTCGTGCTGCACCTCACGCCCAGCGGGTCGACGACGCACCCGAGCGGTCTGGCCCAGGACGCTGGCGCTGTCGCGCTCGGATCGGCCGCAGGCCCGGACGTCGCACCGGTGACCACGTGACCTGGCTCGCGGCATGAGCGACTTCGCCAACCTCGTCGACGGTGGCCGTCGCCTCGGACCGCTCCTCGCGGACGCGCTCGCCGGGATGCCCGACGTGGTGCTGCTCGCCG
>JAUXRN010000019.1 GCA_030681835.1 Actinomycetota bacterium
CTACGGCAAGTTCCGTTACGAGGAAAGCCAGAAGGCCAAAGAGTCACGCAAGAAGACCGTCCACGTGTCGATCAAGGAAGTCAAGTTCCGTCCCAAGATCGGCAAGGGCGACTTCGACACCAAGGTGCGCCACATGCACGATTTTCTTGCAGAAGGCCACAAGGTGAAAGTGACGCTGCAGGTCCGTGGGCGCGAAATGGCGCACCCGGAACTTGGTTCACGGATCCTCGATGCAGTGCTCGAACAACTGGGATCGACCGCCAAGGTCGAAACCCAGGCCCGTCTCGAAGGGCGCAACATGACCATGGTCCTGGCGCCCGACAAGAAGGCGGTGCCGAAGAAGCCGAGCGAGGGCAAGCCTCACCCGGTCGAGGACACCGCCAGCGAGCAGGCACCTCCAGCGGAGGTGGTTGCCGAGCCGGTTGCAGCCGAGCCCGAAACGGCACCCGAACCCGAAACGGCACCAGAACCCGAAACGGCACCCGAGCCCGAAACGGCACCCGAGCCCGAGACGGCACCCGAGCCCGACCCCGCCTGATACAGATCGACGCTTCGCCCGGCGGTGCCACCGCCAGACACACAGGAAAATCACCATGCCCAAGATGAAGACCAGCAAGACCGCTGCCAAGCGGTTCAAGACCACCGGCACCGGCAAGCTGCGCCGTCTGCAGCAGAACAGGCAGCACCTGTTCGAGAAGAAGCCGTCCACCCGCACCCGTCGTCTCGACGGCCAGGTCGATGTCCACCCCGGCGACGCGAAGAAGATCAAGCGCCTGCTCGCCAAGCGCTGATCCCTACCGAACGTCATTGAGAACGTGAACGAGAAGAAGGAGACACAACTATGGCTCGTGTGAAGCGCGCCGTCGGCTCGAAGAAGCACCGCAAGCAGGTGCTCGAGCGGGCAAAGGGTTATTACGGCAACAAGAGCCGCTCCGTGCGGGCGGCCAACGAACAGGTGATGAAGAGCGGGCAGTACGCGTTCCGCGACCGTCGCGCCAAGAAGGGCGAGTTCCGTCGCCTGTGGATCCAGCGCATCAACGCTGCCTGCCGCCTCAACGACATCAGCTACAGCCGGTTCATCGCCGGCCTCAACGCTGCCGGCATCGAGGTCGATCGCAAGGTGATGTCCGATCTGGCCATCACCGATGCAGCGGCGTTCACCGCACTGGTCCACGCGGCCAAGGCTGCGCTCTGAGCGACCAACTCACGTTTTCGAACCCGAAGGTTCAACGACTGCGGCGCCTCCTGGGGCGCCGCAGTGCGCGTTCCGAGGAAGGTGTGTTCGTCGTGGAGGGGCCGTCGTTGGTGGCCCAGGCCATCGCTGCCGGCTGGGAGATCGAGGCCCAGTTCGTCGCGCCAGGTGCCCAGGACGTGGAGTCTCCTGCCCCCGTGTACGAACTGGCGCCCAACGTGATCGAGCGGGTGGCCTCCACCGAGGCGCCACAGCCGGTGCTCGCCGTGGTGCGCCAACGGGTGTCGGTGCTGCCCGACGGGGCGGACTTCGTGATGGTCGCCGATCGTCTGGCCGACCCGGG
>JAUXRN010000020.1 GCA_030681835.1 Actinomycetota bacterium
GCCGGGGGGCGTTTCGGCGAGCAGCATGTCCTTGGGCACGCCGAGCATGAGCAGGTCAGTCTCGCTGGCCATGCGAAGCACGAGCCTGGCCTGAAGAGATGAGGCAAGAGCCACCGGGACCGCCCCGGGCCGGTCGGCCGACACGACGACGTGCACCCCGACAGGACGTCCCTCGGCCGCCAGTGACATGGCCTGGTCGAAGAGCTTGGCCTGCGGCCCCAGCTCGTACGCGTGCCGGAAGGCATCCATCCCATCGAGGAGGAGGAGAACTCGTGGCTCGTCGGGCCGGGCAGCCACCAGGCGGTACTCGGCGATCGTGCCGGCGTGGGCAGCCCCGTAGCGCTGGGCGCGCTCGACGATCATGGCGCGGACGGTCGAGATCAGGCGGGCGATTCGCTCGCCGTCGTCCCCGGCGACGATGCTGCCCACGTGGGGCAGGACCTCCAGCGGAGCCAGGCCGCGCGAACCGAAGTCCAGCCCGTACACGATGCACGGCCCACCCGCGCCGGGCAGCCCGGCGCTCACGGCCAAGGCACGGAGGAAGCCGCTCTTGCCCGCGCCGCTCGCGCCGAATACGACCATCGACCCGTCGCGGTCCGGATGGAAGGCAACGGGTGACTGGTCCTGCGCGTCGGGATCGTCGCGCACCCCGAAGACCAACGAGCCAGCGCTCGCCGCTTCTGCCAGGACATGGAGGTCGTACACCTCGCCCAGGCTCGGCAGCCACGGCTTCCGGGGCTCCGGTAGCGCGGCCTGCGCGTGCGCCGCACCGATGGTGTCCACGAGGCGTTGAACGTCCTTGCGTCCATCACCGTCGACCGGGACCGCGACCACAGGAGCCTCCGGTACCGGCCAGTCCTCACCGGGCGCGAACTGCAAGGGCGAGACCAGGATCGCGGGGCTGCTGGTGACCCGGCTGGTGAATCCGCCCACATAGGCGGACTGGAACGTGGTCAGCCGGCTCGATCCGGCGGCGAACACGGCACGGCCGGGGATGGAGGGGTCGAAGGATCCGGCACATGGATCGCCAACGATGTCCTGGCTGTCCGCCTCGTCGGCTACGCGTAAGGCAATTCGCAGGTTCGTGTTGGCCCGCAGGTTGTCCTTGATCACGCCCGCAGGGCGTTGCGTCGCCAGCACCAGGTGCAGGCCGAGAGACCGTCCGCGCTGCGCAACATTCACGACTCCGTCGACGAACTGGGGAACCTCCTGCACGAGGGCGGCGAACTCGTCCACCACGATCACCAGGCTCGGTGGAGTGCTGGGGTCGCCGGCCTTCTCCATCTCCGCGATGTCCTTGTAGCCGCCACGGTTGAGGACGTGCTCCCGGTAGCGAAGCTCGGCGTTCAACGAGATCAGAGCACGCCGCACCATGGAAGCACTGAGGTCCGTGACCAGCCCGACGGTGTGCGGAAGGCGCACGCAGTCGGAGAAGGCGGACCCGCCCTTGTAGTCGACGAGCAGGAAGGTGACCTGGCGCGGGCTGTGCGCAGCAGCCATGCCCAGCACCCATGACTGCAGGAACTCGCTCTTGCCCGAGCCCGTGGTCCCGCCCACCAGGGCATGCGGGCCCTGTGTCCGCAGGTCCAACTGCAGTGGTCCGGACGCCGTGACCCCGACAAGTCCGCGCAGGTTGACCTTCGTCCGCTTGCGCCCCGGATCATCGACAGCCTGCTCCAAGGAGCCGCTCTCCCGCCACCGATCGATGACGTCGTCGGGCATGTCCGCGAGCCCGATTCCGGCGATATCGAGGAAGGACACACTGGCCGGAAGCCCGTGGAGCTGCTCGTCGGACTGGGCGTCGTCGATAACGGGTGCCAGGTGCAGGGCTGCCGACGTTGCCTCCTCGATGCCGACCTCCTCCACCGTGATGGGCAGGGACTCGCCGGTGGCAATGTCGCCGAAGGTCGCCCCCGTAGGGCTGCGGGTCAGGTAGGCCTGGCACGCGGCTGGCAGGTCACGCCGCCGGGCAGCAACCCAGATCACGTGCACACCGACACCTGGTCCCTGAGTGGCAATGGACACGAGCGTCGGCATCGGGACGGGTGCGTCGTGCCCAACGATGACGAGTAGCCGGGGCGCAGGGTCGTCGCTGTCGAGGTCGACCTCGGTCTCCTGTCGCTCGCGGATGACCCGCTCGATCGCGGTGGCGAGCGTGACTCCCGGGCCGCCGCCCACCGTCAGGGGATTCGTTCCGAGCACGCGCTCGGCGGCCTCGGCGTGCGGAAGCCACAGGAGCCAGTCCCAGTACTCCTTGGCTGTGGGCGGGAGAAGGGCGGCGACCATGAGCTCGGCGGGCGCGTGGGCCAGCACCGCCTGCAACACGACAGCCCGGGCCGCCGAGTTCGACTCCTGCCATGGTCCCGCGATGCCGACGCTCCCGCATGCACCCAGGTCCAGCACCACGGGGACGCCGTCCACTTGGGAAGCCTCGTCGACCAATGCGCCGAGTTCGGCGGCAAGGGCCGGATCACCGGACCGCCCGGACGGGATGGCGATGGTGCTGCGTGACGCCTGGGTACCCAGGCCCAGCCGCAGCTGAAGGAAGCCTGGCTGGCTGGGATGCCGGCACCACAGAAGGTCCGACCGGGCCGCCGCGGCTGCGTAGAAGTCGGCGAGCGCCGGGTGCTCGTGCGCACGAGCCTCTCGCTCGGCCACCTTGCCAAGTGCGACCTCGTCGGCGAGGGAAGCAAGGTCCTTGCGGAATTGCTCGGACTGTCGCACGAAGGCCTTCTTGCCCACGAAGCGGTTCTCGATGGCCATGCCGGCCATGAGGAGAGGCGAGATGGCAACGAAGACGAGGCTGGCGATGCTGCGCGTGACCAGGTAGAGCACGGCGCCGAGCAGGATCGGCATGATGAGGGGGATGAAGGGAATGCGCGCCGTGGGCGGCGTCGGAGGCACCTCGGGCGGAGTGAAGGCCGTGCCTCGGTAGCGAGGATCCAGTCGCGGGGGCCGGGTGAACGACACCGTTGAGCTCACTCGCGGCTCGGACTGGGACTGTGGCGCAAGGGCGACCTGCAGAAGCGTCAGCCCCACCCGGACGACTTCGTCGGGCCGGATGACGGATTGCGACACGAGGACTCCGCCCACTTCGACTCCGTTGGACGAGCTCTGGTCGAAGATCCGCGCGTCGGCCTCGATGAACAGCCGAGCGTGCACCTGCGAGACCATCGGGTCGGTGAGGCGGACCCGGCAACTCTCGTCGCGACCGATGAACGAGGACCCGGCCGGCAGCGGGAACTCGGTGCCCTCATCCGGCCCCGAGATCACTCGGGCCGTCGCTGCCACCTCGCTGCCCGCGGCGACATCCGTGGATGGCACGACAGACACCGTCTGGCCGGACTGGATCCCCGCCTCCGAGACCCAGGTCACCGGCGGCACCTGGTGCAGCACCTTCCCGTGGCCCACGGCAAGCGTGACCGCACCGTCCGGCGCGTCAAGGCCCGGATGGCTGCGCGCGAGCGTGGCCGCGACTGCCCCCACGGGCGTGTTCGGCTCGCATGCGACCAGGACCGGAACGAGGATGGCCGCCCGATTGCGGACCTGGAGCCTGAGTTCCATGGTGCCGGTCCCTCCATGTAGGCCCGTGGGTACGGGCGGCTCGGCGCGGGCTAGGGGATCGAGCCCGGTGCAGTGGATTCCGTCCACACGTCCTGGGTGCCGTGGACGCCGACCGGCCGGGTGAAGATGCGGTCCTCGGAGACGTCGGCCAGGTCGAAGGCCGCCAGCGTGCGCGAGGCGGGCTCGATCATGACCGTTTGGTCGGGATCCCAGGACGTCCAACCGTCTCCGGCAACCGTGGTGTCCTCGGTCGGCGGGTCGGTGGGGCTCAACGGGTTGCTGCCGAAGCAGCGCATGAGCGGCTCCCCTTGCGGTGACACAAGCACCGCAGTGCCGGCCTGGAGTACCGCCGGGGTGGTGGTGTCGCGCCCGCCGGAGTAGCCGTGGACCGTGATGAGCGTGTCCGCCCGGAGCAGCACCGGGGTCAATGCGTACAGGAAGTCACGCACGTTGCCGATCGAGATCCCCATCGCCTGGGCCCAGACGCGGGCCCGTTCCGATCCGGACTCGAAGGAGTCGGCTAGCCGGGAGCGGTCGCACGTGAGTTCCTTCTTCCCCTTGGTCCCGGCGTACAGGCCAACGGTGTCCCCGGGCAGCAGTCGCGTGTCGCCTGAGATCGCCACCGGCGTGATCGGCACGTCGGATCCGTACGGCTTGGTGTAGTCATCCGCGGGGGCGTTGACCGGCGTGAGGGCGACGGGCGGCGCGGCAACTACCTCGGGAACCACGTCGACAGGGGGTGCACTGGTCTCTGCCGGAGTCGGCGACGGCGGGGCGGCCGGCGTCGCCGGTGCGACGGCCGGTCCCTGGGCGGGCTCTGTGGGCTGCGGAGTGAGCAGCACCGTCGATGGGGACGGCGTGGGCGTTGCCACGACCTCATCACTGCCCGAGCGCCCCAGCAGGAAGACGAGGGCCAGCGCGGCAATGACGACCGCCGCCGCCGCAGCAGCGCCGATGACCAGCCACGGTGGTCGCCTAGCCGCCGGACCTGGTGGGGGCGGAGCGGGCACGGGGAGGGCGACGACGGGTTCCGGCTCCGGCTCCGGCTCGGGAGGTGTCGCGGCCGACAGCCGTTCCAGCACCCGGTCCAGCGGCGGGCGACGGAGCGGGTCCTTGTCGAGCGCCGCGACGACAAGGTCGCGCAGGGGCGACGGCACCGACTCCGGCACGTCGGGCGTGTGCTCGAGTACGCGATAGATGGCGGCCGTGGTGTTGTCCGCCGCCAGGGGTGCTACGCCCGTGGCGGCGAACAGCACGCACAGCCCCCACGCGTGGACGTCGGTGGCTGGGGTCACGCGGTCACCGCGGACCTGTTCGGGCGCCAGCCAGCCGGTGCTGCCGAGCACGATGCCCGTGCGAGTGAGCGCCGATTCCTCGGCGAGGTCGGCGATGCCGAAGTCGATGATCCTGGGGCCGGACGGCGACAGCATGATGTTCGCTGGCTTGATGTCGCGATGCACCACGCCGGCGGCATGCAGCGGCTGGAGGGCCTGCGCCAGGCCGGTGGCGAGGGCTGTCAATTCGTCCGTCGGCAGTGGACCGGAGTCCTCTACCCGTCGAGCGAGCGTCACGCCGGGGATGAACTCCATCGCGAACCATGCCGGTGTGCCGTCTGTCTCCGACGCCAGAACCGCAGCGGTGCTGTCGGTGCCGGCCCGGTTCATGGCATCGAGCTCACGGGCCAGCCGGACCCGGAAGCTCCCGTCATCCGCCACGTCCGGCCGGATCATCTTGACGACGGCCCACTGGCCCATTCCCTCGGCCAGGAATGCCACGCCCATCCCGCCGGCACCGAGCCGCCCGAGCAGCCGGAAGCCGCCGAGCTCCCGCGGGTCCGCGTCACGCAAGGGCTCCATCGGCACCGGTGGCAGCGCTCGCGAACGGTCCCCAGATGCCATGGCCTGCACCCCCTTCCGACCATGATGTTCCTGCCGGGTTGCCGGATGCGCGTCGAATCCGCGCGAGCGCGACGATCGGGGGGATCGCTACCGGGCGGTGTAGAGCGGGTTGGGCAGCCAGAACCGTTCGGTGTCGGCCGAACCGGTCAGGTCGCCGGCCTGGTCCCCGATGCTCAGCACAGGCACCCACCCCTGTTGCATGAGTGCACGTGCCACGCGCTTCTTGTACGTCGCTGCCGGCAGTGCGTCCTGAGCAGCCGTCCGCAGGACGAGGTCGTCCCAGCCCCGCACACCCCGGCGTTCCAAGCACGACTCCGTCGCCGCGCGCACCGTATCCCGGCGACCCGACACGATCAGGACCGCCACGCCCTGCCGCTGCGCCTGCTGGACGAGTGCGCGTACCGGTGCGATCACGGGAGTGGCGCACGACTGGACGGCGGCCTGCCGCACCGAACTCGGCAGGGAGAATCCGGCCTTGGCGTACTGCGGGTACCAGTCGACGAGGGTGTCGTCGATGTCCACGATGATGGCCAGGCCCTGCTCGGAGCATCCCGCCGGATCCCCCGCACAGCGCTCCGCTACCACGAGGTTGAGGGCCGTGCGGGCGGCCTGCGCCACGCCGGCCCGGTCCCCGTCGAAGCGCCCGGAGTCGTGGTAGCGGCGGATCGCCGAGGCATCGCCGACTCGCGGAAGAGCCGCGATCACCGCCGTGACCAGGCGCCCGTCCACGACGGTGAGGCCGATCCGGGACGAACCGTCATCGGCGCCGGCCATCGTCGGCCACGCCATCCCAGCGCAGAGGCCCACGACCAAACCCATCGCGAGAGCCCGCGCCGTGCGGTGTTCACGCCCCCCTCGAGAGACCATGCCAACAGGCTATGCCGCAGCCTGCGCGGATGACCGGCGATACACCCGGCGCCAGCCCGCTCGAACCGCCTTGGCGAGGACGAGGGCCACGACGACCCCACCAATAAGCAACCCCATCGCGATGCCCGCCGCGACCCACGGGTTGAGCAGTGCGATCACCACGACTCCAGCCACGGCGAGGTCTTCGATGACCGACACGACGATGTTGCTGGCCGGCTCCGGGGAAGAGTTGACCGCGAGGCGGGTCGTTGCCTTCGCAAGGTGCGCGATGAGTGCCACCGCCCCTCCTGCAGCGGCGATGGCCGCCGTGGGCAGGTCGACGTGGGGCGAGGCGATGAGCGCTGCGACGACTGCCCCGGCAACCGGCCGGATCAGGGTGTTGAGCGCATCCCATGCCGAGTCCAGGTACATCACCTTGTCGGCGATCGAGTCCACCAGCGTGAGCACCGCAAACACAAGGATGACGTCCAACCGCTCCAGGCCCACCGGGACATCCGCCCCGGCGAAGCGCCCGAGCAGGCCGAGCATGAGGACGAGCAGATAGGGGTTGATCCCGCTGGCCCATGCAGCCGTGAATGCCAGCGGGATCGCGGTATCCATGCCCGCATTGTCACAAATCCCGCGCTACGCCGTGGGACGCACGCCCCTCCCGAGGTCGACAGCCTGCACTGCGGCAACGGGCATGCGCTCGGGCAGCTCCAGCCACAACTCCCCGGACCTGACCTCCCAGCCGAAGGGGGCCCTCACGCCGACCAGTCGGACGTCCTCCACCGCCGTCGCGTCCACCCCGCGGAGCGAGAAGTCCCGTCGGCCGGGCAGTCCGGCGAGCAGTGCGTAGACACGCCCTTCGCGCTGGGTGAAGTGGACCGGAGTCCCCTCGGTGGTCGTCGTGTCGGCGATGGCCCACGGGCGGGTTCCATAGATGGCCTCCCCGTTGACGCGAAGCCAGTCGCCCAGCCCCTCGAGCGGACGGACCTGCTCCGCGGGGATGACTCCGTCCGGACCTGGTCCCACGCCGATGAGCAGGTTGCCGTTCTTCGAGACGATGTCGCACAGGGTTCGCACGAGATCGGTGGCCGTGACGATGTCCTGAGGCCGCTCGTTGCGGTTGGCTCCAAACGAGTGGCCCACTCCCCTGGTCGCCTCCCACTTGCGCTCGACGATCGTGTCGAACTGCGCGTACTCGGGCGTGCTGAAGTCGAAGTGGTGCGCCGACGGGAAGGTGAGTGACTTCCCATCGGCGGGAAGGAACCGCCACAGGTGCTGGATGATCGTCCCGAATGCATGAGCGCCCGCCCTCCCGAGCGCGGAGTGCTCCGTCCTGGCCTCCAGCCAACGATCGTTGATCACGCCTTCAGGGACGGCGTTGTAGTAGTAGGCGAACAGGCCGGCAAGGTTCCCGCCCGCTGGCCAGCAGATGTCGTTCCACAGAACCGACGGTCCGTACGCGTCGATGAGCTCGCGCACGTGAGCCGTGGCGTACTCCATGTATCCGTCCCCGGGCACCGCGAGTGCCGTGTCTGCGGGATTGCTGATGACGGCGTCGTTGTAGGGCCAGTCGTAACCGCCTGAGTAGTACAGGCCCATGCGCATGCCCCGTGCCCTGATTGCAGCCGACACGTCGCCCACAAGGTCGCGCGCCGCGTGATAGGCACCCTTGCGTGGGTGCGGAACGGACGCTGGCCACAACGTGAAGCCGTCATGGTGCTTGGTGGTGAGCACGACATAGCGCGCCCCGGCGCCCTCGCAGACGCGGGCCAGCCGGTCCATGTCGGCCTGCTCGATGCCCGCGTCGAAGACCTCCCGGAACCGGTCGTAGGGGAAATCAGCCCCATAGGTCTCCCGGTGGTGCTGCTGCGTCGGGCTCCCGTCGATCTGCATGGAGTTCAGGTACCACTCGGCGTAGGGATTGCTCCGGAGCATCGCCTCTGGCCCCTCGCTCCGCAGCATCTCGTTGATGTCCGCTACCTGCGGCGCCCAGCCGGGCACGGAGTACAGGCCCCAATGCAGGAAGACGCCGAGTTTGGCGTCCTCGAACCATCCCGGCACCGGGTGCGCACTGACTGACTCCCACGTGGCCTCGTACATGCCCACACCGTGGCACGCGGAGCAGGTGGACACAATCCGGGCGAGGCACAATGCGTGGGTGCGCACCCGGTTCGCCCCGACTCCTAGCGGCTACCTCCACGAGGGCAACGCGGTCAACGCGGTGCTGACGTCGTGGCTGGCGCGGCAGGTCGGTGCCGACGTCGCGTTGCGGATCGACGACGTCGATGCCGCGCGATGTCGGCCGGAGTTCGTCGAGGACATCTTCGCTGTCCTGGAGTGGCTCGGCGTCCCCTGGGCGCTCGGGCCGCGCACCACAGCCGATTTCAACGACCACCACTCCCAGCGGGCAAGGACCGAGCGCTACCGCGAGGAGCTCGACGCCGCCATCGTCGCCGGTCTTCGGGTGTACGCATGCCGGTGCTCCCGGGCCGAGTCCGCGCGCATGGGCCGGCGTGGCTGCGTCGCCGATTGCATCGACGCGGATCACTCGCTCGTCAAGGGCGAAACGGCCCTGCGCGCCCGCCTGCCGGACGTGGCGGAAGACCCGGTCGTGTGGCGGCGGGACGGGCTTCCCGCGTACCACCTCGTGTCCGTCATCGAGGACCGCCAGCTGGGCACGACCCACATCGTGCGCGGCCTGGACCTGCTCGACTCGACGCGGCTGCAAGCCGCGCTCGGAACCTACCTCGGCATGGACTTCGCCAGCGTGGACGTGCGGCACCACCCACTCGTGGGGGGCCCCGACGGGGGCAAGCTGTCCAAGTCCCACCTCCTCACCGGGCCCCTGGAGCGCAGCGAAGCCGCCCGCCGACGCGTCTTCCGGCTCGCCGGATCCATGGCTGCCTCGGTGGCCATCGCCGAGCCGCGGGCAGCTGACCCTCCCAGTCGGCACTAACGTGTGCCGGATGACAGAGCCATCGCAGGAGATCGCTGGCCTCGCCGAGCGCGTCCTCCGACACATCCTCGACGCCGAGCCGCTCGAGGCCACCTTGCTCGGCTTCCGGGAGCACGACGCCCGGCTGGCCGATATCTCCCGGGAGGCCCAGGACGCGCACACCGCCGAACGGGCGGCGATCCGGACCGACGCGCGGGCGATCGACCCGGCCAGCCTCGACGATCAGGACGCCGTCACGCGGTCCGTCATCATCTCGCTGACCGAGTACGGCGACGATGGCAGCGCCGCGGACGCGCTGGAGTACACGGTCGCGGCCTTCCCCGTATCCCCGTCGTCGATCCTGCTCGCCTACCTGCGCATGGTCGTCGCGACCGATGCGGCGCAGGCCGAGGACTACCTGATGCGCCTGGCATCCATCCCCCGCTACCTGGCACAGGCTGAGGCACGGCTGGCGGCGGGACGCGGCAAGGGACTGCTTCCCGTGGCCCACCTCGTGGGGATGGCCATTGCCCAAGTCGATCAATTCCTTGCTGCACCGGAGTCGCCCCTGCTCATCGACGCGCCTTCCGATGCCCCAGATGACTGGAGGCAGCGACTCGACGCCCTCCTGGACGACGTGGTCCGGCCAGCGTTCAAGGCGCACCGAGACCACCTGCATCGCGAGGTGCTGCCCTCGGCCCGCTCGGTCGACGTGCCTGGCCTGGTCCACCTGCCCGGCGGCCTGGACCGCTATCGGGGCCTTGTCCGCTTGCACACCACGACCGAGCGGACGCCCGAGGACATCCACGCGATCGGCCTGGCCACCGTCGACACCATCCATGCCGAGTTCCGCGAGCTGGGCCAGTCTCTCTTCGGCATGGACGATGTGCGCGCGATCTTCGATCACCTGCAATCCGATCCCACGCTGAGGTGGGAGACGGCCGAGCAGATCATCCAGGCGGCCGAGGCAGCCGTGCGACGGGCCGAGTCGGCGTCCAGCAACTGGTTCGGCCGGCGGCCGGCGGCCGTCTGCGTCCTCGAGCAGGTGCCCGAACTCGAGGCGGAGGGCTCGGCGCCCGCCTACTACATGCCCCCTGCCCTCGATGGCTCGCGACCGGGGACGTACTACACGAGTGTCAACCGACCGACCGACCGAACGTCGTTCGACCTTGTGTCGGTGGCGTACCACGAGGCGGTGCCCGGGCACCACTTCCAGATCTCGCTCGCCTTGGAGACCCCGGACCTCCCGATGATCCGGCGCCTCCCGCTCTTCACCGCGTACGTCGAGGGCTGGGGCCTGTACTCGGAGCGCCTGGCCGACGAGATGGGCCTTTACTCCTCCGAGCTGCAGCGCATGGGCATGCTCTCGGCCGATGTGTGGCGCGCGTCCCGGCTCGTCGTGGACACCGGCCTGCACGCCATGGGCTGGACCCGTCAGCAGGCCGTGGACTACATGGTCGCCAACACGCCGGTTGCCCCGATCGACGTGGAGGCGGAGATCGACAGGTACATCGCGATGCCCGGCCAGGCGCTTTCGTACATGACCGGCCGCATGGAGATCCAGGCGCTGCGCGACCGCACGGAGTCCGCACTCGGGGAACGCTTCGACATCAAGGCCTTCCACGACGCCGTGCTGGCCTCGGGTGCCCTCCCGCTCGCGGTGCTCGGCGAGGTCATCGACGCCTGGATCGCGGGCAGCTGACTCTAGACGCGTGCGGCAAGCCTGGCCTTGAGCGCGTCTCGCTTCTCCTCGAAGCGCACGGCCGCGGCCTGCATGTCGTCGAGCATCGTCGCGAGTTCCTCGCGGGACTGCTCACCCGCGGCACCGAAGTCGGCTCGCTCGAACACCCGCCATTTGCGCAGGACCGGCATCAACACCTCGTCACGGTGCTGCCGGACGTCGTAGATCCCCTCGACCGCGATCGCGACGGCCGCCCTGCTGAAGCCCTCCATGCCATGCCCGGGCATGGCGAAGTCGCGGACAGTGGCGGTGACGGCAGCCATGGTCTGGTCCGGGGCGAGCTCGAAGGCAGCCTCGATGACGTTGCGGTAGAAGATCATGTGGAGGTTCTCGTCCAGGGCGATCCGCGCGAAGAGCTGCTCCGCCACGGGGTCCCCCGTGGCCGCCCCGGTGTTCCGATGCGACACGCGCGTGGCAAGTTCCTGGAAGGACACGTAGGACAGGCCCGCGAGCAGGCCGGGGTGGATCGCCTGGAAGCCTGCCTCCATGTGGCTCATCCGGGCGCGCTCCAATGCGACCGGGTCGACCGTGCGCGTCACGGTCAGGTAGTCGCGAATGGCCACGCTGTGCCGGCCCTCCTCCGCGGTCCACCGGCCGACCCACGTGCCCCAGGCGCCGTCGCGGCCCATGACGGACGCGATCTCGAGGTGGTAGCTGGGCAGGTTGTCCTCCGTCAGCAGGTTGATGATCAGGCTGGTCCGGGCCGCGTCGCTGAAACGGAGGTCATCAGGCGACCACTCGCGACCGCCGAGCGGCCCGGAGAAGTCCTCGCCCTCGCTCCACGGCACGTACTCATGCGGGAACCATTCCTTCGCGGTCGACATATGCCGGTTGACCTCCCGCTCCACGACGGGTTCGAGGTCAATGAGCAGGCGCTGCTCGGGGAGGCTCTCAGCCAGGGCGGTCATGGGGCACAGCCTGACACACTCGGCGCTTCGGACCGCATGATGCGTCCCGGTACGGCAGGATCCGAGCATGACCAACCGAGACGTCAGGTGGGGTTTCATCGGTGCGGGAAACATCGCGCGGACAGCCCTCGCACCGGCCGTGCATGCGGCCACCGGCGCCGCCCTCCAGTCGGTCGCTGCGCGCGACCTGGACCGGGCCCGGTCGCTGGGACCGGCCGGGGTGACGCACGAGTACTACGCGGGCATCCTCACCGACCCCGATGTCGACGCGATCTACATCTCCCTTCCCAACGACGCCCATGTTGACTGGTCTGTCCTCGCCCTCGAGGCCGGTAAGCACGTCCTGTGCGAGAAGCCCCTGGGCCTTTCCTCCGCCGAGATCGCCAGGATGCGGGCGGCGGGCGACTCCAGTGGTCGGCTGCTCGTCGAGGCGACCTGGAACCGCTGGCATCCGCGAACCCGGCGTGTAGAGGCGATCATCCGCAGCGGACTGATCGGCACGGTCGTCGGGGTGAAGGCGGGCTTCCTCATCTCTGGGGTGCCGGCCGACAACTACCGCTACCGCCCGGAGTTCGGCGGCGGCGCGCTGTATGACCTCGGCTGCTACGCGATCGTCGCGTCCATGTGGGCAACCGGCTCGGGCGACGCCGTCGTCGAGTCCGCGGCGGTACGGCCCAACGAGCACGGTGTCGACCTCGAGACGACAGCCACCTACCGGCTGGGCGACGCGGTCGTCGAACTCGAGTGCGCGATGGACCGCGACGCGAGCCAGTGGCTCAGCATCGTCGGCACGGAAGGGACGATCGACCTGCCCGAGGACTTCGTCACGTCGCGCAACAGCCCGAGCACCTTGGCGGTCGCAGCGGCAGCATGGGGCAGCCGCATCGAGCACTTCGCTCCGTGCGATCCCTACACGCTCATGGTCGAGAACATGTCTGCCGCCATCCGCGGCGAGGCCGCCTACCTGCCGCCCGCGACGCAGTCCGCGGACATGATGCGGATCACCGAGGCGATCATCGAAGCCACGTCCGCCTAGCCTCCCCCGCACCGCGCACCCGGAAAGTCAAGTACTTACGTCCCCTCGCAAGACGCGTCAGCGCAGCCCGAGCGGTACTAATGTGTAGTGAGCACGACGGCACGAGGAGGTGCTCACGATGACCGACAAGGTGGCACGCGCCGCCTCGCCCGACGAGGTCGCCCGCGTGACGGAGCTCGGCTTCGACGGGGCCGGCGACACGGCGGACCAAGCCGATCGGCTGACCATGATCATGGCGGCCGAGGCGACGCATAACGCACTCAACGGCGGCGGCGGCGAAGGCAGCCTCGAAGACCTGCCGTACCCCCTCGAGGACATCGAGGACCTCCTGGCCATGGAGGATGCCGAAGACGGCAGCGACGACCCGATGCACGCCGGCGGCCTGACCCCGGCCCCGTGGCTCACCGCCGAACAGGCGGCTATGCATGTCATCGACCCCGAGCACCTGGACGACACCGCCTACCTCGATGACGAGACCGATGCCGAGCGGGCAGACCCGCAGCGCGACCAGTTCGACGGGCCTCCGCACGACCTGACCCCGGAGGACGTGACCATCCTGGGCATCGACCCGTACGACGAGCCCGCCGCTCGATGAAGGACGACACGGTCCTCTACGAGGCCCACGACGGCATCGCCCTCATCACGCTGAACCGGCCCGAGCGCCTCAATGCCATCGTGGGCGGCATGGGCGAGCGCTACACCGACCTTCTCCGCGCGGCCGACGCCGATCCCGACGTACGCGCCGTCGTCGTCACCGGTGCCGGTCGCGGCTTCTGCTCGGGCGCTGACCTCACGATGCTCGCCGAGGGCTCGAACGCCCTGAACTCCTACCTGGCCGGTCAGTCAGCGGACTCCCTGCCGACGTACGCGCTCCGCATCGGCACGCCCGTCGTGACAGCCGTGAACGGCCCGTGCGCAGGCATCGGCTTCGTGCTGGCCATCAGCGCCGATGCCCGCTTCGCCTCGCGGACCGCAACGTTCAGCAGCACCTTCGCGCGGCTTGGCCTGATCGCGGAGTACGCGTCCGCATGGCTGCTCACTCGTCTCGTCGGACTGGGTCGGGCAACCGACCTTCTGCTCACCGGCCGGACGCTCACCGCCGACGAGGCCCTGGCCATCGGCCTGGTGAACGATGTCGCCGATGACGCCCTGGTCGCGGCCATGGAGTGGGCGCGCGCTGTCGCCGACCTGTCCTCGCCGTCGTCGACTGCCGTCATCAAGGCCCAGCTCCTGGCCGTCGACCGGGAGAGCCTGGATGAGGCCCTGGCATCATCCCTGGAGCACATGCGCGCGGCCTTCAACAGGCCCGATCTCGGCGAGGCGATCGCGGCCCGCCTGGAGAAGCGCCCGCCGCAGTTTCCCTCGAGGGCTTCCTGACCTAGGGCAGCAAGCCGCAGTGGGCCAACGCCATCCGCACGAGCCGGCCCTGCCCGCCGCTCATCTCCTCCTGGAACTGAGGCGACGCTGCCTCGACCGGGCTCACCCACACGAGGTCGAGGGACTCCTGCGAGGGCACGCAGTCCCCGGCGACAGGCACGACGAAAGCCAGCGCCACGGCATGCTGCCGTGGATCGTGGAAGCCGGTGACGCCCGGATCCGGGAAGTACTCGACCACGGTGAACGGCTGCGGCGAAGTCGGCACCCGAGGCAGGGCCATGCCGCCAAGGTCCTTCTCGATATGGCGCACGAGCGCGTCACGTACCCGTTCCCCGTACAGCACGCGCCCGGAGACGACGGCGCGGGACAGGCTGCCGTCAGGCATGGCGCGCAGGAGGAGGCCGATGCTTGTCACCTGCCCACGAGAGTCGATCCGGACGGGAACTGCGTCGATGTAGACGATCGGCAGCCGCTCCCGCGCTGAGGAAAGCTCGTCGTCGGACAGCCAGGTGGCACGCGTATCGAGGATGTCGCTCACGTGAGGGACCATACTGTCCGGATGCGCCGGACTCCCCCGTGATCGGGGCCTTCCTCGCCGGCCTGGGGATCGGCGCCCTGGCCGCGGCCAACGTCGGCCCGATCTGGCTGCTGTGCGTACGAACCAGCGCTCGCTTCGGCTGGGCGTCCGGTGCTGCCATCGGCCTCGGCGCCGCGATCGTCGACCTCTCCTACGCCGTGCTCGGCGCACTCGGCGCCACGGCACTCTTGCAGTTCGCTCCCCTGCGCATCGGCCTTGGCCTCCTCGGCGCCGCGGTCCTGATCGTCATCGGCGCCCGGACCCTTCGCGACGCCTTCCGAGTGCGGCAGGGTGCCGAGGACCTGAGCGAGGTGATCGAGCCGCGCCACGCCTTGCGCACAGGCCTGATCGCCACCGCGTCGAATCCGCTGACGATCCTGACGTGGGGTGCGGTCTTCTCGGGCGCGGCCGCGGCCGACGTCGCCGCCACCGCAGCCGGTGCCGTGGCCTTCGTGCTGGGGATCGGCTTGGGCTCGCTGGCCTTCCACCTGGTCCTCGCCGGCGTCGCCGGCACGCTGGGCGGGCGCATGGGACCCCGGGCGCTCGCGTGGACCGATGCCGTGAGCGGGATCGGCCTGATCGGCTTCGGGACCCTCCTGGGCATCCGCACCGTGCGCGAAGGCTGACGACGGGTTAGCGTCGTCCCAGGAGAAGGGGAGGCACCATGGTCCGCGTGAGCCCGGCGTCCGACGGCCCGAGCCGTCCTGATGGCGCGCCGTATCCCGTCGTCCGCGACGAAGACGAGTGGCAGGCTGCGCTGACGCCCCTGGAATACCACGTCCTGCGCGAAGCCGGCACCGAGGCGCCCTTCGTCGGCGAGTACACGGACACCAAGGCCGAGGGCGTCTACCGGTGCCGCGCTTGCCAGGCCGAGCTGTTCCGCAGCGATGCCAAGTTCGACTCCCATTGCGGCTGGCCGAGCTTCTACGCCCCGCTGGCCCAGGACAGCGTTGTCTACGTCGAGGACCACAGTCTTGGCCGGGTGCGCACTGAGGTCCGCTGCGCGTCCTGCGGCGGCCATCTCGGTCACGTATTCGAGGGAGAGGGCTACGGCACGCCGACCGACCTGCGCTACTGCATCAACTCGATCTCCATGACCCTCGAGCCGCACGACAGGCAGGAGTCCTAGCCCGCCGACGCGATCATCAATACGCCACCGATGGCGGCGACCACGCCCGCGTACTGCACCGCGCGCAGCCGCTCGCGCAGGAAGATGGCGGCGAGAATGGCCGTCACCACCGGGTAGAGGCTGCCTAGCACGGATGTCGTTGACAGCAGTCCCGTCGTCGTGGCCACGCCGAAAGCCACGTTGGCCCCCGCGTCGAAGATCCCGATGACGACGAGCGGGAACACGTCACGACGCCCCGCCCCTCCGATGCTTCGCACCGCGACGAGGACGATGGCGAAGATGACCACCGACGTCACGCGCATGCCCGTCATCGTCATGAGTGCGTCGTATCGACTGCCCTCAGCCATCAGGACGTACATGCCACCGAAGCCGAGGGCAGCGGCACCCGCCAGCAGCAACGGCCGAGCCGATTCCGCCCCGGAAAGCTCCGGACCGCTGGCCAGCAGGATGCCGACGACCGCAATGATGATGCCCAGGACCTGGACTGGTGCGGGCTGCTCGCCGCGGAGCAGCGACACGGCCACGGGCACCAGTACCGACAGCGACACCAGGGGCGAAACGATCCCCATCGGCCCGATGGCCAGGGCCTGGTAGAAGGCCACCATCGCGACCAGCCCCAGCACGCTGGCGCCGATAGCCCACGGCCAGTAGCCCGGGTCCCTCGACCACCCGCCGGATGCCGTGGCGATGACCCCGAGGACGACGAAGCCCACTCCCTGGGAGAGCCCGTACACCGCCAGTGCCGGCAGCCGGCGCGACGTGACGCCGCCAATGAAATCCGCGGTCCCCCACATCAGCGAAGACATGACGGCGAGGAGGGCGGACACGCGCACACCCTAGGCCGGTGCACCGGCGCGCCTGATCCCGCCAGCGGGCGCCTGCCGCCTAGCCTGCCGATATGAGGACGATCACGTCCCGCTCCGACGGGTTCGCGCGCGCACTGGAGCAGGTGCGCGCCGTCCCGGTCCGACCGGAGTTCGACCTCGACGAGGCCCCGGCCCCGCAGCGGCTGGCTCCCTCGTCCCTGGCCCTCACGGTCGAGAGGGCCGATCCGGACCTGCCCGAGGCAAGCGGCCGCTTCGTTCTCCTGCACGACCCGGACGGGGTCGACGAGTGGGAGGGCAGCTTCCGGGCCGTCGTCTTCGTCCGGGCCGAGATCGAGGCCGACCTTGTCGACGACCCGATGCTGCAGGACGTCGGGTGGAGCTGGGTGCTGGAGGCGTTGGCGTCGACCGGGAGCCGGTCTACCCAGCTCGGCGGAACGGTGACCCGGACCTCCGGTCATTCGTTCGGCACCATGGTGGACCGGCCTTCGGACGGCTTCCTGGAGATCCGTGCCTCGTGGACGCCCTCGGAGGACTCGGCCACGGGAGAAGTGCTCGACGACCTGGGGCAGCACGTCACGGCGTGGCTGAACCTCACCGCTCTGGCCGCCGGACTCGCGCCGCTCCCGCCCGGCATCACGTACGTCGACGCGGCTCGGCGGCGCGGTCGCCGATGAACGAACGGTCAGAGCCGGACGACCCTGAAGACCCGATCGCGCCCTTCGAGCCGCGCGATGGCGTGCCCCTCGTCATCGAGGCGGAGGCTGCTTTGCGGGACTTCGCGGACCGGCTCGCCGCAGGCTCCGGGCCGCTCGCCGTCGATGCCGAGCGGGCTTCGGGCTACCGGTATGGGCAACGCGCCTACCTGGTGCAGGTGCGCCGCGAAGGATCCGGAACTGCCCTGATCGACCCCATCGCGGTCCCCGACCTCGCCCCGATCCAGGCAGCCACCGTGGGCGTGGAGTGGATCCTGCATGCTGCCACGCAGGACCTGCCCTGCCTTGCCGAGGTCGGCCTGAGCCCGAGCGCCCTGTTCGACACCGAGTTGGCCGGACGGCTGTTGGGCCGCGAACGCGTCAGCCTTGCCGCCCTCGTGGCCAGCGAGCTCGGGCAGGTGCTGGAGAAGGGCCACGGTGCGACCGACTGGTCACTCCGCCCACTGAGCGCCGCCCAGTTGCGATACGCAGCCCTTGACGTGGAACTCCTAGCCGAGCTCCGAGACGTGCTGGACCAGGCGCTCGTGGAGGCTGGCAAGCGCGCCATCGCGGCGGAGGAGTTCGATGCCCTGCTCTCCTTCGCCCCGAGGGCACGCGGTGAGGACGAATGGCGGCGGACCTCGGGCATCCACCGGCTCCGCAAGCCGCGGGCCCTGGCCATCGTCCGGGAGCTGTGGCTGGCCCGCGACGACATCGCCCGTCGTCGCGACATCGCGGTCGGCCGGATCCTGCCCGATGCCGCCATCGTTGCCGCGGCACATGCGGCCCCGGGCGACGCCGATGCGCTCGCCGCCCTGCCCGAGTTCCGCGGGCGCGGGGCGAGCCGGTACCTGCGGGAGTGGTGGCAGGCCGTGGCCCGCGCCCTCGCGCTCCCGGCCGCCGGCCTCCCGGCCGCCTCTCCCCCGCCGTCGGGACCGCCCCAGCCACGGTCATGGCCCGATCGCGACCCCGTGGCGGCCGCCCGGCTGGAGGCGGCTCGCTCAGGGCTGGCGGCCATCGCGCAGACCCTGGGCATGCCGACCGAGAACCTGCTCAGCCCGGACACCGTCCGCCGGCTGTGCTGGGAGCCGCCCGCCGATGGGGACGTCGCATCAGCACTTGCCCGGATGGGAGCCAGGCCGTGGCAGGTAGCGGCCTGCTGCGAATCCCTGCTGGCGGCGCTCGCGGCCACGCCGCCGGTTGACGCTACTGGCCAGTAGCCAGGCAAGTTACCCGTCGGTAATATGGGCCGGGGAGGCCCGTTCGGGCTCCTGATGCTGACCCGGG
>JAUXRN010000022.1 GCA_030681835.1 Actinomycetota bacterium
GCCGGGGTGGCGGTCAGCCGGGGCGGCGGGTGGCCAGCTCGCGCAGGCAGCTGACCGCGAACTCGTGGTCCTCGACCTGCGGGAGGCCCGACGCGTAGAGCGCGCCCACCGGGCCCACCCCGCGCACCACGATCGGCAGCCCGCCGCCGTGAGCGGCATAGTCGGCCTCATCGAGCCCGGTTCCCTCGGCGAAGGTCTGCCCGCACTCCTCGAACCGGACCCGAACGGCCAGCGTCGAGGAGGTGAATCGACCGACGACGTTGGCCTTGCGGCGGATCCAGTCGTCCGAGTCCGGCAGGGAACCAGGCAGGGCAGCCCGGAACGCGACCCGGCCGAGGTGGTGCACCTCAAGCACGATGGGCAGTTCCTGCGCGGTGGCGCGTTGCACCGCCAGCAAGCCGAGGTCGACGGCATCGGCGAGGGTGAAGGACCCCCGTTCCAGCCCCGCGGCTTGCTCGGCGAGGGCAGCCGATGTGTATCCGCCCGTGGTCCCGGTCATGAATCCTCCTTGATCGTCACGACGAGGTCACCAGGCTCCACTTGGGACGTATCGGCGACATGGACCGCGCCGACCACCCCGCCGACGCCTGCCGTGACCGACGACTCCATTTTCATGGCCTCGATGACGGCCACCCGATCGCCGGGCCGCACGGGATCGCCCACCTTGACGAGGACGGTGACGACGCCGGGCACGGAAGCGGCCAGGTGCCGCGGGTCAGCGGGATCGGCCTTCGGCCGGACGGCGGTCGTCCGGGGAGCTCGCTCGTCGACCACCCGCAGGGCGATGGGCTGGCCGTTGGCGCGCAGGTGCACGCTGCGACGGCCCGACTCGTCGAGCTCGCCGATCGCGTCGAGCTCGACGAACACCTGCTGCCCCGGCGCCAGCGTGACGACCTCCGTAATGCCCGCCTGCAGCCCGTACAGGTACGCGCACGTGGGCAGCACCGAGACGTCGCCGTAGGTGGACCGCGCCTCGTCGAACGCCCGCGCCTCGGCCGGCAACATCAGCCGGGTCAGGGCTTCGCGCCGAGCGGACGGCTCGGCGAGCGCGGCCCGGTCGGCCGCATCGATGACCAGGTCGTCGAGCGGCGGCTTGCCCGCGAGGACCTCGCTGGTGAAGGGCTCGACGAAACCACCGGCCGGGACGCCGAGCTGTCCCTGGAGATAGGCGATGACCGACGCGGGGAGGTCGTGGCGGGCCGGTTCCGCGCGCAGCGCCTCCGCGGTGACGCCCGCGGCGACCATCCAGACCGCGAGGTCGCCGACGACCTTGCTGCTCGGGGTGACCTTGACCGGGCGCCCGAGGAGCAGGGCGGCATCGTGGTACGCGTCGAGGAGCGCGGAGAACCGGTCGCCGACGCCGAGCGCGTCTGCCTGGGCCTTGAGGTTGGACAGCTGGCCGCCGGGCACCTCATGCCGGTACACGCTCGTCGCGGGGGACCGCTGCCCCGCCTCGAACGGCGCGTAGAGATCCCGCACCGCATACCAGTACGGCTCCAGTCGGGCGGCGTCGTCGAGCTCGAGCCCGCCGCCTTGGCCGGGGTCGCGCGGGGTATGCAAGGTCGCGGCCAGGAGTGCGCCGAGGCTGGGCTGGCTGCCGCCCGAGGCGAGCGGCCCGGCGGCGCAGTCCACCCCGTCGACCCCTGCTTCGATGGCAGCGAGGTATGTGCCCAGCTGCCCACCGGCCGTGTCGTGAGTGTGCAGGCGCACCGGTACGTCGAAGCGGCTGCGCAGGGCCGTCACGAGGGCGGCTCCTGCGGGCGCGCGCAGGAGCCCGGCCATGTCCTTGATGACCAGCCCATGAACCCCGGCGGCCACGTACTCGTCGGCGATCCGCAGGTAGTAGTCGAGCGTGTACGTGGGCTCGTCGGGGTCGAGGACGTCGGCGGTGTAGCAGATCGCGCCCTCGGCGTACCCACCGTGCTCGCGCACGGCGTCTATGACGGGCCGGGTCCGGTCGACGCCGTTGAGCGCGTCGAATACACGGAACACGTCCATGCCAGCGTGTCGTGCCTCGGCGACGAACGCGCTGACGACGTCGTCGGGATACGGCGCGTATCCGAGGGCGTTGCGGCCGCGGATCAGCATCTGGGTAAGGACGTCGGGGGCCGCGGCGCGCAGGGCGGCCAGCCGCTCCCAAGGATCGTCGCCGAGGAAGCGCAGGGCGGCATCGAACGTCGCGCCGCCCCAGCACTCCATGCTGAACAAGCCGGGAAGCAGGCCGGCCTGGGCACGTGCCCCGGTGACCAAGTCGATCGTGCGCACGCGGGTGGCGAGCAAGGACTGATGGGCGTCGCGCAGCGTGGTGTCGGTGACGGCCACGTGCGGGAGGTGGCGCAGCCACTCTGCCAGGGCCTGCGGTCCGGAGTCGTCGAGCACCTGCTTGGCCGTGAGGGCCGGCCGGGTCGCTGGCGCGCGGTCGCCGGGCAGTAGCGCGGCCGGGTCACGCGCGGCGAAGCGCGGCTCGCCGTGCGGCCGGTTGACCGTGACCTCGGCCAGCCGCACCAGCAGGCCGGACGCGGCGCCGAGCCCTGAGCCGAGGCCGGCGCCGGGCTGGGCGGAGAGCAGGCCCGGGTGCTCGTCGAGGAATGCCGTGGTGAGGTCGCCGGACAGGAAGTCCGGCTCGCTCAGCAGGGCCCGAAGGAAGCTGACGTTGGTGGCGACGCCACGGACTTGGAACTCCGACAGCGCGCGCCGGGCCCGCTGGGCGGCGCTCGCGAAGTCCGCTCCGCTCGTGGTGAGCTTCACGAGCAACGAGTCGTAGAACGGCGTGACGTCGGCTCCGGCGTACGTCGCCCCGTCGAGACGGACTCCCGGCCCCCCGGGACTGCGGTACTCCACGATCGTCCCGGTGGCGGGCCGGAATCCATCGGCCGGGTCCTCGGTGGTGAGGCGGCACTGGATGGCGCTGCGCTGCACGACGATCCGCTCCTGCGCGATGCCCAGGTCGGCGAGCGACTCGCCCCGCGCGATGCGCAGCTGCGCGAGAACAAGGTCGATGCCAGTGACCTCCTCGGTCACCGTGTGCTCTACCTGGATCCGCGGGTTCATCTCGATGAAGGCGTACCCGAAGCCGGACTCGTGACCCTGGGCGAGCGAATCGGGATCACGCCAGACCAGGAACTCGACCGTCCCGGCGGCGCTGTACTCCACCTCGCGGGCGAACCGCACCGCGTCCTGGCACAGCCGGGCGACGAGGTCATGCGGAAGCCCAGGAGCCGGCGCGATCTCGACGACCTTCTGGTGCCGGCGCTGCACGGAGCAGTCCCGCTCGAACAGATGGACCACGTTGCCCGAAGCGTCTGCGAGCACCTGGACCTCGACATGGCGCGGGCGGATGACCGCCTGCTCGACAAACAGGGTGTCGTCACCGAAGGCCGCGGCGGCTTCGCGTCGGGCACCGTCGAACACGTCCGTCGCCTCAGCTGCCGTGTCGACCCGGCGAAGGCCCCGGCCGCCGCCGCCACCGGACGCCTTGATGAAGACCGGGTAGCCGATCCGCTCGGCCTCGCGCAGTGCTTCGTCGAGCGACGCCACCGGGCCCGATGCGCCGAGGACGGGCACCCCGGCGCGGACTGCGGAGTCGCGGCCGCGCACCTTGTCGCCTGTCAGCACCAAGGTCGCGGGAGTCGGTCCCACCCACGTCAGGCCCGCGTCGATGACGGCCTGCGCGAACGCTGCCGACTCGGACAGGAAGCCGTACCCCGGGTAGACCGCATCGGCGCCGGCTGCGTGTGCCAACTCGATGATGCGCGGGATGTCGAGGTAGGAGCGGACGGGATGGCCGGCCTCGCCGATCTGATAGGCCTCGTCGGCGATGAGCCGGTGCAGCGCGCTGCGGTCTTCCGCTGCGTAGATCGCGACCGATCCCAATCCGAGCTCGCGTGCTGCGCGGGCCGCCCGGATGGCGATCTCGCCGCGGTTGGCGATGAGCAGCTTGCGCATGGGTGTCCTCGGCGGTCGGTTCGGGTGATCGTAGCCACCGGCGGTTACGGCGGGATCACGTCGGCCGCTTGCCCGTATCGACGAGCGCGCTGCCGAGGGATCAGTACCCTGCAGGGGACGCACGGCGGAGAGCCCGTCGCGGGCGGCGGAGCGTGACCGGGGGAGGGACCCGATGCTGGACGGGCGCGCGTCTCGGCTGCGCACCTATCCGTGGAGCAAGGCAGCAGTCCTGTTCGCCGTGGCGGTCGGCTGCTACGCCCTGCTGCCGGTGATCGCCCCGCTCAACGCCGCGGGGGCCGGCGGGCTGTCGCTGGTCGGCATTGGCCTCGGCCTCGTCGTCGGGCTCGCACTGAGGTGCGACGAGCAGTTCACCGTCCCGCTCGCGGCAGGAGCCGGGGCAGCCGTGCTCGTGGGGGCGCTGCTGGAGGGCATGCCCACCGGGCTCTGCATCGCGCTGGGGGCTGGGGTCGGCCTCGAGGTGTGGGCGGTCGCCTACCTGCTGCGGGCCACCGGGGCCGCCGGGTTGCGCAACCCGGGCCAGGTGGGCCGCCTCATTGTCGTGGCCGTGCTGACGGGCGTGGTGGCTGCCTGCATCGCCGCCGTGCTGGTGCACCTCTTCGGGATGACGATCGGCGATCCCTGGTACGAGATCCGCGCGTGGGCCACCGACGACATATTCGGGCTCATCGTGATCGCGCCCGCCTTGGCCCTCGCGCCGGACCCGCGCACCTGGCCCTGGGACCGAGCGGTGGAGTTCGCCGTGGCGGCCGTCTTCACCGGCGTCGTCACCATCGTCATCTTCTTCTTCACCGACGCCGCCAACCCAGGGCTGCTCGGCTGGCCGTACCTCGTCGTCATAGGACCGGCGTGGATCGCTGTGCGCCTTGGCGCGGCGGCGGTCGCGCCGGTGTCCGCCGTCGTCTTCTGGCTCGCGGCGGTCGCGACGGCCGACGACTTCGGTCCCTACACGCTGGCCAGCGCCGACGCGGTAGACCGCGTCGTGACCGTCGAGGTGTACGCGATCGTGCTGGCCTCCGGCCTGCTCGCCCTGGGCACGCTGCGCGACGACCGGCTCCGGCAACTCGACCGCGCGCGTGAATCCTCCCGGCTGCTCGACGAGGTGATCAACGGTTCCGAGGCGTCGGTGTACGCGAAGGACTACGACGACGGCGGCCGCTACGTCATGGTGAATGAGGGGTGGCACCGCGTCTCCGGCACCCGCGACGAGGACGTGCTGGGGAGGACCGATACCGACCTCTTCCCGCCCGAGGTGGCGCTCGCGTACGGGGCCAACGACGCCCGCGTGATCGCCGAGGACGCCCCCCTGGTGTTCGAGGAGCGATACCAGGACGACGCCGGGACGGTTCGCATCGTCAGCAGCTCGAAGTTCCCGCTGCGCGACAACCGCGGCCGGGTGTGGGGCGTGGGCGGCGTGTCCACCGACATCAGTGACACCGTGCGGGCACGTGAGGTGGAGGTCCGCCAGGCCGAGCTGCTGCATGCGGTATTCGAGCTGTCGCCCACGCCGGCCGTGCGCCTGCAGCTCCGCGGCGACGGGACGTTGACGCCGCTGGACGCCAACGCCGCGATGCTCGCGCTGGTAGGCCTGCCCGCGGGGGCTCCCGAGCGGCTCGACCTGATGGCTCGGGTGCATCCCGACGACCTGGCCCTGGCCTGGGAGTCGGTGCGTGCCTCGGCCCGCTCGGGCGGCCCTGACGTCGTCGCTCCCGTGCGGCAACGCGAGATCCGGCTGCAGGCTGCCGACGGGCACGCCGTCCATGTCCTGATGAGTGCCGCCTCGGTGCGCAATCCGGATCCCCCCGAGGATCTCCCCGACGACTCCGGCTCCGAGGCCGTCGAGGTCGTTGCGCAGTTCGAGGACGTGACCGCGCGCCGGACTGCCGAGCAGGCGCTTGCCGACCAGGCCAGGCGGGATGCCGTGACGGGCCTGCCGAACCGCCGGGCGCTGCACGATCGCATGGGAGCCGCCCTGCATCGCCTCCGGCTCTCGCCCGGCACGGTCACCGTCCTCGTGTGCGACATCGACAGGTTCAAGGACGTCAACGACAGCCTTGGCCATCAGGCCGGCGATGAGTTGCTCCGTGAGTTGGCCGTGCGCCTTCGTGCCACCCTCCGGCCGGAGGACACGCTGGCACGACTCGGCGGTGACGAGTTCGTCGTCCTCATCGAGGGGCTCAAGGACGTGAGCGAGGCGGTCATGACCGGCCTGCGCTTGCAGGACCGGATCGGTGAGGCGTGGCCGTTCGGCGGCCAGGCGTTCCAGCCGCACATGAGCATCGGCGTGGCCACGGCGACCGATGCGGACATCACGGTCGACGAGTTGCTGCGGCGCGCCGACCTGGCCATGTACGAGGCGAAGGACGCCGGCCGCAACCGCGTGCAGGTGTACGAACGGTCGGTCGACGACGAGATCCAGCGCGCGGTGGCCATCCAGCACGACCTCCGCCGGGCCATCGATGCCAGTGGCCTTGTCGTGCACTACCAGCCGGTCGTCCGATTGGCCGATGCAACGATCCTCGGCGGCGAGGCGCTCGTCCGGCTGCGCAACACGGACGGGACGCTCATGCCCCCGGGCTCGTTCGTGCCGCAGGCGGAGGCGACCGGCCTGGTCGTGCCGATGGGTGCGTGGGTGCTGAGGCGGGCACTCGCGGACCTGCGCAAGTGGCGCGAGCGCGGGTTGCCGTACGTGGTCTCGGTCAACGTCAGCCAGTGGCAGCATCGCGAACAGGGCTTCGCGGCCTTCGTCCTCGACCTTGCCGAACAGGCCGGCGTCAGCCCGACCTGGCTGGTCGTCGAGGTCACTGAGACCGCCCTCATCAACGATCCGGTGCTGTCCGGACGTGAGCTGGCGGAGCTCAGCGAAGCGGGCGTGGGCGTGGCGCTGGACGACTTCGGGACCGGCTACTCCAGCCTGTCGTGGCTGACCGAACTGCCGGTCAACGCGGTCAAGATCGACCAGGCGTTCACGTCCGAACTGGGTACTGACGCGCGCAAGGGGGCGATCGTGAAGGCCCTCATCGAGGTATCCCACGACCTCGGGTTGACGGTCGTCGCGGAGGGCGTGGAGACCGAGCAGCAGCGCGACCTGCTGCTGGCGCTGGGCTGCGACCAAGGGCAGGGCTACCTGTTCGGCCCCCCGGCGGCCGTCGACGAGCCGCCCTGGGCCTGACGCGACAGCCCCGCTTCGCGGGCATTGCGTCGCTACCCTGTGATCGGCTGCGGTACGGCCCATGACGGGATGACCTGACTGTTCGGGAGGCGGCATGGGGGACGCCTGGGCAGCTTCGCCCCGCCGGGACCGGCTCGCAGCCATCGCGCTGGGGACCTTGGCGTCGGGGCTGGCCTACGGGCTCCTGCCCGGGCTCGCGCCCAAGGCGCTCGGGGACCAGGTGACGCTCCTCCTCCTCGGCGTCCTGCTGGGCGTCGTTTCCGGCGTGGCGGTGCGGCTGCCGCGCGCAGCCGCGCCCGCGATGGGGGCGGCCGCGGCCGTGGCCCTCACCGCGCGCTACACGCTTGCCGGCATCCCGTGGCTCCCGGTCTTCCTCGTCGCGGTGCTCATCGGCGCCGAGATCGCGGTGCTGCCGTGGTTGTGGCGGCGCGGACGGGCGACCTCGCTGGCGCGGCCGCGCGACATGGCCGTGTTCTTCTTCGCAAGTGTGGGCGCCGCCTTGGCGAGCGGGTTGCTGGCCGCCACGGTGTCGGCGACGGCGGGAGTGCCGGTCGACGACTTCTTCCACACCTTCCGGGCCTGGGTCCTGGACGATGTCTTCGGGCTGCTGGTCATCGCCCCCGCCTTCATGGTCATTGCCCGGCCGAGGGACTGGGCCTGGCCCCGCGCCCTGGAGTTCGTCGGCGCAGCGGCGCTGAGCCTGGGCAGCGTGCTGTACATCTTCCTGACGGCCAACGTGGCGGGGCCGGGGTGGTTCGGCTGGCCCTACCTCGTGATCGTGGGTCCGATCTGGGCGGCGGCCCGGCTGGGCGTGAGGGGGGCGACGCCGATCCTGGCGGTCAGCTTCTGGCTCATGGTCTATGCCACGACGTCCGGCAACGGCCCCTTCGTGCGGGCCTCCACCGATCCGGTCGAGCAACTCGGGGTGGCGCAGCTGTTCGCCATCGTGATGTCAGCCACCGTCCTCGCGATCGCCGTGCTGCGCGACGACCGGCTGCGCTCAGCGGCCCGGCTCGCCGAATCCGGACGGTTCGTCCGCCAGATCGTAGACGGCTCCGAATCGGCGATCTTCGCCAAGTCGTACGAAGGGGAGGATGCGGGCACATACGTCCTGTCGAACAATGCGGCCGCGCGGATCGCCGGACGAGATCCCGAGGACGTGCTGGGCCGTACCGACGCCGAGTTGTTCCCGCCGGAGCTGGCCGAGTCGCTGCGATCGAGCGACCTGGCAGTCATGTCCACGCGCAGCGCCGTCACTGGCCAGCAGGTGCTGCCCGGCCCCGACGGCGCCCCTCGGGTGTACTCCAGTTCGACATTCCCGCTGGTCCACGAGGACGGCACGGTGTGGGGCGTGGCCGGAATGGGCACGGACATCACGGCGCTGACCGAGGCGCGCGAGCACGACGCCCGGCAGGCCCGGCTGCTGCGACTGGTGTTCGAGCTGTCCCCGATGCCCGCCACCCGGCTCGTGCTCCGCGACGACGGCGTGGTCGAGGTGGTCGCGGCCAACGCGGCCATGTGCCGGCTCATGGGTGCGCCTCTGGTTTCGCTGGATGGCACCGACCTCCAGTTGCGCATCCACCCCGGGGACCGGGACGACGCGCGCCGACTGCTGGAGCAGGCGAAGCTCGGCGTGCGTCGCGACGGCGGCATGCGGCAGCGGGAGATGCGCATGCAAACGCTCGACGGACGCACCGTCTGGGTGCTGGTGAGTGCGGGGGCGCTCGGCGAGCCCGATGCCGCGCCTGGGCAGGCGGTCGTCGAGTGGGTCGTCCAGTTCGAGGACTTCACTGCCCGGCGCGACGCCGAGCGCGCGTTGTCGCGGATGGCCCTGCGTGACACCGTGACAGGGCTGCCGAACCGGCGCGCACTGCAGGAACGCATGCATATCGCCTTGACCCGGCTGCGCCGCAACCCCGCCTTGGTCACGCTGCTGTTCTGCGACCTCGACCAGTTCAAGGACGTCAACGACAGCCTTGGGCACCAGGTCGGTGATGACTTCCTCCGGGAGGTCGCGCACCGGATGCTGGCCACGATGCGGTCCGAGGACACGGTCGCCAGGCTGGGGGGCGATGAGTTCGTCGTTCTCGCGGAAGGGGTGACGGACGAGACGCAGGCCACGGTCATCGCGCAACGCCTGCAGGCAAGGCTGGCTGAGCCCTGGCAGCATGACCACCAGTTGTTCCGTCCGACGATGAGCATCGGCATCGCGATGACCGGGGATTCCGAGGTGTCCGCCGACGAGTTGCTTCGTCGAGCCGACCTCGCGATGTACCGGGCCAAGGCGAACGGCCGCGACCGGGTGGAGCTGTACGACCGCACGCACGACGAGGCCATGCAGCGCGCGGTGGCCATCCAGCAGCAGCTTCGCGAGGCCCTCGATGCGGGAACCCTCGTCCTGGCGTTCCAGCCGATCGTGCGGCTCGACAACGGCGCCTTCACCGGGGCTGAGGCACTGGTGCGCATGCCGGCCAGCGATGGGCAGCTCATGGCGCCGGGCAT
>JAUXRN010000040.1 GCA_030681835.1 Actinomycetota bacterium
GACCTGCGCAACGGGGTTGCCCTGCGCGACCAGGTCAAGGGCACGACGCCGGAACTCCGGCGGCTTCGGTGCAGGCATAACGGACTCCTCCCAGGCGAATCATCGCCCAGATCAGGTGTCCGGAATAGCGGGTCAGGCTCCAGGCATGTCGACACGGCTCTGAAGTACCAGGCGGACATTCTCGTCACACGGGACGGATACAGGAAGCAGCGCGAGGCCTTCCGGGCGGTGTTCCCGATGGACCTGCTGACGCCGGAGGAGGCTCTGGCGGTTGTCAGTGAGCGGATCGCCGACACCCGAGAAGCGCAGCAGTTAGGGCAGACCCACTGGTTGCCGCGTTGGGCACCTGGCGCCTAGGACTCGCGGCCTGGTCAGCCGATCCTGGGACACTCGAACCGTGAGGCCCAGTGACGACAGCAGCCTGCTGGCACTGCATCTGCAGGTACCCGTGGACGAGGTCGCCCTGACCCTACCGGGTCCCTGGAGGAAGGCCACACATTGGCGAGAAGGATTGACCGGCGCCGTCTTCACCCGGTCCCCAGGGAGTCCCGTTGCCATCCGCACGGTATCCGTGCCGACTGGATCTCTCGACTTGGATCTTGACGCGGCCCTCGATGCCGGCGCCTGGCCGGAGGAGCTTGAGCCCGGCCTGAGATGGGTCGAGGTCGGGCCCGCGGTGGCTGTCAATTCAGGCGGCGACGAGATCGACTGGGACGTCGGCCAGCCGATGGTGCGGATCGACTTCGACAGTCGCCGCTTCCTTCGGGCCATCGGCGCAGCCGTCGAGCGATCCGCCCTGGCGGATGACCGCCGGGAGGACTGACCTCGAAGAGGACCCCCCGCGTCCCGCCGACGGGGACCGTCGTACGTCATGGCCGGACCCCGTACCGTCCGATTGCACCGCGTTCATCGAAGTGACGGTGACTCACACCGGGCTCCCCAGCATGAGGCTCATGTGCCGCGCTGATCGCGACCAGCACACCTCCATGGACCGCTCGGGTAACCCGGCTGCAGCCGCCTCGGCCGCGGTTGGAAGGCCCTCCGCCGCGTCCTGGAGGCCCTTCGGGCGGCTCCGATGACCGGCTGCCGGCAACCCATCGAGCGCCGAAATCGTCCCGGCCTTCCGGACAAGTCCAGCGTGCTCGCGGGGCCCTCCTTCCGCCGGAACGCGAGGTACCGAGGGGGTCACACCGTTGAGTGGTTAGGGACGCGAGCGCCGTCCTGGACGGCGATTGCGTCACACGCGGAGGGCAATCGCGTTGATCGAGTAGGAGATCAATGCGCGGCCGCCCGAGGGCGGCAGGACGACGAGGGGAGCGGGCATGGCAATCACGGCGGCGCTGCGTCCAGGACGAGGAGCCACGGCCACATTCACCCGTCCCATCAGCACACCCACCAAGCGCCTGACCAATCCCATCCACAGCCCCCAGCCCCCCAATCCAGCCAGCCCAACATCCACGACCCCAGCCAGCCGAGCCACCCCGCCCAACCCCCAGGCCCAGGCCCCAAGCCAATCCCAGAATCCCTATCCGGCTTGTAATCCGGATTTGAGGCGGTCGGCGTGACCGCGCACGCGAAGGTGACGACGATCGCTCACACGGCGGCAGGGCAGGGGCAGGTCTGGTACCGAGTCACCGGTCGCACCGGAGTCGGCAACGTGCAGGTCGCCTACCGCACCGGGGTGGGCGCCGAGGATTGCCGCCGGGTCCGATTCGTCGGCGCGGGCGCGACTGCCGAGCTGGTGGGGTTCCGGCCTGGGGCACTGGTGACCGACCCCGTCGACTTCCTGCACATCGAGCTGGCCTTCTCCGGCCAGTACCTGACGCGCGGGGTGAAGACGCAGCGCTCGCGCCTGGCGCGCGTTCCTGCCGCACCGATCCACGCCGTGGTGTCTGCTGCTCTCGCCGACGCGGGACTGGATCCCGCCGCTGTGTTCTCGTCGCGCGACGCGGGCAACTGGTGGCGGTCGGTGTCCTCCGCGCGGCCGCGCGGGACCGGTCGGTGTCGTTCCTGACGGCGTCGGGTGTCCTCCGCGCGGGCGCCCGCGCCGGCGTGGGGATCGAGGCGGCTGGGCTGCATGCGGCCCTCGGCCGCGCCGTCCGGTCACGGTTGACGGGCCCGGTGGTGACCCGCCCGGATCGCGACGCCGTCCTCCAACTCGACCTCGACGCACTGGAGGTCGAGGCACTCACCGATATCGAGCTCGGGGAGCGCCTCTGGTCGTCGGCCCAGGCAGCGGCTTCACGCCATGAGCCGGTCGGCAACGCCGGGTACGAGCTGACGTTGACGCTGCCGAAGTCGTTCAGCCTCTACGCGCTCACCGGCGACCCGGCCCGGGCGGGGGAGTGGCGTGACGTGATGGAGACAGGTGCCACCCGGGCGCTTGAGCGGCTGATGGCCGAGGCGGGCTTCTGCTCCACCGGTCACCGCGGGGACGGCGAGGACGTCCAGCTCATGGCCGCGGACGGGTGGGCGGGATTCATTGCCACCGAGATCTCCTCCCGCGCAGGGGACCCGCACCTGCACGTGCACTGCTCGCTGCCGAACATTCTCGTGGGGCGCGATGGAGCCGTGCGAACGATGGCGGACGGCGGCCGGGAGCTGATCATCAACGCTCCGCGGTTCGCCGCCTGGGGCCAGGAGTACGTCATCGCCGAGGCCCAGTCCCGCGGCTTGCTGGGCGAGGTGTGGTTCAACACGGCGACGGCCCAATGGGAGGTAGGCGGCTTCAGCAAGGAGACGCTGATGGAGTTCTCTCGCGGTCGCCTGGCGGTGCTGGCAGAGGAGGACCATGCCGACGACGGCCAGCCCCTGAGCCGCCGTTCGCGAGGGGCGCGGAATCGGGCCGCCAAGTCCCGTGCGACTCCGGCCAAGACGGACGAGCAGCCGACGTGGGCTCAACTGCGCGAACTGACCCTTGCCCGGGCTTCGGGTCTCGGGCTGGACATCGCGGCCGAGCGCGATGCGGTGGGGGAGCGGTTCAGGGCTCCGTCGACCTGGTCGGACCAGGAGTGGGTCGAATGGGTCGCCTACGTCGCCTGCGACCACGAGTCCGTGACCAGCCTGGCAAGGATCCGCTCGGTCGTTGACCTCGCCACGGCCGGCCTGCCCCACGCGGAGCGTCCTCGGATTGCCCGACTGGCGGTGGAGGCCGGGTTCGTTCGGGCGCATGAGTCGCACGACCGCGGGATGCGCACGGGCGGCCAGCAGTGGATCTCCCGGGCCGCCCTGGACGCCGAAGCCGCCCTGCTGGGTCACATGGCTTCCAGCGCGAACATGCCGCCGGGCCACACGTGGCGGACGGACGCGGCGGTCAGCCTCTTCGAGGCCGATCGGGGATGGCGGCTGTCCCGGGAGCAGCGGTTGGCTGTCAACGCGATCGTCGAGGGCACCGCGCCGATCACGGTGATCTCCGGCGTGGGCGGGTCGGGGAAGACCAGCGTGCTTGCCGCCGCGAACAGGGCGTTCACGGGGGAGCGGTACGGGCTGCTGGTGACGTCTACGGCTACCCGCGCGGCGTCGCAGGCCGGGCACGAGTCCGGTGCTGCCTGGATGAACCTCACCGCGCTTGTGCACCGGATCCACTCCGGCCAGCCGGTGCGAGCCCGCGTGATCGTGGTCGACGAGGCATCGATGGCTGACGTCGCCAGCCTGGCCCGCGTCGCCGACTTCTGTGCCAGCACGGGCAAGCGGCTCGTTCTCCAAGGCGACCATGCGCAGCTTCGGGCGGTCGGGGCGGGCGACGCGTTCAACGTCCTGTGCGCTGCCCACCCGGACGTCGTCGTCAGGCTCGCCACGAACCAGCGCCAGCGCACGGAGGTGGGCCGGGCAGTCGCGGCCGCACTGCACGACCGGGACCTCGACACGGCGTGGGAGCACCTGACGGCGGATGGGGCCGTGATGGTGGCGCGAAGCCGCGAGCACAAGCTCGAGCTTGTCGCCAGCACCGTCGTACGCGAGATCGCCGCGCACGGGGCGGACGCGGTCACCTGCGACGCCGTCACGAACGCCGAGGTCGACGATCTCAACGATCGGATCCACGGCCGGCTCCTCTCCAGCGGGATCCTCGACCGTCGGGAAGCCGTCACCTTCCGCACCCCATCGGGCGAGCGGGTGCTGGCACCGGGCACTGTTCTGCGCGTCAGGACGCCGCGCAGCGACCGCGACCCCGGACGGCGGCTGGTGCGCGGTGACCGGGCCGTCGTGGTCCGCCCAGGCCGCGATCAGGTGACCATCAGGCTCGACGACGGCTCGGAAAGGACCCTGAGTCCGCGGGTGCTCATGCGGCACCTGGACTACGGGTACGCCGGGACGACGCACAAGGTCCAGGGCCAGACGAGCGAGGTGCACATCGCCTCCCTCGCCCCGACCAAGGACGCGGCCAGCCTGTACGTCAGTGCCAGTCGGGCACGTGCGCGCACCCTGTTCGTCGCCGACGCCCGGGACTACCTGAGCGACAGGGAGATGCGCGCCACGAGGCAGTGGGACCCGCACGACCTCGACGACGAGGTCCTGGACCGCGTCCACAGGGTGCTCACCGGCCGTGCCGAGCACCTCGACTCGCCCCACGCCGCACTGCAGCCTTCCTGGGATCTCCCAAGCCCGTCGTACGGCATGAGCACGGGGTTCGCCGGCATGGGGATGTCGATGTGACTCGCGAACTTGCGAGGCACCGAGGGGGTCACACCGTTGACCAGATGAGAGCACGTCCGCCCGGACTCACCACTCCGCACACGAAGGGACACGCAGATGACAATTCTGGAGGGCTCCGCACGGCGCTCAGCGACCCCGGCGGCCTCGTCGGGGGACCTGCTCACCGTCGAGCAGGCCGCCGACTACCTGAACATCACCGAGCACTTCGTGCGTCGGCTGATCCGAGAGCGGCGCATCCCGTTCCTGAAGGTCGGGCGGCTTGTGCGGCTGCGCCGCACGGACATCGAGTCCTACCTCGCGGGATGCGCTGTCCCGGCAGTCAGACGCTAAGGGGCGACTGTCATTTAGACCCGTACTTTGTTACTATTGACCAATGACCGGAGGTGAATGACAGTGGCACGGACCATCCCGCCCTCCTTGGCGTCTGTGATCGAGCAACTCGAACTGGAAGGCGCAGGGATCGTTACGGTCGCGGACCTGGCTCGCATGAGGGGTCCGAATACCCCAGACGACACGGCGCGGCAGGTCGCGTACGAGTTGCAGCGGACCGGCTGGCTGGGACGGTTGCGCACCAAGAACGCGTGGGAGTTCCTCCCTGGGGCCCGTGGTGGGCCGATCGGATCTGAGGACCGCTTCGTCGAGTTTCGCGCCCGCCGAGCGACCGACCCGGCGTGGGGCGGCGTCCTGGCCATGGAGTCGGCCGCAACCCTTCACGGCCTGGCCCAGCGCGTTCCCGCACAAGAGGTCGTCGCGCTGCCTCACGGTGAGACCTTCCCGAAGGCCTTCTCAGGCGACTGGCGATACGTACGTCTCGACCTGGGCCGGCACGGGACCACCCTGGTCAATGCACTCCCGACATGGACGGTGGATGCACTCATCGTTGGTGTCGCCGCCAGACCTTCGGGATACCGCGATGTGGCCGGCCTCGGACAATGGCTGGAACTGGCGGCCGAGCGCGTCGACGCCGACGCGGTGATTGGCCTGCTCAAGACTCAGAACGCTGCAACCCGCCAACGGGCGGCCTACCTCTTCTCCGCGACCCTGTTCCACGAGAAGGCCGATCAGGTGCTGCACGCATACCCGCCGCACCAACCGGTCTGGTTTGGCCCTCGCACGACTGGCGGTCACTTCGACGGGAGGTGCCTTGTGAACGACACCCTGCTTCGGAAGTACCTGTCGATCGGGGTGGGCGCATGACACGCGTGACGGAGGGCCACCTGGCACGCCACTACCAAGGCGTCCGAGGTGGCCGAGATGCGGCATTGCTCGACATCGCGCAGGATCACGCCCTCTACCTGCTTCATCGGGCTGGCGCCTTTGATGCCGGCTTGGTGTTCAAAGGCGGGACGGCACTCCGCAAGTTCCGAGCCGGAAGCGCTGGTCGATTCTCGACCGACCTCGACTTCGCCGCCCCCAGCGAGGCACTGGCACTGTCGGTGCTCGCGGCACTCGACGGCGCCGAGATCGACGGCTTCACGTTCGTAATCTCGAACCTCGGTGACGACGGTCGACGCGGTGACCTGGTCGTGGAAACTCCATTCGGCCGCCCCCAGCTCGGCGCCAAGGTGGAGCTGGCGCGGCATGAGCTAAGCCTTTCGGCTGACCTGCTGAGACCGATCGCTATGCCGATTCACGATCGGTACGCATTCACGGTTCCGCCGACGCCAGTCGTGCGCGTCGAGGAGGCGATCGCTGAGAAGCTCGCCCGGTATCGCCGGGTGTCGCTCGCCCGCGACCTGTACGACCTCCAGTGGTTCGGAAGCACGGGCGCGTTCCACCATGCACTGGTGCGTCGCCTCTGGGTCCTCAAGACCTATCGCGACGTCGTCGTCGACGGTCGAGGCGACAAGCCCATCGACCCCTGGGAGGTGCTAGGTGCCCGGTCCGCGAGCGATTTTCGACCTGAGGACATCGGCTACCTCACCCAGCCGGTGCGGATCGCCGAGTGGATCGACGTCGTCAGCGCCCGGTACGCGTTCCTCGCCGATGTCGACGCCGAGGAGCGTCGGTACCTCGCCTGCAACGCGAGGGATCTGTACGCGGTCGAAGCGAACCTCCGATTAGCGGGTCGCGCCTAGGGCGGCGAACCTGCGCTGGGCGATGAGCCGGGATCCCCCATTCCGTGTCGGTGTGACCTGCGAAGGTGAGCTCATGGGGAGAGTGAAACTCAAGCGGGGTAGGCGGCATCCGATTCAGGGACCTCGCCTGAAGGTCGTGGTCGTGACCGGCCCTTCGAGTTCCGGATCCAATGTGGATCTGACGCGCGACGTTCAGTTGGCCAAGGCGGCGGTCCTCTACGCCGATGAGGTTGAGTTGATAAGTCCCGGAACCGAGACGATCGGGTTCCTGGTTCAGATGGCGGCGGCAGGCCCAGAAGGGCTCTTGGAGCTTCTCGGATCCCTGGATCAATCGACCCTCGCGTACCTCAACGGCGGCAAGGAGGTGCCGGCGGAAGTAGTCCAGAACTTCCGGCTCGTACTTGCAATGGATGACGATTCGATGGATGCCCTTGGCTCACTTACGGGCACCGACGTTACGGCCCTGAAGGAAGCTGCAGAGGACGCTCGGACTGGGTTGGACGCCGCGTCTGCTGAGCTACAAAGCACCGCCATGCGGATGTTTGAGGATTCCGGTGCGTCTGAACTTGCCGTGGCCATCGAGGAGGGGCTGATCTCGGCCAGGTCGATCATCCCGACGGCCGATTCTATGCGAAGCTCGGACCTGACCAAAGCCTATGCCGAATGCCTTAAGACACTGATTGCGGACCCACAGTGTGCGCTGCTCATGGACGAGATGATGGGGTCTCTGGCGCGAGCGATGATCGATGAAGGGGTCGCCACGCCTTCGTCAGTTGCCACGCGCCGCAGTGCGGAGGCTTTGCTCGGAGGAGGCCTCCTGATACGGCTGCCCGCGCTTGACGTCGCGCCCATGGAGGAGTTGCTCGATCTCAGGCGTGACCTCGATGTGCCGCTGACTCGATACCGTACCGGCGTTGCGACCCTAAGCGGCCGCCTAGCCGCCGGGCCCTTTGACGCAGAAGCAGAAGCTGCGGTCGAGCACCTCTTCGGAACGGTCGTTGTTCCGGCCCTAGACGAGATTCGCGAGGAGATGTCCACCCACGGTCTGGTCAAAGACGTGGCGAGTCACTGGGCATCGGACGCGCGGTCAGTTGCCTTGGCGCTAGTCGGCCCCGTCATAGCGGGAGGTGTGGTCCACGTGGCTGATCTGACGCAGGCAGTTATTGCCCTGCCCGTCCTCGCCTCAGCTGGCCAGGCCGTCATCGGAGCCGGTTCGGATCGCGCCAGACAGCGAGCGAACACGCGAAAGAGGGAGTTCTTCTACCTCTACGAACTCGATCGGCGGCTCGGCGACACTCGAGGTCCCTGAGGTCGAGGCGGCGGGTCTACTGCGTCTACCCAGCCCCGCGCCGCGTCTCAAGGCTGACGACCGTGGCGCGCTGGGCATTCATGCGCTCGGCGATGCTTCGCCCGTTGTCGCGTGAGGCATGGGCGTAGGCCATCGCCGCGTTGACGGTGGAGTGGCCCATGCGTCGCTGGAGGTCGGTCAGGGTCGCGCCGTTCGTCGCGGCCAGCAGCTGGCCCGAGTGCCGCAGGTCGTGGACGCGCACGCTCTCGTAGCCCATCGCGCGCAGCGTCCGCGTGATGGCGAGCTGGATGCCGTTGTACGCGCACTTGCCCGACCGGGTAGGGAAGACCAGGCCGTCGGGACCGATGGGGGAGTAGTCCCTCAGGTGCTCGCGCAGGGCATCGGTGACGAACGCCGGCAGCACGATCGTGCGTACGCCCGCGTTCGACTTGGGCGTCTGCACGAGGTACTGGCCGTCGATCGGGTAGACAGCGCGCTGCACGCGGATCTGCGAGTGCTTGAGGTCGACGTCCTTGCGCCGCAGCTCGGCGGCCTCCCCCAGCCGGATGCCGGCCCAGGCCAGCAGGTAAACCGTCGCCTTGTAGCGGTCGGGCACCTTCTGGGCCAGCTCCTCGATCTCGTCGATCCCCAGGGTGGGCCGCTCGGCGTGACGGTAGGTGCTCGCTCCCTTGATCCGGCATGGGTTGCCGGGGATGAGCTCGTCCTCGAGCGCGGTGTTCATGACGGCCTTGAGCAGTCGGTAGGCGTGGGCCAGGGTTGCCGATCCGGCCTGGTCGACGGTCTGAGATCCGCGGCCGCGCTCCGCCAGAGACGTCCGCAGGTGCTCGCCGAGTTCGGCGTACCACTCACGCACGATCGCGGGGGACACGTCGCCGATCTGGTGGTCGCCGATGCGCGGCTCGATGTGCAGGTTCCAGGCCGACCGGTAGCGCTGGCGCGTGGAGGCCTTGATGGGCCGCTGGTCGATCCAGGTCCGGCCGAACTCCCCGAGGGAGATGCGTGCGTGCCTGGGTGCCTTCCAGGTCTCTCGGACGAGATCGGAGTGGACCGTGGCGAGGTAGGCGTTGGCGTCGGCCTTGGTCCCGTACGTGCGCGGCGCGGTGTGCTGGAGGCCATCGCTGGCGGTGTAACGCACCTGATAGCGCCCGGACGGCAGCTGCCGCACGTTGCCGAACGTGCTCTTGCGCGGCTTCTTCGCGACCACGGCACCCCCTGTTCGTATTCCTTCAGACCTGTCCTCTCGTCGTTCCTCTTGGGCTCAACAAGTGGCACGGCAATGGCACGATGATGACAATATCTCCGAAAGTTGTTGCAGCGCAACCAGTATTTTCGCCGGGAAAGGACTCATAATCTGGTCGTCGTCGGTTCGAGCCCGACCCGCCCCACCACCGAAGACCGTTGTAGCACAGCGGAAGTCGGCGTCACCCGTCCGGCGGCGAGGCACCGCTCGTGACCTCGCATCCCTTCGCTCTCGCACGGCTATGGAACGGACAGGTCCTGTTGGCCCGGAGGGCATTTCCCTGGACCTTGGATCAACCGGTGGGTGAAGGTCGCCAACGCCTGCCGCACGCTCATATCCGACAAATGGGGCGGCCGCCGCCCGCACAGGGTGACGCCCTACGTAGGCCAAACTCAACACCGCCTAGGGCCGTTCAGCGTGCCCGATCGGATCTCGAGGCGGACGACTGTGTATCCCTAGAGCGGGATTCTGCGTCTATGGAGCAAGAGAACCTATGAGAAGGGATCCACCCCATGTCCAGGAACGAGAGCCCCATGGATCGCGTCATCCGCGTCGTCATCGCCGTCGCCTCCGCCGTTGTCGCCTTCGTCGTCGGCGCGAGCAGCGCCCTCGCCATCATCCTGTTCGTCGTCGCCGCCATCATGCTGGTGACGGCCGCGACCGGCTTTTGCCCGCTGTACCGGGTCTTCGGAATGAGCACGTGCAAGGTAACGAACTCCTGACCGCGCATGTCCTGCGGCGGATACCGTCACGAGCGTTCGTAGCGTTGGTGCCATGACCGATCCGTCGCAGGGCAGTATGGGGCCAGCCGCTGGCGCGGAGCGCCTCGTGGACGAGGTGCCCGGGCTCCTGCGCTACGCGCGCACGTTGACCCGGGATCAGGGCCAGGCCGAGGACCTCGTCCAGGACACCGTCGTTCGTGCCCTCGAGCGCTTCGCGACGTTCGACGCTCGGTCGACGCTGGCGACCTGGCTACACCGGATCATGCACAACCTGGCCGTGGACGCGTCTCGCCGGAAGGCGGAACTGCCCACGGACATGGACGACGAGGGAATCGAGGCGGTGGAGCTCATGTGGAGCAACGACGCCTACACGATCGACTCCTCCGTCGTGGTCGAGCGAGCAGACTTGCGGGACCAGCTGCGGGACGCGCTCCTCCGGCTTCCGCTCACGTATCGATCAGCCGTGGTGCTGCACGACGGCGAGGGAATGCGCATGATCGACGTCGCCGAGATCCAGGGAATCCAACTGCCGGCGGCCAAGCAGAGACTGAGGAGAGGGCGGATGATGCTTGTGAGCGAACTCGACAGCGGCGCTGCCCCAGAGCCCACGCCCGAGGTGCCGCTGAGGTGCTGGGATGCCCGCAGCCGCGTCAGCGACTACATGGACGACGACCTCGCAGAGCGCGACCGAGCCCTGCTGGAGAAGCACCTCGAGACCTGCCCGACGTGTCCGCCGCTCTATGCGGGCTTGGTCGGCGTGCGCGAGGCGGTCGGCAGAGACCGAGACTCCGATGAAGCCGTGCCCACTGACGTTGCCGCTCGCATCCGAGCGCTCATCGAGCAGTCGACCGGCCTGCCTGACAGGTGACACCGCGCGGGACGCGTCAGGCGTCACGGCCATCCATTCCGCCTACGGAATAGAGCGCTATTCCGGGATAATGTAAATAGAGCGGAATAGCGCTACCCTTATTCAATGTTCCGCATCCCGGCCGCCGGCAGTGAACCGCGTCCGTGGCGCCAGCGGCAGCGTGCTGGAACGCGCGAGGACCGGATTGTGGAGCAGATCGACGTCACCATCCCAGCGCGCATTGCGGATCTCGACCTGGCGATACCCGCCGACATCGCGGAAGACCTCGACACCGCCGCACGCTCCGTCGCTGCCCTAGATGTCGCCCACGGGCCGGTCTTGTCGGCATTGAGCGGACTACTGCTGCGCACGGAGTCCGTGGCATCGTCCAAGATCGAAAACATAAGCGCCAGCGTCGATGACTACGCCCGTGCCCTGCATGGCAGCCGGGCGAACTCATCCGCCGTTTCCATGGTGGCCGCATCGCACGCCATGGATGGCCTCATCGCTGCCGCAACAACGTCACGGCGGATTGAGCTCGAGGATTTGCTGGCCGCTCACCGGCGGCTGATGGCCAATGACCCGGGAGAGGAACCGTACGCGGGGCGGGTCCGCGATGTCCAGAATTGGGTGGGTGGAAGCGACTACTCCCCGCGAGGAGCTTTCCTCGTGCCTCCTCCGCCAGACCTGCTCGATGATCTGCTCGCCGACCTCCTTACGTTCGCGAATCGTGACGACATACCGAGCCTCCTGCAGGCGACCATCGCGCACGCCCAGTTCGAGACCCTGCACCCGTTCACGGACGGCAATGGTCGCATCGGCAGGGCTCTCGTCAACGCGATCCTGAGGGCACGAGGAACGACGTCCACTGTCGTCGTGCCCATCGCGTCAGCACTGGTGGCTCGCCGGGATACCTACTTCAGCGCGCTCGACGCCTACCGGGAGGGCAGATTGGAGCCGATCGTCGATCTCTTCTCACACGCAGCGTTCGTGGCAGCCGTGGAATCGAACGTGACCGCCTCCCGCATCCGGGAACTGCCCGACCAGTGGCTCGCCGAGCTCGGCCGGACCCGACGCGGCAGTGCTGCCACGCTGCTGCTGCAGCACCTGCTCACCCAGCCCGTGATCTCCGCTGCAGACGCCGAATCCGTGCTGGACGCAGGCACGAGCGTCGCCTACGCGGCCATCGACCGTCTCGAGTCAGTGGGCATCCTGCGCCCACTGACCGACCGCAAGCGCAACCAGGTTTGGGGTGCTGGTGTGCTGCTCGACGAACTGGCAGACCTCGACGCGAGGATCCAGCTGCGCGCCCGCTCGGTATAGGCATCAGCGAGCGGGTACGACGGGGAATGAGAGGGCGCTACCGGGCACGGGAAGACTCATGATCTGGTCGTCGTCGGTTCGAGCCCGACCCGCCCCACGGGGAGTGGTCCCGTTGCATCGCACGGCGATGTGGTGCAGCGGGCCCCACCGTCGCGTGCTGCCTGCACGACCGTGCCCGCCTACCGCCGGGCAGATCGCTGTGCGAGCGGGGATCATGAGTATGCAATACCGTGCACGGTATGCGTGTTGGCCTTCTGGCGTACGGCGCGATCGGGCATGAGCACAACCTCGCCGTCCAGTCGATCGAGGGATGGAAGCTCACCGCCGTATGCGACACCAACCCCGACCGGATCGCGGCCGCCCTGGAGCTGGCACGCGATGCGCAGCCCTTCGACGACGCGACGCTGATGCTCGACTCCGGGCTCGTGGACGTCGTCGTCGTCTCCACGCCCCCGAACACCCACTACGAGTGGGCCCTCGCCGCGCTGAACCGTGGGATCCACGTCGTCCTCGAGAAGCCGATGGCCCTGACCGCCGACCAGTGCGACGAGCTCATGGCCGTGGCCGCCGACGGTGGACTGACGCTGGTCGTGTACCAGAACCGGCGGTTCGACCCCGACTTCGTGACCATGCGCCGGCTGCTGCGCGAGGGAGCGATCGGGGAGGTGTTCCAGTACGACAGCTTCGTGGGTGGCTACTCGCGGCCCTGTGACTTCTGGCATTCCGACGTCGAGGTCTCCGGCGGGGCGGTCTTCGACTGGGGCTCGCACTTCCTCGACCAGATCCTCGATGTCTTCGACGCGCCCGTCGCCCACGTCTCGGGGGTCAACCACAAGCGGCACTGGACGCACGTGACCAACGCCGACCATGCCTCAGTCGTGCTCACCTTCGTGGACGGCACGCAGGCGACCTTCGTGCACTCGGACCTGTCGGCCGCCCGCCGGCCTAAGTATCACGTGCTGGGTACTGCCGGCGCGATCGTCGGGGAGTGGGACCCGCAGGCCGAGCCAGCGGTGGCCGACCTGCCCGCGCGGCTGTTCCAGTACGGCCCGGACGGCAGCCGAGTCGAGGTGCCGCTCGACAAGGTGCCGGCGCATGAGTTCCATCGTGAGCTGGCCGACCACCTGGCCACCGGTGCCCCTATGCAGGTGTCGGCTCGACAGTCCCGCGACGTCGTCGCCGTCATGCAGGCCGCAGAGGAGTCGGCAGGCGATCTCGGGCGCCCTGTCACGCCTCGGCTGTTGCGATGAGCGATGTGCGATGGGGAGTGCTCGGGGCCGGCTGGCTGGTCAACCAGGCAACGGGTGCGGCGCTGCACAATGCGGCGGGAGCACGGTTCGCGGCCGCTGCGGCCAGCGACCTCGGGCGGGCCCGGGCCACGGGTGCGGAGCGGGCCTTCGACGCCTATGCCGCCGTGGTCGAGGACCCCGCCATCGATGCGGTCTACATCTGCCTGAACAACGACGCCCACCTGCCATGGATCGATGCGTGCATCGAGGCGGGCAAGCACGTCCTGTGCGAGAAGCCGCTGGTCATGACCGCGGGAGAGGCCGAGGCGGCCTTCGCGCGGGCCGAGGCGGCCGGTGTGCTCCTCGTCGAGGCCGTGTGGACGCGGTGGCATCCCCGGATGCGTCGGATCGTGCAGCTCGCCACGGACGGCAGCCTCGGTGAGGTGACCTCCTATCTCGGCACCTTCACGTTCGACGGGGTGACCGAGGGCAACTACCGGCTCGAGGCCTCGCGCGGTGGTGGCGCCCTGTACGACGTGGGCATCTACCCGCTGCACGGGCTGTTCGCCTGCCTGCCGACAGTGGAGCGCCTCGCGGTCGTCGACGTCGACCGCACCCTCGGAGGCGTGGACGTCGACCTCACGACCAAGGCGACTCTGGGCTGGGGCAGTGGCAGCCGGGCCACGGTGATCGGCAGTTTCGCGATGCCCGCGTCGCAGCGGCTCACCCTCCACGGCACCGCAGGCCAGATCCGGGTCGAGGACGACGAGGCCTGGGCTTCTTGGCGCAAGGCGACGGACGTGTGGGTGGACGGGCACGCCGAGTCGTTCCCCGAGGTCGATGCCTACCAGGTCATGTTCGAGGACGTGAGCGCCGCCATCCGAGGGGAGGGCGGCTGGGTGCTGCCGCCCCGCGATTCCATCAGGGTGGCACGGGCCGTCGACTCCTTGCGCGCCTAGGCCTGGCAGCAAGCCGGCCCCCCGCTTGGGAAGCGAGGGGCCGGCTTGCTGGCCGACGAAGGCCGTGGGACTAGAGGGCGGCCGGGTCCACGTCCGGGGGCAGGATCACGGCGTCGATGGCGTGGATGACGCCGTTTGATGCGACCACGTCGGCCTGCACCACGGTGGCACCGTTCACGGTGACTCCGTCAGCCGTCGATAGGGCGACTGTCTGCCCTTCGACCGTCGCGACGTCCCCATCCGTCACGTCAGCGGCCATCACGGCGCCGGGGACGACGTGGTACGTCAGGATCTTGACGAGCGTGTCCTTGTTCTCCGGAAGAAGGAGCTTGTCGAGCACGCCCGCCGGCAGCGCGGCGAAGGCCTCGTCCGTGGGGGCGAACACGGTGAACGGCCCGGGACCCTGCAGGGTCTCGACCAGTCCGGCAGCCGTGACGGCGGCCGTGAGGGTGGCGAAGCCGTCCGTCGTGCTGGCGATGGTCACGATGTCCTGCGCCATGGCTTCCTCAGAGGCCATCGCGCTCTCGGAAGCGGCGGCGGACGATGCCGCTGCCGTCGACTCCGACGAACTGGTGCTGCTCCCGCAGGCGGCGAGCAGCAGGCTGGTGGCCACTGCCGCTCCAGCGACGGCAAGGGTCTTCCTCATTCGGGGCTCCTTCGGGTATCGGATGGAAAGGCGGCCGGCTAGGCCTCCACTCCTTCTTCGCCGTCCTAGGCCCCCGTGGATGCAGGAGACGCGGAATTGTTGTCATCAGGCCCGAGATCCATCGCCTCGGCCAGCAACTCCAGGGACCGCAGTCGCACCTCGATCCCGTCGCCGAGCGTCACCACCATCAGCTCGTCGGCGTCTGCGTGCTGCCGGAAGGCGTCGAGGTACTCGCGCACCGCCGTGGGCTGCCCCACCGCGCTGTACGTCATCATCTGGTCGACGGCATGGCCCTGTGGGCCTGCCAGGACGGCCTCGACCTCGTGGTCGGCCAACGGGGCGCCGGGGCGGCCGAATAGGGATCGGGCCAGCCCACGGCGCCTTCGTTCGCGCTGCTCCAACGCCTGGGCATCGGTGTCGGCCGCGACGACGTTCACCGAGGCGATGACGTAGGGACGATCCAGCTGGGCGGAAGGCTGGAACCGCTCCCGGTAGATCGCCACGGCGTCGGTCAGCGAGGTCGGGGCGAAATGGGAGGCAAACGCATACGGAAGGCCCAGCATCGCCGCGAGCTGGGCGCCGAACAGGGATGACCCGAGGATGTAGAGAGGCACGTGGGTGCCACGGCCCGGGGTGGCGTACACGTGCGGCATCAGCGTCTCGTCGGCAAGGTAGCCCTGCAGCTCGAGCACGTCCTGCGGGAAGGAGTCGGCGGCCATCGGATCGCGCCTGAGCGCCCGCATCGTGCCCTGATCGGTCCCTGGAGCACGCCCGAGGCCCAGGTCGATCCGTCCAGGATGCAGCGTGGCCAGTGTTCCGAACTGCTCCGCGATCATGAGCGGCGCGTGATTGGGCAGCATCACCCCGCCCGCCCCGACCCGGATCCGTTCGGTGTGAGCAGCCACATGGGCGATGAGCACGGCGGTGGCCGACGAGGCGATCGTCGCCATGTTGTGGTGCTCCGCGTACCAGGCGCGCAGGTAGCCGCAGCGCTCCGCCTG
>JAUXRN010000047.1 GCA_030681835.1 Actinomycetota bacterium
TACACGTCGGGCACCACGGGCCGTCCGAAGGGCGTGGTACGCGACAACGGCGGACATGCCGTGGCGATGGCGTGGTCGTTCGACGCCGTGTACGGGATGACCCCCGACGACACCTGGTGGGCAGCCTCCGACGTCGGCTGGGTGGTTGGCCACTCCTACATCGTGTACGCGCCGCTGATCAGCGGGGCCACCACGGTCCTCTACGAGGGCAAGCCGGTCGGCACCCCCGACGCGGGGGCCTTCTGGCGAGTGGTCGCCGACTACGGGGTGGCCGGGCTGTTCACGGCCCCCACCGCGATCCGCGCGATCAAGCGCGAGGATCCCGAGGGGGGGCTCATTGCGGGCCACGACCTGTCGACCCTGCGCACGCTGTTCCTCGCCGGGGAGCGGCTTGACCCCGATACGTACCACTGGGCAGCCGAGCGCCTCGGCATCCCGATCGTCGACAACTGGTGGCAGACCGAGACCGGCTGGCCGATCGCGGCCAACCTGCGCGGGTTGCAGCCGATGCCGATCAAGCCTGGCTCGCCGACAGTGCCCGTTCCGGGCTACGACATCCGCATCGTCGATGCGGAGGGCATCGAGATGCCGGCCGGCCAGGACGGGTCGATCGTGATCCGGCTGCCGTTGCCGCCCGGCACCCTGCCGACCCTGTGGGGGGACGACGACCGCTTCGTGGACTCCTACTTGCGTGCCTTCCCTGGCTACTACACGACGGGCGACGGCGGATACCTCGACGACGACGGGTACGTCTTCGTCATGGGTCGCACCGACGACGTCATCAACGTGGCCGGGCACCGACTGTCGACCGGCTCGATGGAGGCCGTCGTGGCCAGCCACCCCCTGGTCGCCGAGTGCGCGGTGATCGGTGTTCACGACGACCTCAAGGGCCAGGTGCCGCGGGCGTTCGTCGTCCTGAAGGCGGGCGCGGGAATCGACCCGGCCGAGTTGGAGCGCCAGGTGGTGGCAGCGGTCAGGAACCAGATCGGCCCGGTCGCCGCGCTGAAGGAGGTGGTCGTCGTGCCGGGACTGCCGAAGACCCGATCGGGCAAGATCCTTCGGCGGACGATGCGGGGCATCGCCGACGGCCGACCGGAGCCCGCGCCGAGCACGATCGAGGACCCCGGCGTGCTCGAGGCGATCACCCCGTTCCTGGCTCCGCGCTCCGGGTAGCGGGATTGGATACAATCCCGCCATGACGGGAACGCTGGACGGGGTCCTGGTCGCCGACTTCTCGCGGGTGCTGGCCGGTCCCTATGCCACGATGCTGCTCGCCGACCTCGGCGCCACCGTCATCAAGGTCGAGCGCCCGGTCGTCGGCGACGACACCCGGGCGTGGGGCCCGCCGTTCGCCCCGGACGGCCAGTCGACCTACTTCCAGTCCGTCAACCGCGGCAAGAAGTCGATCGACCTCGACCTAGGCGCACCAGGTGATCGCGAGGTCGCGGAGGCGCTGGCGCGGCGCGCCGACGTGCTCGTGGAGAACTACAAGCCGGGCGGGCTTGCCCGGTTCGGCTTGGACTACGGCACGGTCCGGGCGGGCAACGCCGGGATCGTGTACTGCTCGATCAGCGGCTTCGGGCCGAGGGCCGGGGCGGACCTGCCGGGGTACGACCTGCTGGTCCAGGCCATGGGCGGGCTGATGAGCATCACGGGCGATGCCGAGCCCACCAAGGCGGGGGTCGCGGTGGTGGATGTCCTGACGGGGCTGCACGCGACGGTGGGGATCCTCGCCGCACTGCGCCACCGGGAGGCCACCGGCATCGGCCAGCATCTCGAGGTGACCCTGCTTGGCGCCCTGCAGTCCAGCCTGGTCAACCAGGCCTCGGCCTTCGTCGGGGCCGGCGTCGTGCCGGGCCGCCTGGGGAACGCCCATCCATCGATCGCGCCGTACGAGGTGCTTGCCGCCCGCGATCGATCGATGGTGCTCGCCGTCGGCAACGACGGGCAGTTCGCCCGATTGGCCGAGGTCATCGGCCTGCCGGAGATCGCGGCCGACCCCCAGTTCGCGACGAACAGCGCGCGCGTGCGGAACCGCATGGCGCTCCGCGCATTGCTCGACGCCCGGCTCGGCGAGCGCGATGCGGACGCCTGGCAGGCGGACCTCACGGCAGTCGGGGTCCCATGCGGTCCCATCAACGACGTCGCGCAGGGGTTCGCCTTGGCCGAGCGGCTCGGGCTCGAGCCCGTCGTGACGCTCGTCGACGGGCATCGTCGGGTGCGCCAGGTGGCGAACCCGGTGCGCTTCTCCGCGACCCCCATCGCCTACCGCGGCGCGCCGCCTGGGATCGGGGAGGACCGGGCAGAGGTGCTGGCCATGCTGGGCCTGCCCGGAGCGCCGGCATGACCGCCCCACGCAGGCCCACCGCCCAGGATGCCGTGCTCGTCGGGCTGCGAACCGACATCCTCACGGGTGACCTCGGCCCCGGCGACCAGGTCGTCCAGGAAGCGCTGGCCGAGCGGTACGGGGTGAGCCGGGTGCCCGTCCGCGAGGCCCTGAAGATGCTGGAGGCAGAGGGGCAGGTGGTCTACCACCCGCACCGCGGCTACTTCATCGCGGAGTTGAGCGTGGGGGACCTGCTCGAGGTGTACCGCCTGCGCTCCCTTCTCGAGGCGGAGGCGCTGCGGGTGGCCGTGCCAGCCCTCACCGAGCCCGACGTCGACGCCCTCGCGGCTCTCTCGGCTGACGTGGACCGGGCCGCAGCGGCCGGCGACGTCCTGGCCATGACCGCGGCCAATCGCCGCTTCCATTTCGCGATCTTCGATGCGGCCGGACTCCCGCGGCTGTCCCGGTTGCTGCACCAGCTCTGGGATGCCACGGACGCCTACCGAGCGCTGTACTTCCAGCAGGAGGCGAACCGGTCCCGGGTTGCTGATGAGCACGCCGGGATCGTCGAGGCGCTGCGCGCGGGACACCCGCAGCACGTCATCGACCGGCACGAGGCGCATCGGGCCCACTCGGTGGTCACGGTGCGGGCGATCCTCGAACGACAGGGGGGACCTGCATCGCCGCCATTCCGTGGATTGGATACAATCCGCGAATTGGATCCGCATTGAGAGGGACACATGCCCGTCGTGCCGCAATCACCACTTGACCTGATCTCCTTCGACCACCTCCTGTCCGAGGAGGAACGGGCCATCCGCGACGTCGTTCGAACGTTCGTCGAGACAGAGATCAAGCCGCTGGTGGCCGACTGGTTCGAGGACGGCCGCATCCCCGCCCGCGAGCTGGCACGCGAGCTGGGCACCCTCGGCGTGCTCGGCATGCACCTGGAGGGGTACGGCTGCCAGGGCACCTCGGCGGTCGCCTACGGGCTGGGCTGCGTGGAGCTCGAGGCCGGTGACTCCGGCATCCGATCCCTCGTGAGCGTCCAGGGATCGCTGGCTATGTACGCGATCCACGCGTTCGGCAGCGAGGAGCACAAGCAGGAGTGGCTGCCGCGCATGGCGACGGGCGAGGCAATCGGCTGCTTCGGGCTCACCGAGGCGGACTTCGGATCGAACCCCGGCGGGATGCGCACCAGCGCACGTCGCCACGGGGATGACTGGGTGATCGACGGGTCGAAGATGTGGATCACCAACGGCAACGTGGCCGACGTGGCCGTGGTGTGGGCGCAGACCGACGACGGCATCAGGGGATTCGTCGTCCCGACCGACGCGCCTGGCTTCAGTGCGCGCGAGATCCACAAGAAGCTCTCGCTTCGTGCATCGGTCACGAGTGAGCTCGTCTTCGACGGGCTGCGGTTGCCGGGCGATGCCGTGCTTCCAGGAGTGCGCGGCCTGCGTGGCCCGCTCTCGTGCCTGAACGAGGCACGTTTCGGCATCGTGTTCGGCACGATGGGCGCCGCCCGCGACTGCCTGGAGACAGCGATCGACTACGCGATCAGCCGCGAGCAGTTCGACCGTCCGATCGCCGGCTTCCAGCTGACCCAGCGCAAGCTGGCCGACATGGCGCTCGAGCTGGGCAAGGGCATGCTGCTGGCGCTGCACCTCGGCCGGCTGAAGGATGAGCACCTGCTGCGTCCCGAGCAGGTCAGCGTCGGCAAGCTCAACAATGCCCGCGAGGCCCTGGCGATTGCCCGCGAGTGCCGTGGCATCCTCGGCGGCAACGGGATCACGCTGGAGTACCCCGTGATCCGCCACATGAACAACCTTGAGTCGGTGTACACCTACGAGGGCACGAACGAGATGCACACCCTCGTCGTGGGCGAGGCGCTTACGGGGATCGCGGCCTACCGATGACGTCGCGGGTGCTCGCATCCGTGGTGGCCGGTGCGCGTTATGCCGGCTCCGCCGAGCAGCCCGACCTCAACCCGTCCGATCCGACTGACGTGGTGGCGGTGGCCAGCATGGGCGACCTCGACACCGCCGTCGCCGCGGTGGACGCCGCCGCGACTGCCTTCCCCGGGTGGGCAGCGACAACTCCGTGGCAGCGGGCCGAGGTCCTGGACCGGGCTGGCAGCGAGGTCCTCGCGAGAGCCGACGAGCTCGGCGACCTGCTCGCGCGCGAGGAGGGCAAGACCCTGGCCGAGGCGCGCGGCGAGGTCGTCCGGGCCGGCCAGATCCTGAAGTACTTCGCGGGCGTGGCCCTCCAGCCGCACGGCCAGGCCGTGGACTCCGTGCGCGCTGGCGTAGAGATCACCGTGACCCGGGAGCCGCTGGGGGTGGTCACCGTGATCACGCCGTGGAACTTCCCCATCGCCATCCCGGCATGGAAGATCGCGCCCGCTCTCGCATTCGGCAACACCGTCGTGTTCAAGCCAGCCGAGCTGGTCCCGGCCTCCGCGTGGGAGCTGGTGGACATCCTCAACCGGGCCGGCCTGCCGCCTGGGGTGCTCAACCTCGTCCTGGGCCGCGGCTCCCAGGTGGGATCGGCGCTGACCGGGCACCCGTCCGTCGCTGCCGTGACGTTCACGGGATCCGTGGAGACCGGCCGCCGGATCCTTGAGGCGCTTGCCGGGCGCAGCACCAAGGTCCAGCTCGAGCTCGGCGGCAAGAACCCGCTCGTCGTCACCGACAAGGCCGACCTGGGGGTTGCGGTCGAATGCCTGGTGCAGGGCGGCTTCGGCTCTACCGGCCAGCGGTGCACGGCCTCATCCGTGCTCGTCGCGACGGACGGCATCCACGACGCCCTCGTGGCCGGCATCCGGAGTCGTCTGGCCGGCTGGCGGGTGGGGGACGCCAGGGCCAATGGCATCGACATGGGACCGGTCGTCGATGCGTCCCAGCTCGAGCAGGACGAGCGCTACCTCGCCATCGCCGCCGCGGAGGGCGCCGACGTCATCGGTGGCCGACGGCTCGGCGACGCCGGGCACTTCCTGGAACCGGCGCTCGCCCTGGGCGCGACCGTGGACAGCACGATCAGCCGCGAGGAGGTCTTCGGGCCCGTCGTCTCGGTGGTGCGCGTCGCCGACTACGAGGAAGCCGTTGCCGCGGCAAACGCGAGCACGATGAACCTGTCGGCCGGAATCTGCACCACGAACCTGGCCGAGGCCGCGCACTTCCGGCGCGCGAGCAAGGCCGGCATGGTGATGGTCAACCTGCCTACGGCGGGCGTCGACTTCCACGTCCCGTTCGGCGGTCGCGGGGAGAGCAGCCACGGGCCGAGGGAGCAGGGCACCGCTGCCGTGGAGTTCTTCACGACATCGAAGACCTCGTACCTGGCGGCCGGCCGCCCCTAGTGCCCGATCTTCCTGGCGAATAGGGCAGCGCGCCGCGAAGGCCTGCCGGTGCGGGCCTCGACCACGTCCGCGCTCGTCATCACGCGCAGTCCGACGTTGGCCCCCAGCCATCGCAGCGGCTCGGGCTCCCAGCCCCGCGAGCGGTGATTGACCCACGGCAGGGTGACCAGGTCGCTCGCCCGTTCCGTGATGAGGTCCGCGAGCGTGCGCCCGGCCAGGTTCGACGTGCCGACGCCGTCACCGACGTATCCGCCGGCCCACGCCAGTCCCGTGGCACGATCGAGCCCGCAGGAGGCCCACCAGTCCCGCGGCACCCCCAACGGACCTCCCCACGTGTGCGTGACGCGGGCGTCGTGCAGCACGGGGAACAGGTCCACCAGCACCTCCCACAGCGCCCGGTGCACATGCGCGTTGCGGTCCTGGTCCGCCGTGATCCGTGACCGAAAGTGATACGGCGCGCCCCGTCCCCCGAAGGCGATCCTGCCGTCGGCCGTGCGCTGGCCGTAGATGATCAGGTG
>JAUXRN010000056.1 GCA_030681835.1 Actinomycetota bacterium
AGCAGCAGGCTGCGCCGCGCCGATTCGCCGAAGCGCTGTCCTTGCAGAAGATCGGCTTGGTTCCTCAAGTTGGCCGCATTTTTTTCGCTGGCCGAAGCGGTCAAGGTGTAAAAAGCGAGACTGTCCAATCCCAATTGACGCTGTACCTCGGCGAGATTGGCCTGCAATAATTGTTCGTCTTCGCTGAGCAGATGTTCGCCGCGATAAACCTGCCGGTATGCGCTCCGCGCCTGTGCCTGGCGCAAGCTTTCGCGGGCGTCCGGCAGACGGTTGGCCTGCAATGCTGCCTGTGCCTGATACAGCCAGGGGGTGGGGTCTTTGGGGTCGGCTTGCTGGGCGCTGTCAAAGCTTGCCATGGCCGCCTCGGTCTGGCCGGCTTGCTGTTGCGCGCGTCCGAGATAGGTGAGGATCAGAGCGTTGCCGGGATCGGCTTCATTCGCCGCCTGTAATTGTTTCTGCCCGGCCGGGAAGTTGCCCAGCTTGATTTCGGCCAGGCCCAGGCCGAATAATGCCTTGGCATCTTTCGGGTCGCGCTGCAAGGCGGTTTCAAACGCGGCCTTGGCCTCCCGTGCTTGCCCGGCTATCAGATGGGCCAGTCCGCCCACGGAGATGACGTAGGGGTGCGCGGCTTCCACTACTTTCGCCTGATGCACCAACGCCACGGCCGGCTGAACCTGGTCGAGCGTCAGGTCGAGCTCGGCCTCGCGCGCCAATGCAACCGCGTGTTGCGGCGTGGCGGTATTCGACGGGCTGGCGTTCGAAATTGGGGCATTAAAGCCGTGCATCACATCGCGCGCTTCCGCCAAACGCCCCATTCCTTGCAAAGCATAAGACAGCGCCAGAGGCGGCAACAGACCGCCCTGCATATCTTTCTTCTGGACTTTTCCCTGGTCTTGCGCATGTTGCGCGGCATCCAGCGCCTGCTGCATTTGCCCCTGCTGCAGGCGCGCCATCGCGGTGAGCGCATAGGCATCCGCAGCATATTGTGCATCGGCAAGCAAAGGCGCCAGTATTTTTATCGCCTGCTGGGACTGCATGCCTTGCAGCAAAAAACTGGCGTGCAACAGATTCAGCTCAGCCTTTGCCTCGGTGCTGGTCTCGGTGTTGGCATGGGCGCTGGCTTGGGCGCTTTTACCCGCGTCTTCGAGCAGTATCAGCGCCTCGATAAAGCGGCCTTCCTGCTGCGCCTGCAAGGCGGCTTGCATCGCGGGAGTGGCCTGCAATGGTCGATATTGAGTCGCCACATCAGGCAAAGTCCAGAGCGCACTCCGGCCTTGCCCCAAGTGTTGCTCCGGCTGAGGCTGGATTTGTCCCAGGTATGCATTTTCATCGACGGCCAGCGCCGCT